>JBBSGD010000004.1:0-86830 GCA_038254435.1 Actinomycetota bacterium
CGTGCGTTCGTCCTCCCAGCCCAGCAAGTTGGGAACCGTGGCTATGTTGTCGGCGATCGACCGGTGCGGCATCAACCCCACGCTCTGGATGACGTAACCGATGCTCCTGCGCAGCTCGACGGGGTTCTGCTTGAGAACGTCGGTTCCGTTCACGACGATCGACCCGTCGGAAGGCTCGATGAGACGATTGATCATCTTGAGGGTCGTCGTCTTGCCGCAACCAGACGGACCTACGAGAACTACCGTCTCGCCCTCGTTCACATCGATGGACAGCTCACGCACGGCAACCGAGCCGGACGAGAACTTCTTGGAAACGCTCTGGAGCGAGATCATCGCGTCTGTCAAGCGGTCACCCCCAATCCCTCGACATGAAGGAGCAAGCACCACATCCTACAGACCCCTACCGTCCTGTGTCCGCCGCTGCGCCTATAGTTATCATGATGCTCGCCCGGGCGCTCCGTCTCGCCACCGTTGGCCTCGCCGGCATCGCGACGGTATGGGCTGCACGCCTCTTCGCGCATCACAAGACTCCCCCGCCCGAAGGCCGGTGGCGGGAGCTCGGCCGAGACGACCTCTCCTAGCATGAAGGTCCTTCTCCTGGGCGCTACCGGAGCTCTGGGAGCGAGCTGCGCGATCGAGCTGGCGCGCTCCGACGCGGTGAGCGAGCTCGTGGTGGCGTCCCGGCATGCGGATGACACACAGCGGCTGGGGAGGCTGCTCGACCCCAAGGGCCGGCGAGTCCGCCCCATTGCCTTCGATATAACGAACGGCCCTTCCCTGTTGTCGGCGGTACGAGCCTGCGATGTCGTCGCCTCGGCGGCGGGTCCCGCCCATGAGCTCGAGGCGACCGCTGCACGCGCGTGCGCGTCCCAGCAGCGTCCCTACATCTCGCTCGGTAGCGACGATGTGGTGCTTGAGGAACTCTATGAGGAGCTGGCCGGAAGCAGGAGCGTCGTGGTGCCGGGCTGCGGTCTCAGCCCGGGTGTCACTAATCTCTTGGTCGAGCGCGCGGCCCGCGCCCTGGACGCTGTCGACAGCATCTCCGTCTCCGTCGGCGCATCGCTGCGCGATGACTGGGGCGCGGCGGGCGCGCTCGACACCCTCCACGACCTCGGGCGCGGCGGCGGATCGGAACCCGGTGCACACCACAGCGGTACGCCGCGCCTCATCTACTGCCCGGAACCTGTCGGGTGGGTCGAAACCTTTCCGTGTCGCCACGCGGAGCTGATTACCTTGAGCAGGCGCCATCCCGGCGCGCTCGTCTCTTACCGCAAAGGCTTTACCGAACGCAGCGCAATGGACGCGATACGCGTTGCCGCCAAGGCTGGGCTTCTGCGAACGGATGCGGGACGCAGGCGCGTTCTGGCCGCGGTGCGAGCCGCGACTCCCGCGCTACGGTTGATTCCCGGCGGCGGATGGACGGCGGCGCGCGTGGACGTGACCGGGCACCGCGAAGACCGGCCCGCGAGCATCTCACTGGGAGTCACCGACAAGCTCGTCAACCTTGCCTCGCTCACGTTTGCGATGAGCGTCCTTACTGTGGGCGAGGGCGGCGCTCCGGGTGGTGTCCGGTCTCTCGAGGAGGTCGTCGAGCCCGCCCAATTCCTCGCGAAGCTCGGTGAGCGCGGCGTTCGCAGCGCGCGCCTGGAGCCCGAACCCCTCTAGCAGCTACTCGCGCTCCACGTAGGTCATCTCGATACCGCCGGTGACATCCGCGCCGATGTTGTACAGGAAGGCAAGAAACGCGTTGACGATGGACGCGATCAACACGAGCACGAACCCCACGAGAAAGGCCCACTTCTCCACGGTGCCCAGGCTGATCTCGAGATGACTCAGCGACTTCAGCACGGCGCCCTGGCCGACACCGTGGAGAAAGTCAAAGAATCCGAAGGAGCTCAGAAGGCTGTAGACGATTGCCACCATGATGAGCCACAGCGCTAGAAACACGAGGTAGTAGAAGAACGACAGCTTGAGCACGCTCAGTGGGTCGATCCTCTTGAGCGTGCGCTTGACCCGGCGCGTCATCGGTCGCCGCGCCGTTACGCGGCGGGTTCGCTCGGGTCGCCTGGTCGCAGCGGCCGGCTCCTGGTGGGCCGGTGACGCCTGGTGAGTCTCGGCGTAGGAAGTAGCGGGCTGCGGCTCGTAACGGGCCTCCGTTGTGTCGCGCGGCGGCTTGTCTATCCGGCGCGCGGTGCCTCGCTCTGGAGTGTCGGCGCGCCGGCGCGCCAGCTCCCGGCGCTCCCTGCGCGCCCTGTCCGCAGCAGTCAAATCACGCACCGAGAACGACGCCTCAGTAGCTTCGAGATCGGACGCGAGGTGCCGACCGGAAGCCGATCCTGCATCCGGATCACGTCGCCATGCGGCACTGCGTTTCTCGTTCGAGGACAACAGCATCCTCCGGTTAGCTTGCGTCGAGGATCAGTATGGGGCACAGGACCCGTGCTTTCTGGGAAAACGGGCCCTTGACTAGACGTCGGCACGCGCTCATCGGTTCATGAGGCACCGACCTCACGCCCGTGGCTAGGCGAGCTGGCCCTGCCCGTTCTCGGCCTCGCCGACCACCGGCGCCAAGGCCGAAACCCTACCTTCGTCTGGCAAGTTCATCACGCGCACCCCCGTGGCATGGCGTCCTTGCCGCGAAATGCTGTCCACACTCATGCGAATGACGACTCCCGAGTCGGAGATCAAGAAGACCTCATCACCCTGGTGGACGGCGCAAGCGCCGACGATCTGCCCCCGCGAGCGGGTCAGCTTGGCGCCTATGACCCCCTTGCCGGCACGGCCCTTGAGGGGAAAGGCCGACAGCTTCGTCCGCTTGCCGTAACCGAAGCGCGTGACCACGAGCAGCTCGGCGTCGTCGTTGACGACTTCGCAAGCCACGACCTCGTCGTCGTCATCCAGCTTTATGCCGATCACACCGGTAGCGGTACGGCCCATGGGACGGACCTTGTCCTCGGTGAAGCGGATGGCCTTCCCCTTGCGCGTTACCAGGAGAAGGTCGTCCCTACCCGAGGTGGGTTGCACCCGCACGACTTCGTCACCGTCCTTCAGGTTGAGGGCGATGATGCCCTCCTTGCGCGACGAGTCGTACTCACGGAACAGGGTCTTCTTGACCATCCCGCGCTTGGTAGCAATCAACAGGTAGCGATAGGACTCATAGTCGCGCGTATCGATCACGGCTGCGACTTCGTCCTCGGGCCGCATCGGCACGACGTTTACGACGGCGGTGCCGCGGGCTGTGCGGTCCCGCTTGGGGATCTCATGAGCCTTGAGGCGATAGACGCGCCCCGAGTTGCTGAAGATCAAGAGATAGGAATGGGCCGTCGTCTTGAGGAGGTGCTGGACGATGTCGCCCTCCTTGAGCTCCGCGCCCTTTACACCGCGCCCGCCTCGTCCCTGACGGCGGTAGGTGTCTATGGGTACGGTCTTCACGTAGCTGCCGCGCGACACCGACACCACGAGGTCTTCGTCTGCGATGAGATCCTCTATGTCAAACTCGCCCTCGTCGGGTACGAGGCGCGTGCGGCGCGCGTCGGCGAACTTGGCTCGCACCTCGGACAGCTCCTGGGCGATGATGGCGCGCACCTTGCTGGGATCCGCAAGGATGGCACGTAGTCCCGCGATGACCTTCTGCAGCTCCTCGTGCTCCTCACGGATCTTGCCCTGCTCCAGCGCGGTGAGACGGCGCAGCGGCATATCGAGAATGTGCTGCGCTTGCACCTCAGACAGCGCATAGGTCTCCATGAGCGCGTCGCGCGCCGCGTGCACGTCGTCCGACCGGCGAATGAGCTCGATGACGGCGTCGAGATTGGCAAGGGCAATGATGAAGCCCTCGAGAATGTGGCTGCGCTCCTCGGCCTTGCGCAGGCGGAAGCGGGTGCGCCGAACGATGACGTCGATCTGGTGGGTGATGTAGTGCTCGATGACCTCTGCGATGCCGAGGGTTCGCGGCACGTCATCCACCAGCGCCACCATGTTCACGCCGAAGTTGTCTTGCAACTGCGTGCGCTTGTAGAGCTGGTTGAGCACGACCTGGGGAATCGCCGACTTCTTGAGGTCGATCACGAGCCGCATGCCCTCGCGCGACGACTCATCGCGCAAGTCGGCGATGCCTTCGATCACCTTCGAGTTGACCAGCTCTGCGATTTTCTGTGCCAGCCGCGCCTTGTTGACCTGATAGGGGATCTCGGTGACGACGATGCGCGGATTTCCCTTGGGCCCCTCTTCGACCTCGCACACCGCCCGCATCTTGATCGACCCGCGTCCCGTGGCGTAGGCATCGTGGATGCCCTGGCGACCCACGATGAGGGCGCCGGTCGGGAAGTCCGGGCCCTTGACGTGCTTGATGACGGTCTGGAACACCGTGTCCCGGCTCTCGGAGAGCTCGGGGTGCTCGAGCACGTCGATGACCGCGTCGATCACCTCGCCGAGGTTGTGCGGCGGAATGTTGGTCGCCATTCCCACCGCGATGCCCATGGAACCGTTGACGAGCAGGTTCGGCAGTCGAGCTGGCAGAACCACGGGCTCGACTGTGTCCCCGTCGTAGTTGTCGGTGAAGTCGACGGTTTCCTCGTTGATGTCCCGGAGCATCTCCATGGCCATCTGGGCCAGGCGGCACTCCGTGTAGCGCATCGCCCCCGGCGGATCGCCGTCCACCGAACCGAAGTTGCCCTGGCCTTGAAGGAGCGGGTAGCGCATCGAGAAGTCCTGCACGAGCCGGGCGAGGGCGTCATAGATCGCCTGGTCACCATGAGGATGGTAGGTCTTCATGACCTCGCCCACGAGGGCCGCGCACTTGCGGAAACGCTGATCCGGCCTGAGCCCGGACTCCAGAGCTGCGTAGAGGATGCGGCGCGCCACCGGCTTGAGCCCGTCCCGCACGTCGGGCAGCGCCCGGCTCACGATCACCGACATGGCGTACTCGAGGAACGCGCTCTGAACCTCTTCCTCGAGGCTTATGTCACTGACACCGAGACCTCCGTTTCCCCCGCCCGGCAAGTTGTCCTGAAACGGTCCGTCACCAACCATGAGGTGTCACTCAGCTCCTAGATATCGAGAAAGCGCACGTCTTTTGCGTTGCGCTGGATGAACGACTTGCGCGCATCGACGTCCTCGCCCATCAATGTCTCGAAGATCACCGCGGCAAGCGCAGCGTCTTCCATGGTAACGCGCAGCAGCGTACGCCGGTCGGGGTCAAGGGTCGTGTCCCACAGCTCCTCGGCGTCCATCTCGCTGAGACCCTTGAAGCGCTGAGGCTGAACTCGGCCGCCGTTGCACCCATCGCGATAAGCGTCCAACTCGGCCTCGTTCTTGAAATAGACGTTCTTGCCCTTTTGAGCGAGCCGGTACAGCGGAGGTTGAGCCACAAACACGTACCCGGCTTCGATCGCGGCAGGCATATAACGAAAGAAAAAGGTGAGCAGCAACGTCTTGATGTGGGAGCCGTCCTCGTCGGCATCGGCCATCGAGATGACCTTGTGATAGCGACACTTCGCCAGGTTGAAGTCCTCGCCTATTCCGGTACCAAGCGCGGTGATGATCGCTTGAATCTCCTTGTTCTCGAGGATCTTGGCTAGTCGCGCTCGTTCGACGTTGAGGATCTTGCCCCGCAGAGGCAGTACCGCCTGGAACTCACGCTGGCGCGCGCTCTTGGCGGTGCCGCCTGCCGAATTTCCCTCGACGATGTAGAGCTCGGCTCGGTGTGGGTCGCGCGTCTGGCAGTCCGCCAGCTTGCCGGGCAACGTCGTCGACTCGAGCAGCGACTTGCGTCGCACCAAGTCACGCGCCTTGCGGGCCTCGAGACGCGCCCTTTGAGCCGACAGTGCCTTGTTGCAAATGGCCCGTGCGTCGCCCGGGTGCTCCTCGAGGAACTCGGCGAAGCGCTGGTTCATCGACGTCTCGACGAAGGAGCGGATCTCGGTGTTGCCCAGCTTGGTCTTGGTTTGCCCTTCGAACTGCGGGTCGCGCAGCTTGACCGACACGATCGCGGTGAGCCCCTCGCGGCAGTCCTCACCGGTGAGGGGATCGTCCTTCTCCTTGAGAATGCCCTTGGAGCGCGCGTAGGACGTAACCGCGCGCGTCAGCGAACGCCGGAAACCCTCTTCGTGCATGCCGCCCTCGTGCGTGTTGATGTTGTTGGCGAACGTGAACACGGACTCGTTGAACGAGGTCGTCCACTGCATGGCGACCTCGAGCTCGTGTACTTGCGCCTTTGCCTCGAAGTACACGACGCGTTTATGCACGCCTTCGCGCGCTTGGTTGAGATGCTTGACGAAGTCGATGATCCCGCCGGTGTAGCGGAAGCTGTCCTTCTCCTCGGGCTCGACTCTTTTGTCATCGATCCTGATCTCCAGGCCCCGATTGAGAAACGCCATCTCGCGCAGACGCTGTGCAAGGGTGTCCCACTTGAAGTCGCGGTCCTCGACGAAGATCTGCGGATCGGGCCAAAAGGTGATGGAGGTACCGGTGCGCTTGACGTTGCGCACCGGCTTGAGCTTGCCCTGTGGGTTGCCGCGCGCATAGCTCTGCTCCCACAGCTTGCCGGCCGAGGCGACCTCGATCTCGAGGCGCTCGGACAGGGCATTCACCACCGACAGGCCGACGCCGTGCAGTCCGCCCGAGACTTGGTAGCCCTTGCCCCCGAACTTCCCGCCGGCATGCAGGGTCGTGAGCACCACCTCGACAGCCGGCTTCCCCTCGCCTTTGACGGTGTCTGTAGGGATGCCTCGTCCGTTGTCGGACACGCGGCAGCCGCCATCTGCGAGCAGCTCAACGGTGATCCGGTCGCAGTATCCGGCCATTGCCTCATCGACCGAGTTGTCGACCACCTCGTAAACGAGATGATGGAGGCCGCGCGGCCCGGTGGAGCCTATGTACATACCCGGTCGCTGGCGCACCGGGTCAAGGCCTTTGAGAACGGTGATGTCCTGAGCGGTGTAGGACGCCTTGGCAGCGGCTGCAGTCGCGCCCGATGAAGCTCTTGTCGAGGCCATGCTCTCCTTCCGAATACGAACCGGCTTGCTCTTGTCGTGAGGTCCGGCGCCACCGGCCGGCAGCGTTCCGCTGCCGCTGCCGGGGACCCCTGTGGCGCCTTCCGCTAGGGCCCGGCCGAAGGCCGCTCTCGGCGCCCGGCGAAGGGCCGCCCGGACATGCCAATCATAGCATCTACCTGCACGTTTCCTCCGATCCAAGCAAGCTCAACGCGACCGGCCGGAGCGCCTTCTTGCCCACGCAGCGCGGGCCCTGGCAAAGGCCTCCAGCGGGTCCTCGGCGGAGGGCGCGTGGGGCTGCTCAGGCGGCGCGCCTCGTGGCGTGGCCGGTCCCTCTCGGAAAGTGCCTCCGGTGCGGGGCCTACCTGTAAAGACCCTGACCTCTACAACGATGTCGGCGCCGGCCACTGCGTTGGCTCGGCGGGCTATGGCGGCGCCGAGATAGCCGATCTCGGTAGCCCAGGCGGGCGAGTCGGCACGCACGCGCAGCACCCCGCCGCGCAGCGACGTCGGTTCCGCGTGCGCCGCAACCGCGCCCCCCACAACCTCGGCCCAGCGCGCCCACAGGCGGCCCGTTTCGCGCGCCGCCGGGAGGCCCAGGCGCTGGCCCGCGCCCTCGAGCAGGTCCCCGAGGCGCTGCGGCGATCCGAACCCGGAGCTCACGTGAGCTCCGGGAGGCGACACTGAGGCTCCTGGGGCCGGGCGGAGGACCTCATCCCGCCGCCACCGCCCCGTTGTCGATCCGTATCGTCCGGGTGGCTCCCGCCGCCTCGCCGACGCCGGGCTCGGCCGAGGACACCAGGGTTTGGCCCCTGCCCCGCACGGCTTCGGCCAGCCACGCCCGGCGAGTTGGATCGAGCTCGGAAAAGACGTCGTCCAGCAGCAGGATCGGATCCTCTCCCAGCGCAGTCGCAAGTAGATCGTGCTCGGCCAGCTTCAATGCGAGAGCGCAGGTCCGCTGATCGCCCTGGGACGCGTAGGTGCGTGCATCCAGCAGCAGCGCCTCGGCAGAGCCTCCCGACCTCAGCGTGACCACGACGTCGTCACGCTGAGGACCGACAAGGGATTGGCCGCGCTCGATCTCCCGCTCCCTCACCCCGTCAAGCGCACTCCGCAGATGCTCGTACAAAGCCACCTCGTCGACCTGCTGGTCCCCCGCAAGGGCCGCCTGAGCCGGTTCCTTACCGAGCCACGAGCTGGAGTAACCGAGCTCGATTGCCCCGCCGCCGGCAATTGCCTCGTAGCGCTTCTGAACGTAGGGGATAAGGCAGCCCAGCGCGTGCAGGCGGGCGATTGTAAGAGCGGCCCCTGTACGACACAGAGCCTCGTCCCACACCTCGAGTGATGTGCGCGCCGGCACGGCCCCGCCGCCGCCGCGCGGCGCCGACTTGAGCAGGGCGTTGCGCTGCTTGAGAACCCGCTCCCACTCTCGCCGCAGGGCCGCACGCCCCGGACGAAGCTTCACTACCAGGTCGTCGAGAAAACGTCGTCGTCCGTCGGGGGAGCCCTTGATCAGCGACAGCTCGTCGGGGCCGAAGAACACGGCGACCGTTAGCTCGCTCAGGGGCCGCACACCCTGCACCGCAGTACGGTTGACGAGGGCCCGGGGGGCGCGCCCCGGACGCCACTCGATGTCCACTCGCAGCGAGCGAGTGCCTCTTGTCACCTGGGCGTGCAGAAGACCGCGCTCGGCGCCCTCACGCACGAGGGCCGAATCTGCCGCTCGGGGCGACCCCAGACCGCTCAAGCAGTGCACCGCCTCAAGAAGATTCGTCTTGCCCTGCGCATTTGCCCCCACCACGAGGTTCACGCCGGGGTCG
The DNA here is from genome assembly GCA_038254435.1 of Actinomycetota bacterium. GTDB lineage: Bacteria > Actinomycetota > CADDZG01 > CADDZG01 > WHSQ01 > JBBSGD01. Next base: position 8,810 of record JBBSGD010000004.1, read on the forward strand.
AAATCCACCCGGGCCCTGCGGTAGTTCCGGAAATCCTCGAGCACCAGGCAATCGACGCGCACGGCCACAAGTCCTAAGACAGCCGCACGGGCATCAACAGATAGGTGAAACCGACCTCGGCCTCAGACCGCAGCACTGCCGGCTTCAGACCGTCCGCCGCGGTCAGTACCGCTCGCTCGCCTTGGATCACCGAGATCCCATCGATGAGGAACTGCGGGTTGAAGGCGATCACCAAGGGCTCGCCTTGATAGTCGGCGTCGAGCGCCTCCTGGCCCTCGCCTACGTCGGGCGTATGGGCGGAGACCTCCAGCTCCTTGTCCAGCCTCAGCTTCACCGGCAGGTTGTTCTGCGCCAGGAGCCCAACCCGCTTGGTGACATCTATCAAAGTCTCCTTGTCGACAATCAAGGTGTTGCTGTAGCCCTCCGGGATGAGCTGCTTGTAGTTCGGGAACTCGCCCTCGATGAACCGCGACCCGATCACCTGCTCCCCCATTGCAGCACCCCGGCTCCCATCGCCGCCGAGAGCGAAGGCCACCAGGTTCTCTTTGACCACCGCCCCCACCTTCGTAGCCCCTCCCTGAAGGGCTCGCGCCAGCTCGGACAGGGCGCGAGCCGGAACTACCACCTTGCGGGGCTCCGAGGGACCCCCAGACACCTCGAGCGTGCGCACCGCCAGTCGATAAGAATCCGTCGCGGCCAGGGTCAAGCTCCCGGAGTCAAGCTCCCACAGCACCCCCGTAAGGACCTGCCGGCTTTCATCCCCCGAGGCGCTGCGCACCACCTGGGACAGGGCCGTGGCCAGGCGGGTTGCATCCATGTCTACCCGGACACCATCATCCCCCGAGTCACCCTCGATGGGCAGCGCCGGATAGTCGTCCGGCGCCAGAGCCTTGACCTTGAACTGGCCCCGGCCCGAGCCGATGTCGATCTCGCCCTCTCCACCGGCCAGGCGCACTTGCCCGGCGCCCAGACTGCGAGCCATCTCGGCGAACAAGCGCCCCGGCACGATAGCGCGTCCTGGTTCGTCTACCCCTGCTTTGAACGAGGTCTGCATGGTGAGCTCGAGGTCGGTCGCGGCCACGCGTACCTCGCCGCCGTCCGAAGCCTCCACGCGCAGACCCGACAGTACCGGCAGGGTCGCGCGGTTCGAGATCGCCCGGGAGGCGAACTGAACCGCTTCCAGCAAGTCGTCTCGCTCGCAACGAAACTTCATGATCTGCCTCCCATTGTGATGGCCTCGTTAGCTAAGGACGTGCTTTCCCGGCAGGTTGTGACGGAGCCCACAGGTATGGACGAAGCACTTAAAGACATATCTTTCTCGTAGCAGTAGTAGGGGCTGTTGAAACTGTGGAAAAGCTGCGTTTTCCCAGAGGAGAGGGTACGCGGGGGTTGTGACAGGCAACTCACGTGCCGGGCATGGTGGTGGACGAGTTTGGGGGCCGGCTGCCCGCGGGCCACTTTGCGCACCGTTGTGCCGGCAGCCGGGTTGTTATGCACGGGTTGCCTGTTGACGAACGCGGGTCGTGAGCTCTTTTACCTGCTCATAGCAGGTTTGTCTCTCACTCATCTGCTTGTGAACCTTCTTGGTGGCGTGCAGAACCGTTGAGTGGTCGCGGCCCCCAAAACGCTCGCCAATTTTTGGCAGCGAGAGGTCGGTGAGCTCTCGGCACAGGTACATTGCCATCTGGCGGGCATTGACGAGCGGTCTCGAGCGGCTGGGGGAGCAGATCTCCTCGGGCGTGAAGTCGTAGTACTCGGCAGCCACCGAGATGACAAGGTCAGAGGTCACTCTTGCTTCGGAGGTGTCCGGGAGCAGGGACTGCAGCACGTTCTGAGCGAGCTCGAGGGTCACCTCGGAGCGGGTCAAGGAGGCGTAGGCGGCGACCCGGATGAGGGCGCCTTCGAGCTCGCGGATATTGGTTTGAATTCGGCTGGCGATGTAGCTGAGGACCTCGCTCGTGGCGCTGAGCCCATCGGTCTCGGCCTTCTTTTGCAGGATGGCGAGGCGTGTTTCGAGGTCGGGAGGCTGAATGTCGGTGATAAGGCCCCACTCGAAACGGGTGCGGAGACGCTCTTCCAGGGTGGAGATCTTCTTGGGAGGGCGGTCCGAGGTGATGACGATCTGACTCTTTGGGTGAAGGGAGTTGAAGGTGTGGAAGAACTCCTCCTGGGTTCGTTCCTTGCCTTCGAGGAACTGGATGTCGTCGATGAGGAGCAAGCCGGCTTCTCTGTAACGCCGGTGGAAGTCGGGAATGGTGCGCCTCTGCAGGGCGACTATGAAGTCGTTCATGAATTGCTCGGTGGAGACATAGCGGACCGCCATGGCGGGGTGGTAGCGGCGCACGTAGTGCCCGACGGCGTGCAGGAGATGAGTCTTTCCGAGCCCCGCCCCCCCGTAGATGAACAAGGGGTTGTACGCCTGGGCCGGCGCCTCGGCGACCGCGAGGGTGGCGGCGTGGGCAAACCGGTTGGAGGAGCCGATGACAAAGGATTCGAAGCTGTACTTGGGGTGGAAAGTTGCATGATCGGGCGCGGCGTCCGGGCCCGATGGGGCCGGCCCGGGCAGAACTGCTTCGGCAAGCACCTCCTCGGGTGACAATGCTGCGTCGGTGCGCAGCACCACCTCGAGGGGCTTGTGGGCGGCGTCGCTCACCAGCCGGCGTAGGAGATCGAGGTAGCGAGTCTCGATCCATTCCTTTGCAAAGGGATTCGGGACCCCGACCACGAGGGTCTGATCGTCGAGCTGCGCCCCGCGGGTGTGTTCGAACCAGGCGGAGAAGTGGCCCTCCGGGATGCGGTCTTTAAGGCGTTCGGCGGTCATGCTCCACAGCGCCGCCGCTGAAGGATCTGACAGAGCCGCCCCGTGTGGGCGTGCATCGATGGCGCCGGTCGATGTATGCACCAGTGGTTCCCCCTTGTGCCGAGTCGAGATGCTCGTTGTCCACAGCCCCGCGCCGGACCATGACGCCCCGTGCCCCGCAATCAACGGGAGGCGACACTGCACCGAAGGGAGGAAAAGCGGCGCTGAGCAGGGGGAAGCTCGGTCAACAGGTTTTTCCACAAGTGTGGAACAAACCTTCGGTGCGCTTGTCGACTCGGGCGTCTAACTCAACCGGCAGGTGCCTGGGGGAAGAACCGCAAGTCCCTCGCCTCCGGTCGAGGCTCGTGACCGGTGGGTAGAATGCACCCGTTGGCAGAGAGCGTCAAGGCGCGCCGACGGAGCGCGAAGAAGATTGCTGCGTAAGACGCTTGACGTGGAGAAACGTGTGTCGGCTATACTCCGCAGGCACCCCGAAAACCCCCGAAGATTTCGCGACGGTGAACCGCGAGCGAAGATCGGACGGGTAAACGAGACCAAGGTGGTCGAGCCCCATGTCCAAGCGAACCTTCCAGCCCAACAACCGCCGCCGTAAACGTAAGCACGGGTTCCGGGCGCGCATGAAGACCCGTGCGGGCCGCACGATCCTGAAGAACCGGCGGGCCAAGGGTCGTACGCGGCTGGCAGCGTAGGGCAGGGTAATCGCGCGCCCGGCTATCGTGCGCACGCTCGCCCGGCCGAGGGATTTCCGGCAGGTGTTGGGCACCGGCGTCCGTGTGACGAGAGGATCTGTGACGGTCATCTGCAAGTCGCGACAAGACGAAGGAGCGACGCGTCTCGGGCTGATAGTGCCGAGGGCGCTCGGCGGCGCGGTCGTCCGCAACCGGGTCAAGCGGCGGGTGCGCGCAGTTGCGCGTGACTACCGGCCGAAGCCCGGTTACGACGTGATCGTCCGGGCTGCCCCTTGTACGTCCGAGCTTAAGTTCCAGGAGCTGGAAAGGGAGCTGGTCGCAGCTCTGGCTGCCGTGCACCTATCGCGCGGTGAGCCGTGAGCCCAGCGGCGCGCGTGATGGCGAGCCTGATCACCGCCTATCGCCGGTGGGTCTCGCCTGCGCTGCCCCGCCGCTGCCGGTACGAGCCGACCTGCTCGCGCTATGCCCGCGACGCGCTAGTGCGGCACGGGGCGATGCGGGGCACATACCTCGCTGCTCGGCGTATTCTGCGCTGTCATCCGTTCGCCCGCGGGGGCGTGGATCCCGTACCTGCCAGGAGAGGGGCCTAGGTGCTCGCGTCGTTTGGTTACTTCGAGATCTTTGCGGGAGCGCTGGCGGCGCTGTTTTCGGTAGTCAAGAGCTACGGCCTGGCCATCATCCTGCTCACCGTCGTGGTGCGGCTCATCCTGCTGCCGCTGTCGATCAAACAGTCGCGCTCGATGCGCGCGATGCAACGCTTGCAGCCCGAGATCAAGAAGCTGCAAGCCAAGTACAAGGGCAATCGTCAAAAGCTGAACGAAGAGATGATGGCGCTTTACAAGGAGCACGGCGCTAACCCGTTCGGGGGGTGCTTGCCTCTGGTGATGCAGTTCCCCGTGCTGATCGGGCTCTTTTACGTCATTCGCAGGCCACTCTTGTACCTGGTCCACGATGCGGCCTTGTACCAGTCTCTGAACCACGCCCTGCAGGCGAAGATCGCGGGGGTCAACCAGTTCTTGCTGTGGCGGCTGGACTGCACGCCCACCGAGATCGTGAGGCACGACCCGTCCACATTCGGCGTCCAGTGCGGCTCGGGAAGCGCGCTGTCGATAGCGCCATACGTAGTGCTCGTGCTGTTGATGGGCTTTACCACCTATTACCAACAGAAGCAGATCCAAGGGAGCAGGCCGGCGGGCGACCCCACCGCGGCGCAGATGCAGACGTTCGCGAAGATCATGCCGTTCATGCTGATGTTCTTCGCCATCAACTTTCCCACCGGGGTGGTCTTCTACTGGATAACCACAAACCTGTGGACCATCGGCCAGCAGCGCATAATCTTCCGCTCCCTACCGCCTCTCGGCGACGCCAAGAAGGACAAGGATGCGGGACCCTCGCCGAAGTCGGGCGCAAAGACCACCTCGACGAGACCTACGAGCAAACCGCCCAAGGGCTCTCCGAGCAAGGCGAGCTCTCAGGACGGGCGGTCGGCCCAGGCGGCACGTCGTACGGACGGCAGCAAGAAGAAGCGGAGACGATGAGCGAGACCCCGGAAGAGCTCACGAACCCCGCCGCAGGAGCAGAAGGGGCGCATGAGGTGCCGGCGGATGCCGGCGGCGCCGCTCCTGAAGAGGAACGCTCCGAAGAGGAACGGCCCGAGCCGCAGGAGGTCGCCGATACCGCCCGCGAGTTCGTGACGGGCGTGCTCGAGGTCATGGGCCTGCAGGCACAGGTGGGTACGTCGGTGGACGCGGAGACAGCGCAGCTGGACGTCACCGGAGAGGACCTCGGGGTGCTGATCGGACGGCGGGGGCAGACCCTCGATGCCCTGCAAGAGGTGGCGCGCACCGCGGTGCAGCGCCGTTTGCGGGCGCGCATTCGCCTGCTCGTGGATGTAGAGGGATACCGTGCCCGGAGACGGGATTCGCTGGCCGACTACGCGCGGGCGATGGCCGAGAGGGCAAGGGAGCGGGGGACCGAGGTGGAGCTCGAACCGATGAATGCTTACGAGCGCAAGATCGTCCACGATGCCGTCGCCGAGGTGGACGGGGCGTCCAGCTTCAGCGAGGGCGAGGAGCCCAACCGCAAGGTGATCGTGCGCGGAGTGTAAACCGTGGAACATGGGTCTGAGCAGGGAAAAGGCCTGCTCGAAGGATCCGCCGGCAGGCTCCTTCACGATTATGCAGCCCTGCTTCGTTACCACTCGGCTCGTCTCGATCTGGTGTCACCGCGTGACCTGGTGCGGCTCGAGATGCGCCACCTAGCCGACTCCCTGACGCCGCTGCCTCTGATCGCCTCTGTCCCCGCGGGGTTCATCATCGATGTCGGCAGCGGCGCGGGCCTACCGGGAGTGCCGCTTGCGATCGCCGACCGGAGTCACTTCTATAGGCTGCTCGAGCCACGTCAGAAGCGGGCGGCGTTTCTCGAGGAGGTCCTCCGGGTCCTTGGCCTCGATGGCGAGGTGCTCACGATGACCGCCCAGGAGGCAGCGCGCGATCCGGCCCTGCGGGCGGGTCACGTGGCGGCAACTGCAAGAGCCCTGGCGCCGCCGCAGCGGGCCGCTGCCATGATGCTGCCGCTGCTGGAGCCACGCGGTAGCGGGATCATCTGGCTGGGCCGGTCGGCGCTTGTTCCGCCGCGCGCCCGGTTGTGGCGGCCGGGCCTTGCTATTATCACGCCAGACCGGCACGCGCAGCGAGGTGGGGTGGAAGATCAAAACGCTGGGGAGTAGCTCGAGAAACTGGAAGCTCTTGGAAGATCGACCGCCTCGGGCGCGTTCGGGGCGGGTGGTCAGCATTGCGAACCAGAAGGGGGGAGTCGGCAAGACGACGACGACCGTGAATCTTGCTGCGGGGTTGGCGCTGCGGGGCCACCGCGTCCTCGTGGTCGACATCGACCCCCAGGGGAACGCGACCACCGGATTGGGCCTCGACGCACGCGCGGCGCAGCCGTCCACGTACGACCTCTTGCTGGGACAGTCGACTCTGCCGGAGGTGGTGCTGGCGACGGGGATTGCCAACCTCTACTGCGCGCCGTCCTCCATCGACCTTGCGGGGGCGGAGGTGGAGCTGGCCGGGGCGATGGCACGCGAGCTGAAGCTGCGCGAAGCTCTTAACGACACTACCGGGGACTACGAGATGGTGTTCCTGGACTGCCCGCCTTCTCTGGGGCTCCTCACGGTGAACGCCCTGGCCGCGGCGCAGGACCTGATCGTGCCGGTGCAGTGTGAGTACTACGCACTCGAAGGCCTGGGCCAGCTTCTCGGGAACGCCGAGCGCGTCCGGCGCTCGCTCAACCCGGCCCTTCGCATCGTGGGCTTCCTTCTCACGATGTACGACGCGCGCACCAAGCTGTCGAGCCAGGTGGCGGACGAGGTCCGGGCGCACTTCGGCGACTTCGTGTACGGCACGGTCGTCCCCCGCAGCGTGCGACTGTCCGAAGCGCCATCCTTCGGGGAGCCTGTTCTGACACTCGACCCGTCGGCGCGTGGATCGGTCGCCTACCGGCTGCTGGCGGCAGAGGTAGAGGCGCGCTATGGCCTTGCTGTGCACGTGCCACCCCCGCCCCCCGCCCCCGAGCAGACCCCCACGCCCGGCCCCCACGGACGCGGCTACGGCGTCACTACCGACATTCCCGCCACCCTCGACGACGCGTGGCCGCGCCGGTCGCCGTTCGAGGAACCCGGCCCACTTACCCACCCGGCGCGAGAAGGCAGGGAGCGATGACGCGCCGCTCGGGACTCGGGCGCGGCCTGGATGCGCTGTTGCCGGCCGGGTCGGAGGAGGATGTCGACAACAAGGGGGCGCTGCGCACGGTCCCCGTAGGGGAGGTGACGCCGAACCCGCGCCAGCCGCGCCGCAGCTTCGACGACGAGTCGATAACGGAGCTCGCAAAATCGGTGGGTCAGCTAGGCGTGTTGCAGCCGCTCCTGGTGCGTGAGGTGCCCGGGCCCGGCTACGAGCTGATAGCCGGTGAGCGACGCTTGCGTGCGGCCCGCCAGGCCGGGCTCGCCGAGGTACCGGTCGTGGTCGTCGACACCGATGAGAGGGGCTCCCTCGAGCGAGCGCTTGTAGAGAACCTGCAGCGCTCCAACCTCAATCCCATAGAGGAGGCCGCCGGGTACCGCGAGCTCATGACCGAGGCGGGCCTCACGCAAGAGGGGCTTGCCGAACGACTGGGGCGCAACCGGGTGACGGTGACCAACACGCTGCGACTGCTCGACCTGCCGCCGGCCGTGCAACGCGATCTCGTCGAGCGCCGTCTCAGCGCGGGACACGGCAAGGCTCTGCTGGGCCTCGCCGGCAACCCCTTCCAGGAGCGTCTGGCGCGGCGCGCCGGGCAGGAGGGCTTGTCGGTGCGCGACACAGAGGAGCTGGTGCGTCGCTACCAGCAGATGACGGGCGCTCCCGGTAGCTCGGGCGCCGGGAACCGGCGCGCTGCGGGCGAGCGCCCGGCCGCGGCGCTTGAAGCACAGCGCCGCCTGACGGACCATCTGCAGACGCGCGTGCGTGTGGAAACGGGCGCACGCAAGGGCCGCATAGTGGTGGACTTCGTGTCGCTCGAGGAGCTCGGGCGGGTGACGACGGTGATCCTCGGCGAGGATCCGGGATCGGCGACCACGGTCGGCCCCCAAGACTGAGGCAGACGCGCAACCACAAGCTCAGGCCGGACCGAAGTAGCGGGTCAGGCCCGACGCAATCGCGGCGGCGATGGCGGCTCGCCGCTCCGGGTCCTGCAGCTCCTTCTCCTCGGCCGGGTTCGTGATGAAGGCAGGCTCTATCAATAGGGCGGGCATGCGGGTCTCACGCAGGATGCGGTAGCTCGTGGCGTGCGTGCGGCAGTCGCGGGCTCCCAGGGCTACGAGGGACGTGAGAACGTTCTCCGCCAGGTCTTCCCCGGCACTCGAGCCCTTGAAGAAGTAGGTGCAGGCGCCGGCGGCCGTGGGCTCGTGGTGCGAGTTGAAGTGCAGCGACAGCATGACGTCGGCGTTGACCTCGTTCGCCCGGCGAGCCCGTTCCGAGGTGTCTGGGTTTTCGGATTCGGTGCGCGTAAAGCGAACCCTGGCCCCGGCTTCCACCAGGTGCTGGGCGAGGCGCGCGGCGAGGTCCCAGCAGATGTCGGCTTCGTCGTGACCTCTGGAACCGACGTCGCCGGGATCGTCGCCGCCGTGGCCGGGATCGATGGCGACGACGCGCCCGTTGAGACCGATCGTCTCGCGCCGGCGCAGCTCCTCCCTCAATGCGGCAGCGGTTCCGGGCCTATCGACCCTGAGGCCGGTGAGCGCAGCGTGGCTGCGAACCCCAAAGATCCCGTCCTCGGCCACGCCGTACTCCTTCTGAAAGGCGAGCACCGCGCGCGCCGTGTTCACCCCGAAGATCCCGTCCTCGCGCCCCGAGTCGAAGCCCAGTGCGCTGAGGCGGCCTTGCAGGAGGGCGACGTCGTCGCCGCGCATGAGGGGCTGGCGCAGGTAGAGGCTGCGGTCGCCGAGCCGCCACGACGCCTCGACGAGCTCGGCCCAGGTGTCGTGGCCGACCAGCGCGTCGGCGAGGAGGCCGCGCCGCTGCTGAAAGGTGCGCACGGCAGACGAGGTCGCGGGCCCGAAATGCCCGCTATCGTCGGCGATGTCGTAGCCGAGGGCGCGCAGGCGGGCTTGGACGTCGGCGACTTCCTGCGAGCTCTGCCCCTCGCGAATGAGCCGCAGGCTCATCAGGGAAGGACCGCGGTCGCGGTGGGCGTGAGACGACACGCATAGAGGGTACCCAGCGCGCGCCACGAGGCCGACCCAGCTAGAGGCGGTTGGCCTCGAGATAGCGTTCGGCGTCGATAGCGGCCTGGCAGCCCATCCCGGCGGCGGTTATTGCCTGCCGGTAGTGAAAGTCGACCACGTCTCCGGCTGCGAAGACGCCGGGAACGCTTGCGGCGGTGCCCTCGCCGGTAACTATGTAGCCGCCGTCGAGCTCGATCTGGCCGCCAAAGAGCTTGGTGTTGGGATCGTGCCCGATGGCCACGAAGACTCCGTCGGCGTCGACCTCGGAGGTGGCTCCGGACTTGAGATTCTGAAGGCGCGCTCCGGAGACTTTGCCGTTGCCGAGCACCTCGGCGATCGTCGAGTCCCACACGAAGTCGATCTTGGGGTTTTCGAACGCGCGTTCCTGCATGACCTTCGAGGCCCGCAGCCGCTCGCGCCGGTGGATCACCGTGACCTTCGACGCGAACTTGGTGAGGAAGGTGGCCTCTTCCATGGCGGAGTCCCCGCCGCCGACAACGAGAAGCTCCTTGTCCTTGAAGAAGAAGCCGTCGCAGGTTGCGCAGGTAGACACTCCATGCCCCAGCAGCTCGCGCTCGCCCGCCACCCCCAACATGCGGGCCGAGGCGCCCGTGGAGATGATGACGGCCGGAGCCGAGAAGCTGCGATCTCCGGTGGTGACTGAAAAGGGGGCGGCGGAGAAGTCAACCGAGGTCACGTTGTCGCTCAAGTACTCGGTGCCGAAGCGCGCCGCCTGCTTACGCATGCGCTCCATGAGCTCCGGGCCCATGATCCCGTCCACGAAACCGGGGTAGTTCTCGACCTCGGTAGTCAGCATGAGCTGGCCGCCGGACTCGACCCCCTCGATCATCAACGGCTCGAGACTGGCGCGCGCCGCGTAGACCGCCGCGGTCAATCCCGCGGGCCCAGATCCGATGATGATGAGCCGTCGCTTCTGATCGTCCATGTCGGGGGCAGCCTCTTAGTGTTGAGTGGTGCAGATGGCGCAGTCACTGTAGTCAACGCCGCACCGGCACGCCGGATTCCGGTCAGCGCCCTACAAGGCCGCTCTGGTAGTCGAGGATGCGACTGCATGAGCCCGCCCCGAAGCTCCAGAACACGTAGCGATCGAGCGCTTGACCCGGTGCGGTGGCCCGAAGGAAGCCGATGACGATGGCCCGGTTGCCGTCTACGCTACCCGATGCCCCGTACACGGGAAGGGCATAGGGCGATGCAGCGAGCACCTTACGGCTGCAGCGGCGCACCGTGCGTGCGTCCCGCGGAGCCGCCTGACGCGCCAGGGCGTGAGCGTAGCGATCCTGAAGCCTGGCAGCGGTGCTCGATGCGAGGTGACGCCCGGCAGAAAAGAGCGGGCTCGTGGTCGCGAGATGCTCGAGCTCGCCGGCTTCGATGTCTCCGGCGGAGCGATCGTAGGCCGGTGATGGAGGCAGGCCTGTCTCTCTGTCCCCGGGGATCGACTGGAGCGCCTTGTTGTGCGACGATCCCGTGCCGCCGCCACTGCTCGCAACACCGGCGCTGCCGGCTCCCCCCCCGCCGCCGCCCCAGAGCTGCACCGCGGCGACGAGCACGACTACCACCACCACCGCCGCTCCGAGCCATGCGTAGACGCGCGCCCCGCTCCGGGCGCGCTCCCGCTCGAGCACTGCGGGACGGGAGCCCGAGGCGCCGGCTCCTAAGGTGGCGCCCGCCAGGCGCTCGTGCAGCCTGGCGCGCTCTTCGGACGTGAGCGACGGCGGGGGCTGTCGCAGCATGAGGACTACCGCCGAGTGCTCGCGACGACACTGCTCGCACGCCGCGAGGTGCCGCCCTACCGCTCGCGCGGTAGCGTCGTCGAGGGCTTTCTGTGCATAAGAGCCGAGCAACTCGGAGGCGCGCTCGTGGGTGAGATCAGTCATCTGTTGTTGTCTCCTTGGACGCAGCAAGGGACCCGGGATGTTCCAGCAGCTCGGCGAGGCGACGACGACCGCGGCTGATGCGGGACTTGACGGTGCCCGTGGCCACCCCGGTGATGCGGGCGATCTCCTCGTAGGGAACGCCGAGCAAATCGTGCAGCACGACCGCCTGTCTGTAGTCCTCGGGCACGCCGGCAAGGGCCGCGTCGAGATCGAGGCGTCGCGCCACGCCCTCCTCGAGACTCCCGCCGCGAGGATCGTCGGGGGCCTCGATCAGCTCCTCGGCGCTGCGCCGCTCGCGCCGCCGCAGGAGGTCATGGCACGAGTTGACCCCGATGCGGTATAGCCAGGTGCCGAATTGCGATGCGCCCCGGAACGAGGCCGCTCGCTGCCACAGGGTCAAGAACGTCTCTTGCACTGCGTCCAGGGCATCGGCGCGGTTACCCGTCATGCGCAGGGCAAGGGCGAACATGCGCTCCTCGTGACGGTGGACGAGCTCGTCGAAGGCGGCCGAGTCACCGTGCGCCACCCGCGCGACGAGCACGTTATCGGAGTCCGGAAGCCGGCCCCCAGCCACCGTTGCCTCAGCCCGAGAAGCTGACTTCGGAGATGGACGCGCTGTTGCTCGGCGGCAACCGGGTGAGCCACAGCAGCCAGTAGCGCCCCGTCCCGTCCACCGTCACGCTGGCGCTGGTGGACGCGTCCTGCACGGTCTTGATCGTTTGATAGTCGCTGCGGGCCGTGCCCTCGTCGTTTGAGGAGGCGAGGTCAAAGGAGTAGCCGCTCTCGGGGCTCTTGATCACGACGCGCCCCACCTGGGTGCTCGAGCCGAGGTCGAACAACAACCCGACGCCAGGTTTGAGCTCGCCAAAGTTGGCGTCGCCGTAGTGCTCGGTAGACCATGCCGTCGACGGATCGCCGTCGGTGGCAAAGCTGGTTTCCTCGGGGTGCTCGCTGCCGTCGCCTCCGTCGCTCGCCGGGTCGAAACTGCGGACCGAGCTCACCGCGATCGGCTGCCCGGCCGGGGTCTTGCCCCCTCCGTTGCCGGGTCCCTGTCCCCCACCATCCGAGGAGGTCTGATTGTTTCCCAGCAGCATGCTGATGCCGAAGGCGAGAGCCGCCGCTACGACGATTATCAGGACCACCGGCATAACCCATTTGACGCCCTGCGGGGTGACCCCGGGAGCAGAGATCCCCCCCGGCGGGGTGTCGTTCGGGGTGCTCACGGTCCGGGGAGCGCCTGCGGGCGCGGCGAAGACGGCGGTTCTCTCGCCCATGGCGTGGCTCTCGAGCGCAGCCTGCATGTCCCCTGCAGAGGCGTAGCGCTCGCCGGGGTCCTTGGCGAGCGCCGTGAGGACCACGACCTCGAGCCACCGAGGCACCCCTGCGCGAAGGCTCCGCGGCGGGGGCGGGGTCTTGCGCACATGCGCCATCGCGGTTGCAATGGCGGAGTTCTCGGTGAAGGGTGGTCGCCCCACCAGCAGCTCGTAGAGAAGGGCGCCTACCGAATAGACGTCCGAGCGCACGTCGGGCTCTCGTCCCTGGGCCTGCTCGGGAGAAATGTACGCAACGGTTCCCAGGATCGCACCCGTCGTGGTTACATCGCCCTCGGCCGAGGTGAACGCGGCCTTGGCGATTCCGAAGTCGGCGACCTTCAGGGTGCCGTCGCCGGCAACGAGCACGTTGGCGGGCTTGATGTCGCGGTGGATGACTTCCAGGCCATGCGCGTAGGCGAGGGCGCCGAGAACCGTCGCACCGATGTCGGCGACTCGCTGGGAGGACAGTTGGGACCCGCCGGCAAGCGCAGAGGCGAGATCCCCTCCGCTGCAGTACTCCATGACTATGAAGTAGTGCTCCAGACCAGCCCCGTCCCGGTCGCTGCCGGTGTCGTAGATCGCCACGATGTTTGGGTGGGTAAGGCGCGCGGCGGCAAGCGCCTCTCGCCGGAAACGCTCGATGAAACCGTCGTCCTCGGCCAGGTGAGGGTGCAGGAGCTTGACGGCCACGGTGCGGGCGAGCACCTCATCGCGCGCCTGCCATACGGTTGCCATCCCGCCCCTCTCGATTGTTTCCTCCAGCGCGTAGCGCCCGGCGAGGGTTACGAGGTGAGAAGCCATTGGAAGAACACTAATGGCGCAGGGATCTCGAACGTTACGACCTGCCGGCGGGTCAGTTGATGGTGCTCGACCGGCTCTTGGCCGCGGCCTTGGCCCAGTCCGAGATCGGACCGATGTGAACGACGAGAGTCGTGTGGGCCCTGCGTGTGAGACGGATGTGAAGGATTCCGTGGGCATCGACTACGGCGCGGACCAGCTTGGCCCCTGCGTTCCTGGCCATCTTGCCGGCGGCGCTCTGAACGGCGGCCGGCGTCGTGAGCGAGCCCCCCCCGATGTCCGTCGAAACCGTGACGGCGATGTTGTCGGCGGTCGAGTCGAGACCGAAGTAGTTGACGGTGATAGAACCCGCGTCGTATCCGAGAAAGGCGACGATGGCCAAGCCCGCTATCAGCTTGACCAACCAGCTGAGAATCACCCCGCGCTCATCTTGTAGCTCCATGGGTTTGTTATCGGCATGCTTGCGGCAGCTTTGAGCTTCTACACACGGGTAAGACGGCGGGTCAGGATGCCCTTGATGAACGACAGCTCCTGAACCTCGAGAAGAAGACACAGCCCCACGTATGCACCTGCGCCCGCGATGACGGGAAGTGTTACGACGAGCGTGTCGCCGATCACGCCCGGCCCCATCGCCGCGTCCAGCACCCGGTAGAGCGCGTAGACGATTACGCCCATCCCGGCGCCGGCGGCCGCGATACGCACGAGGCTGGCGGCGATCCGGTGGCCGTCGATGCCTCCGATCCGGCGCGATAGAGAGCGTCCCTCGAGCCAGACGCCGATCGTGTAGGCGATCGCCATGCCCCCGGCGAGCCCGTTGACTCCGAAGAAATGAAACATCGGGATGTTGACCGCCGTGTTCACGCCCACCGCTACGCAGTTGATGAGAAAGGGTGTCTTTGTGTCTTGCATGGCATAGAAGGCGCGCAGCAGGAGCTGGAAGACGGCGAACTGAACGAGGCCCAAGACGAAGAACCGCAGGACGCCTGCGATGAGGGCGACGGAGGTGCCGGTCATGACACCGTTCTCGAGCAGCAGGCGCACGATGGCCTGACCCAGCACGAAGTAGCCGATCGCCGCCGGGAGTATGAGTAGGAACGTTGCGCGGATGCCCACGGACAGACGTTCTCGGAACTCGGTCCAACGGGCGTTGGCGGCGTGCTCGCTCATGCCTGGAAGAAGCGCGGTGATGACCGAGACCGCGAAGAGGCCGTGCGGGAGCATGAAGAAAGTGAACGCCGCAATGTACGCGGAGTAACCGCCTTGGTCGGGCTCGGCGAGGAACTGGACGATGAGGTAGCCGATCTGGTTGATTACTACGTAGCCCACGACGAATACCGACAGTCGAGCAAGGCGGCGTATCGCCGGGTGGGCAACGGACAGGGTCAGCCGGTAGCGCCCGGTCCCCCTGAGGAACGGCAGCTGAGCAAGGGCCTGCAGAACGACTCCGAGCGTCGTGCCCAGACCGATGAGGAGAAGCTGAGAGCGCGACACTCGAGTGAGGTTTCCAACGGCCCCGTAGGCGATGTGAAAGCTGATGAACATCGCGATGACTGCGAGGTTGTTGAGGATCGGGGTGTACATGGGCGCCCCAAAGCGCTTTTGCGCGTTGAGGAGCCCGGACGTCACCGCGTACAGTCCGTAAAAGATGATCTGGGGAATGAACAGGCGTAGGAGAAAGGTCATCACGTCTTCCACGAGGGCCCTCTGGTCGGTGACGCGCGCCGTGTAGAAGTGGGCGATGTAGGGGGCGGCTACGAGGCCGATGATCGTGACGGCGGTCAAGACCACGAGCGCGAGATTGATGATGGCGCTGGCGACTTCCCAGGCGCGCTCCTTGCCCTCTTTTTCGAGGAGCTCGACAAAGACCGGCACGAAGACGGAGGTGAGCACTCCGCCGAGCACGAGCTCGTAGATGATGTTGGGAGCGGTGTTGGCGTAGTTGTAGGCGTCGGTGAGCCGGCCGGACTCCACGATGCCGAGGGCGGCCGTCATGGCGCCCAGCCGGGCCAGCCCCGTGAGGCGCGACAGCACGGTGCCAAAGCTCATGACTGCCGTGGCGCGTCTGAGCGATGTCACCCGGCCGCGGCCCCGTCCCGGGACGGCTCCTGATGGGTGTCGTGCCGTTTGCCGGGATGCCGCCTTCTTCTGATCCAGCGGCTCACGTAGAAGAAAACCAGAAAGACGAGCGCACCGCCCGTGATGACCAGCGCGATGCGATTGAAGTTGGTGGAGCGGATCTCGATGCTCTGGGTGGCGATCGTCGTCCCCCCGCCGGGCGTGTCGATGCTTACGTTGAGTGGGAAAGTTCCGCTCGACCGAGCGGTTGCCTTGAGGGCGAGGCGTTGAGTCTTGCCGGCCGCCAGCCGCCGCTCGATCACCGGACTCTTGAAGCCGAGCTTGGAAGACTCGAGCGAGATGCTCACGGTCAAAGGAAAGGGTGCGTCGTTGAACACCACGATCTGCAGATCGCCGCTGTGCGAGGTGAGAGTCTGGCCGCGGTTGACTTCGGGCAGCGTGACCATGTCTTCGATTCCCTGGGCGGCTCGGCGAGCTCCAGCGGCGTAGGCGAGGGCTCTTTGAGCACCCGACGGGGTCCCCCACCACGTGCTGCCTTGAGCCACGAGCAGGTCGCGTCGTAGCAGTTGCAGGACGGACGACGGCGGATCCATGCTCGCGAGATCGTCCACCGTGCTCTGGGCGGCGGCAATCGCCGGCCAATAAGTGACCGGTTGTGGCGCGCCCGGCGGCGTGTCAAGCTGCCGCACAACCTGTCGCTGCGCCGGGGATGCGGAACCCAGTCCTTGCGAGGGGGACACCGTGCGCAGCCACGGTGCCCTCGCCAAGCCTGAGTAGAAACGTGTAGCGGCTGCGGGCGAGGGGCGCCACGACGGCGGGATCGTCACCTCGACGACACGGCGGGCAACGTTGGGCTGCTCCTCGCGGATCATGGCGGTTTCGGCGAAGAACCGCTGCATGAGAAGCCGGGTGTCCGAACCGCCGCGATTAAGGGACACCAGCAGCTCTTGTAGCCCCGAGTCGCCGACATATCCGTCGGTGGCGCCGCTGGTAGTCGACACTTTGATGGGACACGCAAAGGTAAGCGTTCCGCTCGGCTCGGGACAACCCTCTAAAGGAGCTCCGACGCTCGAATCGTCGAAGAAAGTGTGCCTGGCGGCGCCTGCCGCGCGCAGCTCGTCGAGCGTGTCCGAGCTCAGGCGTCCCCCAGGCGGAAACAGCCATGCCGGCGACACGGGGTGACCTGTGGCGGAGCGCAAGACGTCGTTGGCTTCGGTGAGCTGCTGCACGAGCGGAGTCACCCCCGGGGCGCTCGACGTGTTGGCAGTCAGCTCGGGAAGGTCGGGCCACGAATAAGGGGCAAGAAGGCCCTGGACCTGGGCTCCGCCCAGCAGCCTACGAAGGGTCTCGAGGAAACGCGCCGCAGCGCGCGCCGCGGGGTCGTTGGCGCCGACTGTGGCGGTAGCCCCGCCGGCCGCGGATCGGCGGTAGCCGTTCGACATGTCCGCGACCTCTTCGACCAAGCGGGGCGAGGGGGCGAGCCCCAAACGAAGGTCGCTGCGCGCGACGCTCCTGCGGAGAGCGTTCATCAGCCCGCTCAAGCTGCCTTTTGGGGCGAGCTCGTTGGCGAGTGGCACGTGCCCACTCGCTCCGAGAGTGAAGGTCCCGCGCGCGTCCCGGCTCGGCGGCTCGTTGAGGGCGACCACGGGGACGAGGTGCAGCGGCGGGTCCGGGGTGCGCGGGTAAAGAATGAGCGGGCTCGTCAGTTGATCGAGAGGCACGGTAGAGGACAGGTCCTGAAGGGTGACCGACAACGGGTAGACGCCCCCATCGGTCACGCTCCCGAGCGTGCCGAGATCTTCTATGCGCCCCCCCACGGGGACCGTAACCGAGCCGCCGGAGGGAACCTTCGTGCCGGCGAAGTCGGCGGTCAGCGGCGTAGAGGTAGCGAACGCCCGGCCTTCATTTATTGCGTCCAGCGATGAGCGGCTGGCCACTCGGGACCCGGCGGCGATGGTGAGCCGGAACCCGGCCAGGGACTCAGTCGAGTTGTTCGTGACCGTGAAAGCCAGCCTCAGGCGGTCGTGGTTCTTGGCCCCCGGCTCGTACCACAATGGCTGGTGAGTGAGGCGCAGGACGTAGAGTGGGCCGATCTGGCTCTGGGCCATAGCCCCGGGAGGGTAAGGCCATGCCACCGGTGCCGCGCAGCAGAGCACGACCGCGACCGCCGCCACTCCGCGCGCGAGCTTGCGCCGGGCAGGCCTGGGCGACGCGGCGCCGCGGGGCGGGATGGCTCGGACCGGGAGCATGGGGCTCCAGCATAAGTAAGGCTCCCGCCTGCCGGGGGGAGCCTTGGCCGCTGGAGAGCCGGGAGTCGTGCGCAGCAGCTATTTGGAGCCGCCCTTGCGCCCGATCTTCTGGTAGAACTCGGACCCGTAGCGGTTCTTGGTGGTTTCTCCGCCCTTCTTGCCGCCGATGCGGCCGATGCGACCGAAATGCTCGTCGCCGTAGCGCTCTTTTGTGGTCTTGCCACCTTTGCGTCCGGCGTCTGCCCTGCTCATCTTGTGGCTGCCTTCAACCTGCTCGTCCATGGCCGCTGCCTCCTGCATTTGGGTGGCTTGGGGCACGCATCGCGTCCTGCGGTGATACCCCTCGGCAAACGGGACGAAACGGAGGTTCCGTAGTCTTGAAGGAACTCAACTCCACGTTGCTCCTTGCCGATGGTGCAAGCGACCGATGCTCTCCCCAAGAGGGGCCGCCCAGCAACGAATCACAAGGGACTCGTAACCGGTATGCCAAACGTTCAGGATTTTCTCTATTACGTCGTCGATTCGGGCGCTTCCGATCTGCACATAAAGGTCGGTGGTCCTCCGTGCGTGCGGGTCAACGGAAAGCTCGTGCGCACGGAGTTCCCCGACATGACGCAGGTGGAGTGTCAGGCGGCGGCACGGGAGCTGATGAGCAACGAGCAGATCGGCCGGCTGGGGGACATCGGCGAGGTCGACTTCGCGTACTCGCTGCCGGGCCTGGGACGCTTTCGCGTCAACGTCTTCCAGCAGCGCGGCAGCGTGGGCATGGCGATCAGGAGGGTGCTCCCGGGTGCGCCCTCGTTCCAAACCCTCGGGTTGCCCCCGTCGTCGAGACGCTGGCCGAGGAGCATCGCGGCCTGTTGCTCGTCACCGGCCCGACTTCCTCGGGCAAGACGACCACCACCGGCGCCATCATCGATCACATAAACAGTGTCCGTCAGTGTCACATCCTCACCATCGAGGATCCGATCGAGATACTCCACTCCGACAACTCGGCGATAGTCAATCAGCGCGAGATCGGGCTCGACACCCACAACTTCGCTTCTGCCCTGCGCGCCGCCATGCGCCAGGATCCCGACGTCATCTTTGTAGGCGAGATCCGGGACGACGAAACCGTCAAGGCTGCCCTACAGGCCGCCGAAACCGGCCACTTCGTCATCTCGACGCTTCACACCACCGATTCACACCACCGATGTCACCGAGACCGTTAACCGGCTCATCGACTTCTTCCCTCCGCACCAGCAAAAGCAGATCCGAGTGTCCTTGGCGGGCTCGCTGCGAGGCGTGGTGTCCCAGCGCCTTCTGCCGCGCAAGGACGGCAAGGGGCGCATCCCGGCCGTCGAGATCCTCGTGATGAACGGGCGCGTGCGCGACCTCGTGCTCAACGAGGAGCAGACGCACATGATCCATGACATCGTGGCGGAATCGAGCTTCTACGGAATGCAGACCTTCGACCAGTCTCTGCTTGCGCTCTACCGGGCCGGGCTCGTTCATCTCGAGGACGCCGTGTCGGCTGCGACCAATCACCACGACTTCCAAGTGGCCCTGAGCCAGGAAGGGCTCCAGGCGGTCTAGCGGCGGGATTGCTCCCCAGCCCGTCCACGTCACGCGCACTTACGTCACGCCGCGCCCAAGCTCTGTTAGGGGAGGCTCGAGCTGGCCAGCGCGAAGCCGATCAGCGCTACCGCCGTTACGAGAGCGAGGCCGAGCCAGTCGGCAGCCCTCATGTGCAACCGGCGTCTCTTGGTGCGTCCTTTCCCTCCGCGGTAGCATCGTGACTCCATCGCGGTGACGAGATCGCCGGCGCGCCGGAAGGTTCCCAAGAACAGCGGAATGAGCACTGGGATGCGAGCGCGAGTGCGCTGCCATACGTTGCCGGATTCGATCCGTGCGCCGCGCGCGGTCTGAGCCTTGATCAGCTTTTCCGCTTCCTCGATAAGTGTGGGAACGAAGCGCACTGCAATGGCGGACACCATGGCCAGCTCTTGGTGGGGGATACCCACTCGTCTCAGTGGGGCGCTGAGTCGTTCGGCCCCGTCGACGAGCAGCACAAGTGAGGTCGTAAGAGTGAGGATGTTGACCGAGAGCAGCAGCACCAGGACCCGAATGATCACGAGCGTCGAAGCGACTACCCCCTCGCGGGTGACCTCGAAGATTCCCCACTGGTACAGGACGTGCGTCGAGTCGGGATACAACGTGCCGGAGAAGAGCAGCTGGAACAGGTAGATGACAACGAGGAAAGGGAGCATTGGCCTGTAGCCGCGCAAGACGTAGGCAACGGGGAGCCCCGACCAGAACAGAAGCAAGATCGTGAAGCCGCCCACCACCGCAAGGCCAAGAAAGGAACCCGACAAGAACATTCCCACCGCGAGAATGATCCATCCGACGATCTTGGCTCGAGGGTCGAGCATGTGAACCGGCGATTCGCCCGGCACGTACTGGCCGAGGGTGACGTTTCTAGCGAGCTCCATACGACGCTCCCTTGGGCCGAGGTGCTACGTCCGGCAAGTTGGCAATGACGCGGGCGGCGTGTGCGGGAGTGAGCACGCCGAGCGGAACGTCGTAGCCCCGGTCCCGCAGCCGCTGCATCAGCTCGACGGTGGGCAGAAGACCGAGCTTCGTCGCGCGCATGAGCTCGAGGTCGGCGAAGACTTCCTGCGGCTCACCTTGCGCGACGATCTTGCCCTCGTCCATGACGAGGACGCGCTGCAGCAGAGGAGCGATGTCCTCGAGGTTGTTGGAGATGAGCACCGTCGTGCGTCCTTCGCTGCGATGAAGCTCGGACACCCATGCAAGGATCTCGTCCCGGCCCTTGGGATCGAGGCCCGCGACCGGATCGTCGAGGACGAGCACCTCGGGCTGCAGGGCAAGAACTCCTGCGATCGCGGCCCGTCGTTTCTGCCCGCCGGAGAGGGCGTGGATGTCGCGCTCCCAGAACGTGCCCGGCTCGAGGCCCACGGCCGCGAGCGCGCCGGTCACCCTGGCGCGAAGCTCGTGGCCTTCGAGTCCGGCGTTGCGGGGGCCGAAAGCCACGTCCTCGGACACGGTATCGGCGAAGAGCTGGTCCTCGGGGTATTGAAAGACGAGCCCGACGCGCTGATGGAGCACCCGAAGATCCTTGATCCGGGCGGTGTCGATCCCGTCGACTACTACCCTGCCGGCTTCGGGCCGGAGGAGGCCGTTGAGGTACTGGACGAGCGTGCTCTTGCCGGATCGGCTCGGACCGACGAGACCGACGAGTTCGCCGCGCTCGATGGTGAGGTCGACGCCGTGCAGAACCTTGGAGGCAAAGGGAGTCCCGCGCAGGTAGGTGTGCTCGAGGCCGGCGACTTCGATGAAGCTCACGCCGCTCCGAACATCTCGTCCATGAGCTCGTCGAGCGTAAGGATGTCGGCGCGCAAACCGGTCCGTCCCCCGGCGCGCAGGTGATCCGCCACCTGCGTTATCGCAGGCACGTCGAGCCCGATGGCGTGCAGCTCGTCGACGCGGCTGAAGACCTCGCGCGGAGTGCCCTGCATCACGACGCGGCCTTGGTCCAAGACGACGACGCGGTCCGCCCGAGCAGCCTCGTGCATGAAGTGTGTGATGAGAATCACCCCGATGCCGTGCTCTGCCACGAGGCTTTCGGCTGCCTCGAGGACGCTCGCACGGCCCTGCGGATCGAGCAGCGACGTCGGCTCGTCGAAGACTATGTAACGGGGATTCATGACGAGCACACCGGCGATCGCCACGCGCTGTTTCTGTCCGCCCGACAGCAGGTGGGGCGCCTTGCTGCGAAGATCGCCGACGCCGAGCAGCTCCATGGCACGGTCTACGCGCACCTGGATCTCACGGGGCTCGACCCCGATGTTCTCGGCCCCGAAGGCGACGTCGTCCTCGACCACCGTCGCGACGAGCTGGTTGTCGGGATTCTGGAACACCATCCCGACGCGCTGACGCACGTCCCAGATGCGACTCTCGTCGAGCGTCGAGATCCCGTCGACGAATACCTCGCCCTCGATGGGGACCTCGAGGCCGTTGAGCAGCTTGGCGAGCGTCGACTTGCCCGACCCGTTGTGCCCGAAGATGCACACGAGCTCTCCGGGACGAAACTCGAGGTCGATCCCCTCGAGCGCGACCACCGGTTGCCCCGAGTCGGGCTCGTAGACGTAGCGCGCTCCCGCCACCGTTATCACGCGCTCCACCCGGGCTCGTGGGTCATGGGCGGCGGTCCGAGCCCGTCGTCTGCTGCTGGTGGGCGGTGCCGCCGGACGGGGTGGTAGGCCCGCCGGTGAGCGAGTTGCGGCGCCGGCGCGACGAGCCCGTCTCGTGCAGCATGCGCTGGGCTGCGGCACCGATGGCGGTAACTAGGATGACCGCGATCACCACCTCGGCGATCGCCTGCGGGATGATCGGGGGGATCGCCTGCGGCGGCAGGTAGTTGCGGATGACTGCCATTCCCAGAACCAAAACCGTGTTCGTGAGAGTCCCCACGATTGCCGCAATCGCAAGCGCCAGCTTCTTGTTGTGGGGGGCGACCACCCGGTAAGCCAGCCACGCGGTAACGCCGATGAAGAGACGGGGGACTATCGACACCAGGGGGTCTGCGAAGAGCGGGATCGAGGCCTGCAAGAACGAGAACAGGCCGAAGATGAACCCCACGATGACGCCTACCACCGGACCCTCGAGCACCCCTGCAAGGATGGCGGGGATGTGTTCGATGGTGGCGTTTCCGGAGACATTGGGGACGGGGATGAAGCCGAGCCGCGTGACTCCCAGGAAGATCGCTATGGCTCCGAGCAGCCCTGCTATCACGATCTTTCTCGTCGACAGATTCATGAAGCGCCCTCCTCCTTGATGTCGCGATGGATGGATGATCGAGTCCCGCTGAGCCCACACGTCACCGCTCCGTCCCCGCGCTCAGACGGCGAGGAACTCGAGAGCCGCACGCGCGTACACCTCTGCAGCTTGCTTCACCTCCTGCACTTGCACGTATTCGTCGACCTGATGCGCGATCCATTTGCCGCCGGGGCCATAGGTGACGATGGGCACGCCCCCATCGCGCCACAGGATGGTCCCGTCGGTAGTGCCCGGGACACCTCCGTAGCGTGCCTTTTCGCCTCTGACTTGCGCGTGCGCGGCCGCCAGAGCCGTAACGGATCGGCGCGTCCGGTGGAGTTTCGGTGGGAGGCCGGTCGTCGATGACCTCCATGTCGATGCTCACTCCGGACTCGGCGGCGGCGCCTCCGGCCACGTCGCTCATGGCGGTGAGAAGCTGCCGGTGATTCACGCCCGGAATAGTGCGGATGTCGATTGCCATCTCGGCGCGGTCGGGGATCACGTTCATCTGAGCGGCCTCCCCGCCGAGAAGGACGGTGGGCGTGATGAAGGGAAGACCCAGGTGCGGATGGCTTCCGTGGCGCTCCTGCAGCTCGGCCTCCAAACGCGTGAAGGCGACCGTGCACTGTGACAGCGCGTTGATGGGATTGAGCCCGTGCCCGGGCATCGCGCCGTGAGCCATCTTGCCCTTGGCAAACAGCCGCAGCCGTAGCGCGCCCTTCTGCGACGTGCAGATCTCGCCGGCTTCCGGTTCGCACACGATCGCGCCGTCCACGCCCTCGGCATGCCCTTGGGCGACGAATGACTTGGCGCCGATCATCATTCCTTCCTCGTCGACGAGGGCGGCCACTTTGATGCACCCCGGGAATTGCCCCGAGCGCGCCACCGCGTCGGTGGCGAACAGCATGGCCGCGACACCGCCCTTCATGTCTGCGGAGCCCCGTCCGTAGAGTCTTCCGTCCACTATCTGCGCTCCGTAAGGATCGTAGTTCCAGGCAGAGCGGTCGCCTTCTGTCACGACATCGGTGTGCCCCTCGAACAACAGGGTGGGCCCGGGCCGGCCCCCGTCGATTATCGCAATGACGTTGGGCCTGCCCGGAGCCGCCTCCTGCACCAGCGGTTCCCATCCGAAGGCGCGCATCTGGCGCGCCACGAGTCGCGCCGCGGCAAGCTCGTTGAGCCCGTCCTCGGGGCGGTTGACACTGGGGATCTTGACGAGCTCGGCTGTGAAGTCGATGAGGGCGTCCCCGTCTATGCAGAGACTGCGGACGCCGGTCACGACGTCGCCTTGGCGGCAAGCTTGGCCATCAGGACATCGGTGGTGGAGCGGATGTGTCCCCTGCCGCGCTCCTCCGCGCGTGGCGCGTCCCCGTCGAGGATGGCCCCGGCGATGAGCCGGTGCTCGGCCAGGGCCGATTCGGCACGCGATCTGTCGAGCATGCCGATGGGGGTGAAGACGTGCGAGGTCATCTGGATGAGGGGCAATTGGGCAATGAGGTAGCGGTTGCCCGAAGAGCGCAGGATCGCGGAGTGGAATGAGACGTTGGCGCGCGGCCACTGTCCCGGCCCCCACACGGCCAGCGCCTTGCCCTGCTCGCCTAGCGACCGTTTCAGGGCAGCAGCCAGCTGCTTCGAGACGCATTGTGCCGCGAGCCGCGCCGCGAGCCCGTCCACTACCTCGCGCAGCTGGTAGGCGGCCAGCAGCGTAGCCGGGTCCCCGGACACGACCTGGACGCCGCCGCCGCGCTCGGTCACGGTGACGAGCCCCTCGCGCTCGAGCATGCGTAGCGCCTCCCGCAGGGGCGTGCGGCTGACCTCGAGGTCGGCGGCGACCTGCTCCTGGCGCAGCCTGGTGCCGGGGCGGTAGCCGCCCCTGTAGATTCGTTCGCGCAGCTCCGCAGCGACCTCGTCGACGAGCCGCACCCGGCCTCTCCAACGGGACCGGTCACGTGCCTGCAACCCGGCTCCTTCCCGGCGGCATGTGGGCGCGCATCCGGGGCACCCCGCCGCCCTCGCAGCTCTTTGTATCCTGGATACAGGATCCAGCAACAAGCGAGGTTTCGTCAACCGGCCTCGAGGAGGCAGGATCGTACGAGGGGGCTAGGCGCAGGGACGAGCCGCGCGGACGAAGAGCCGGGTCGGAGCAACCAGCCGCGTGGCCGCGAACAGGAGGGGTGCTGAAGTGACGGATGACCCGCAAGAAGGCAGCCTGGGCGCGGCGGCGACGGCTCGGCGCGGCCACTCGGTGGCGGTGATCCCCGGCGACGGAATCGGGCCCGAGGTCATAGCGGCCGGGCGCGAGGTGATCGACGCCGCGGCGCACGCCGCCGGCGTCGGCATCGAGTGGATCTCCTACGATTGGGGCTCGGCCCTTTATCGCGCCACCGGGAGGATGATGCCCGAGGACGGGCTCGACCTACTAGCGGAGCACGACGCCGTGTACTTCGGCGCGGTGGGCGATCCGGGGATACCCGATCACATCACCGTGTGGGGCCTCATCTTGCCCATCCGCAAGCGCTTCGACCAGTTCGTGAACTACCGCCCGGTCCGCTGGCTACCCGGAGTTCCTGCGCGCCTCGCCGGCCGCCTTCCTCACGAGGTCGACATGCTGTTCGTGCGCGAGAACGTCGAGGGTGAGTACATGGACATCGGCGAGCGCTCGGGTCACGCCGGGGACGAGGTAGTCACCCAGACCGCTCGCTTTACCCGCCGCGGGATCGAGCGAGTCACTCGCTACGCCTTCGAGCGAGCGCGCGAGCGCCGCAGGCATCTCACCAGCGTCACCAAGTCCAACGCCCTCAAGCACTCAATGGTGTTCTGGGATGAGGTCGTCGCGGAGGTTGCCGGCGACTACCCGGACGTGGGCTGGCGCCCGATGCACGTGGACGCGGCCGCCTACGAGATGGTGATGGAACCAGGCAAATTCGACGTCGTGGTCGCCAGCAACCTGTTCGGAGACATCCTCACCGACCTCGGTGCGGCCCTCCAGGGCAGCCTGGGCCTGGCGGCCAGCGCCAACCTCACCCCGCGTCCGGGAGACCCCTCGGCGTTCGAGCCGGTGCACGGAAGCGCTCCCAACCTCGCCGGGCGCAACGTAGCCAACCCGGCCGGCGCGATATGGGCGGGGGCGCTCATGCTCGACGATCTCGGCGCGCCGGGCGCCGCCCGCGCGGTCATGGATGCCCTCGAGCGCACCATTGCAGCGCGCGACGTCACTCAGGACCTCGGCGGCTCGCTGTCGACCACGCAGTTCACTAACCGAGTCATCGCGGCGATGAAGAGCCCGAACGGAGATGATCATGATGGATGACTTGAGGGACCTCTTCAGCCTGAAGGGAAGGAAGGCTTTGCTCGTGGGCGCAGGGCGCGGCATCGGCGAGGCCTGCGCGCTGGGTCTCGGGGATTTCGGGGCCGAGGTCGTGTGCGCGGACGTGGATGCCGCGGCGGCCGAGGCCACGGCCGCGGAGGTGTCCCAGCGCGGCGGGAGTGCGTCGGTGCTCGAGCTGGACATCACCAGCTCGGCCAGCGTTGCGGCCGCCCGCGCCGAAGCCGGCGTGCCCGACGTCCTCGTCACCACCCCGGCGATCAATGTGCGCAGGGGTGTGCTCGACATCACAGACGGTGAGTTCGACCGTGTCGTCGACGTGAACCTCAAGGGCGTCTTCCGTCTCGTGCGCGCCTTCGGCGGAGCCATGGCGGAGCGCGGCTCGGGGAGCATCATTGCCTTCTCCAGCATCCGCTCCCAGGTGGTCGAGCCGGGACAAGGCGTCTACGCCGCCACCAAGGCGGGCACCTTGCAGCTCCTGCGCGCCCTGGCCAGCGAGCTCGGCCCCCGCAACGTGCGGGTCAACTGCATCGCGCCGGGGGTCGTCGACACTCCGCTGACCGAGCCCATCAAGGCAGATGCGAGGTGGGCCAAGGCGTATGCGGACAAGAGCATGCTGGGGCGCTGGGCGCAGCCCGAGGAGCTCGTGGGCGCCGTCGTCTTCCTCGCATCCGACGCGGGCTCGTTCGTGACCGGGAGCCTGCTGCTGGTCGACGGTGGCTGGACGGCCGCCGACGGACGTTTCACACCTCCGCTGTAGCGTCTCTGTGCCGCATTAGTCTCGGACCATGACTCCTCAGCGCGCGCGCGGAGCCGTCGCGCCCGAGCACGATCTAACGGCCGTGCTGGCGCCGGGCTCTGAGGGAATGAAGCTCGCCTCACGGTTCGAGGCGGCGGGCCACGAGCTCTACCTCGTCGGGGGCGCAGTGCGCGACAGATTCCTCGAGCGGCGCGGCGGGGACCTCGACTTCGCCACGAGCGCCGCGCCGGAGGAGACGCTGGCGGTGGTCCGACCGGTGGCTGCGCACACGTGGCTCCAGGGGATGAGGTTCGGCACCGTGGGGGCCGAGGTCGCGGGCCTAAGGATGGAGATCACCACCTTTCGCACCGAGCGCTACGAAGCGGGAAGCCGCCGCCCCGACGTCGACTTCGCTGCCGACATCACCACAGATCTGTCGCGGCGTGATTTCACCGTCAACGCCATGGCGATCCGGCTGCCGGACACGCGACCCGTCGATCCCTTCGGTGGAGTGGCGGACCTCGATGCGAAGCTGCTGCGCACCCCGATCGCACCCGAGGAGTCCTTTGCCGACGACCCGCTGCGCATGCTGCGCGCCTTCCGCTTCGCTTCGCAGCTGGACTTCCGCATCGCCGCGGACGTGCTGGACGCCATTGCCCGGCTCAAGGATCAGCTTGCCACAGTGTCGGCCGAGCGGATCAGGGACGAGCTCTCCAGGCTCCTTGTCGGGGCCGCCCCCGGGCGCGCCCTCGCCCTCGCAGACAAGACCGGGCTTTCCGATCTCTTCTTGCCCGAGCTGTCGTCGCTCAAGCTTGAGCAGGACCCGGTGCAGCGTCACAAGGACGTCTTCCGGCACACCCTTGCCGTCATCGAGCGCACCGATCCGGTCCTCGAGCTGCGCCTAGCAGCGTTGCTGCACGATGTCGGCAAGCCTCAGACGCGCGCGATCGGGCCCGACGGAGTGACCTTTCATCACCACGAGATCGTGGGGGCCAAGATGGCCGAGGCGCGCCTTCGGGCGCTGCGCTATCCGGGCGATGTGGTCCAGCGCGTGCGAGACCTCATCGCCCTGCACCACCGCTTCCACACCTACCGGCAGGGGTGGAGCGACTCCGCGGTGCGGCGCTACGTGCGCGACGCGGGCAACCTGCTGACGATGCTCAATCTCCTGGTGAGAGCCGACTGCACCACGCGCAATCCGGCCAAGGCCAAGAGGCTTGCGGCGCGCATGGACGAGCTGGAAGAGCGCATCGAGGCTCTAAAGGCACAAGAAGAGCTTGGGCGGATCCGGCCCGACCTCGACGGAGTGCAGGTCATGGCCTACCTCGGTGCTCCTCCGGGCCGGATCGTGGGTGATGCGCTCGCGTTCCTCCTGGAGCTTCGCCTCGAGGAGGGCTCGCTACCCGAGCGCGAAGTCTACGCGCGCCTTCACGCCTGGGCACGGGCCCGGGGCCTGGAGCCCGCCGGGACCAAGGTGCCGGCAAAGCCCAAGAAGCCCGGATGAGGGCCCCCGGGCCCACGGCTCACGCGATCACCCGCGTGCGGCGCATGGCCGCGTAGAGGCTCGCGGCGACGAGCAGGGTGGCTACCCCCGCCGCGACTAGAAGGCGGTTCGGGGGCGTCGCGACAAAGGCCACGACGAGGGCTCCCGCCGCGATGCTTGCGAAGTTGTAGATGATGTCGTACAGAGCGAAAGCTCGGCCCCTGTAGCCGTCTGGAAGGGACTGCTGCACGAGCGCGTCGACGGCGACCTTGGCGATAAAGCCTCCCATCCCGCCGGCGAGCATGAGGATTAGCAGCGTCGAGATCCCGATCACGCTGCCGAGAGTGATTAGCGACCCGCCCGAGATCGCGTAGCCGATCAGTACCAGGTGCACCTCGTCAAAACGCCGGCCGAGCAGCGGTGCGACGAGGGCTCCGAGCAGCGCGCCGATCCCCGCGGCGCCCAGCGCCAGGGCGCCGGACGACAGCCGGCCCACGCGATCGCCTGCTGCGGGAAAGCGCTGCTTGATGATGAGCACGGCCGCGATGGCAACGAATACCCCGACGGTGCGCAGCAGGAAGATCGATGTCAGCGCGAGCCGCGCTCGCCGCGTTCTGCAAATGAGAGTCAGCCCGTCGCGCAGTCCGCGCCCGACGCGCGCGAGCGCTGCTGCCAGCGACTGGCGCACATGGCGGGTTGGGTGATGGGGCAGCGTTACGGCGCGCGCCGCAATGATGGCCGGCGCGTAGAGGACGCCGGCGCACGCCACCGCGATGGCCGGCTCGAGGACTCCCGCCAGCCCGATCCCTACGATGGCTCCGGCGAGAGCGGACACGAGTCCCCCGCCGCCCGAGGCCGCGTTGCCGGCGATCAGATCATGCTCGCCCACGAGGGTCGGCAGCACCGCTCCCTTCGTAGTGAGAAAGAGGCGGCCCAGCCCCAAGACGAGCAGGACGGCGACGAACAAGCCGCCTGCGCCGGGCCATAAAGGAGCCCACAGAGGGAGCGTCACCAGTGCAGCGCAGCGCACAATGCTCGTCCACACGAGAAGCAAACGCCGATCCCAACGGTCGACGAAGACTCCGAGCCACGGTGATATCAGCGAATAGGGGAGCAGCGTCAGGACGAACAACGCAAGGATTCGCTGCGGCGTGCCCTGGCTCAGCGGCTCCAGCACGAGTGCCGCGGCAAAGGCGGCCTGGGCCGCGCCGTCGGCGGCCTGCGAGAGGAACTGAGCAACGAGCAGCCGCCGGAAGGGCGCTTGGCGCGGGACGCGCGGCCGGTCAGGCGTTGCGGTGCAGCGCCGGGTCGCCCGCCAGGTAGCCGTTGCCGCCGGCCGTCGCCTCGAGCCGGTCCGGGGTGACCCGGCCGGCGATGAACGCGGCTACGAGGTCATGCGCCTCCTCGTCCGAGTACTGCACCGGCGGGGACTTCATGAAGTAGGCGCTCGGAGCGAGCAGGGGACCCCCGACGCCACGATCGAGCGCCAGCTTGGCGCAGCGCACCGCGTCGATCACGACCCCCGCCGAGTTGGGCGAATCCCACACCTCGAGCTTGAGCTCCATGTTGATCGGAATGTCGCCGAACTCGCGGCCCTCGATCCGGATGTAAGCCCACTTACGATCCTTGAGCCATGGAACGTGGTCCGAGGGGCCGATGTGGATGTCTTCGGAGTCGATGCCGTTGTGGATCTGCGAGGTGACCGACTGGGTCTTGGAGATCTTCTTGGACTGCAGGCGTTCGCGTTCGAGCATGTTCTTGAAGTCCATGTTGCCGCCGAAGTTGAGCTGGTAGGTGTGATCGATCGTCACACCCCGGTCTTCGAACAGCTTCGACAGCACTCGGTGCGAGATCGTCGCGCCGACCTGGCTCTTGATGTCGTCGCCGATGATGGGCACGCCCCTATTGACGAAGCGCTGTGTCCATTCCCCGTTGCTTGCGATGAACACCGGCATGCAGTTGACGAAGCCGATGCCCGCCTCGAGTGCCTGCTCTGCGTAGAACCGGGCCGCCTGCTCGGATCCGACCGGCAGGTAGTTGACGAGGACGTCGGTGTCGGTGTCGCGAAGGACCCTTGCCACGTCGACCGGAGGCAGCTGAGACTCGACGATCTGCTCGCGGTAGTAGAGGCCGAGCCCGTCGTAGGTGTGCCCTCGCATGACCTGCACCCCTGTGGGGGGCACGTCGGAGAATTTGACTGTGTTGTTGGGTTCGACCCAGATGGCGTCGGCAATCTCGAGGCCCACCTTGGCGGCGTCGACGTCGAAGGCGCACGAGAGCTCGACATCCGACACGTGGTACCCGCCGAGCTCGACGTGCATCAAGCCGGGCACCTTCTCCTCGGACTGCGCCTTGGCGTAGTACTCGATGCCCTGGATGAGGGATGAAGCGCAGTTCCCGACGCCGATGACTCCCACTCGCACTTTCGACATTCTTTTCCTCCCTTGAGATCGCTGCTACGCGTTGGTGGTCTTGGGACGGGCCGGGCCCGGCTCCCCGCTGCTCCGCCCGCGGGCGGATTTCGGATTCAGCTCCTTGGTGATGAGCTCGTTGATCCAGGCGATGTCGCTCTCGGTGGTGCGGACCTCATGGTCCTGCAACGACAGCGCGTAGCCGTCGATCCGCTCTCGGTAGTTGCGGAGGTTTTCCTTGAAGATTGCGAGCTTGTCCTGCAAGTAGGCGCGTCTGCGCTCGAGGAGCATGAGCCTGGCCTCGGGCTGCAGGTATCGAAAGAAAGCTAGCTTCAAGGTGAAGTGCTCGGCGTCTACGGTCCCGGGCATCTCCTCGAGAAGCTGCGTGAAGAGCGCCTCGCCCGCCCCCGTGACCCGGTAGACGGTGCGGCGCCTGGCCGACACGAGGGTCTTGCCGGACTTGCCTGCCGGCGCGTCGGCGACCTTCTCGACGACTCCGTCGCG
Source organism: Actinomycetota bacterium (assembly GCA_038254435.1). Lineage (GTDB taxonomy): Bacteria > Actinomycetota > CADDZG01 > CADDZG01 > WHSQ01 > JBBSGD01. Next base: position 39,695 of record JBBSGD010000004.1, read on the forward strand.
CGCCAGGCGGCGCAGCGCGGGGTAAAGAGAGCCCCACGACACTTGCCAGAAGGGCCCGAGCATGGTGCTGAGCTGCTTGCGCAGCTCGTAGCCGTGCATCTCGCGCTCCTTGAGGAGCCCGAGCACGGGCAGCTCCAGCATGCCGGCTTGTTTCATGTGGCCGTCTCTCCAGGTTCGTTGGGCGGTCGTTTCGTCTGGCGAGCGGGCTGGTGACCGATGGCCACAGGACGCCCCCTCGCCCGGCGCCGATGTATCGTTCCGAGCTATCGGTAGGATATATCGAGCCGATATATCAACACGATACCGCAACTGTTGCACGCGCGCCGCCACAGGTGCGTGCGACTGCCCACCTTGTGGGTGGGTAGATGCACCGACCTTCCAGTCGCCGGGTCTAGGAGCGCGCCGGGTTTACCATCGGCGCCGTGACCTATTCGGGCAGATCGTTCGACCCGTCCTCGCCTCCACCCCGGCCCGCCGGCCCCATGGTGGACTTCAGTCTGGCGCGCCGCTCGGTGCTGGCGTCGCTGCGCCGGGGCTCGCTCGACACGCACGACGTGTGCGACGCCCATCCCGAGCTGATGCGAGCCGCCAAGAATATCGGCGAGGGCATCGACCGGGTCTGCCCGGTGTGCTCGCACGCCAGCTTGAGGCTCGTGCGCTACGTCTACGGCGAAGAGCTGAAGAGGGACAACGGCAGGGTTGTGTACCCAGAGGAGTGGCTCGTCGAGCTCGCTCAGCGGCACGACAACTTCACCTGCTACGTCATCGAGGTGTGCGTGGACTGCTCCTGGAACCACCTCGTGCGCGCCTATCTCGCGGGACGCCGCTACTCGCACGAGAACGGACGCAAGCGGCTGTAGCGGCCGGTAGAGGCTCAGACGCAACCGGGAAAGAGGTAGCGGTCGACCCGCTGCCCTGCTTCCCCGTAGCGTCCGACCGATCGCCTCCACGCGCGAGTCGCCGCGGCGCGGGTCTCTATTCCCCGCCGGATGAGAGCACGCTTGCCGCTCAGGGTGCGAGAGAAGACGCCCACTGCTGCGCGCTGGTAGGCCTTGTACCCGGCGACGAAACGTTGCACGGGGATGGATGGTCGGAGTAGCCGTTTCAGGCGGAGCAACCGATCCTGCAGGCGAGCGATATCGGCGCGTAGAGCCACCCGATCCCGCTCGTGCATCACCGGGTCGAGGTCGTGGAGCAGATAGCGATGTACGGCGGGCAGGCGACGAAGCGCCAGCGGCACGAAATGGTGAGCCGCCTCTTGGGCCTGCCGGGGCAGGGAGTGGCAGCTGGGATCGGAGGAGGATGTGCCGCAAGCGGCCAGCAGAGCAGTAAGCGCGACAGTGACGAGCGCAGACCGTGCCATCCTCATGCCCCTTGGACGGTGGCCGCGTGACGGGTGTTCCCTGGAACGGACCGGGCCACGGGCTAGCGGGCTGCCGAACTTAGACTGCAATCCATGAGCAGGCGGGCCAGCAGGAGAGCTCTCGACCCCCGGACGCCGGGCCAGCGCTTTCTCTTGCGCTACGGGTGGCTGCTGCCGCTCGCCACGTTGCTCATCGGCCTCGGGACCCTGGTGCTCACCTATGCGTTTGCTTCGATTCCTCTGCCCAAGGACATCAGGCTGGACTCCTCGGCCCAGGTCTTCGACCGGCACGGTCATTTGATCGGCACCTACTCGGGCGAGGTCACGCGCTTTCTGGTCGACACCAAGAAGCTGCCCAAGTACGTAAGCGAGGCCGTCGTATCGTCCGAGGACCGCAATTTCTATCAGCACGGCGGCGTCGATCCGCGTGGGATAGTGCGGGCCGCGTGGGCCGACTTGACCGGGGGAGGCATCCAGCAGGGCGGCTCGACGATCGCGCAGCAGTACGTCAAGAACGCCGTGCTGCAGGATCCGTCGCGTACGATCACCCGCAAGATCAAGGAGGCGGTTCTGGCCATCAAGCTCGAGCGCCGCTACTCCAAGAGCAAGATCCTCGGCTTCTACCTCAACACGATCTATCTCGGGCGCGGCACATACGGGATCGAGGCAGCAGCGCGCGCTTACTTCGACAAGCACGCACGCGACTTGTCCCTCGGGCAGTCCGCCTACCTCGCCGGCATTGTCCCGGCCCCCGAGGCGTACCAGGCTAAGGAGAATCCCGCGAGGGCCGAAGAACGTCGCAACCACGTCCTGGACCTCATGGTCCAGCAGGGCTACATCTCCCAGAAGCGGGCCGACAAAGCGTCGCACGGCAAGGTCAAGCTGGCCAAGGGCGCGAGCAAGTTCAACGACAGCGAACGCGCCGCCTACTTCATGGAGTGGCTGCGCAAGAACTACCTCTATCCCGAGTACGGCAACTGTCTCTACACCTGTGGGCTCAAGATCTATACGACCCTCGACCTCGACCTTCAGGCCAGCGCCGAACAGGCGATCTCGTCCACCCTTACCGAGCCGGGCGATCCCCAGGCGGCGCTGGTGTCGATGACGCCCGATGGATCGGTACGGGCATTCGTCGGGGGGCGTAAGTTCAACGATCTTTCGGCGGCACGCGGTTTTGACTACGCGACCGACTACCCGGGCCGGCAGGCCGGGTCCTCCTTCAAGCCGTTCACGCTCTTGACGGCCATCGGGCAGGGCATCTCGCCCCAGTCGCGTTTCCCCGGGCCGAGCCCGGTCACCATAGACAACCCGCAGTGCAACAACTCGGACGGGACTCCGTGGCAGCCGGAGAATTATGCAAGCGAGCAGTTCGGCGACATAACTCTCGACGAGGCGACGACCAACTCGGTGAACACGGTCTTCGCGCAGCTGATCGCGCTGATCGGCCCTCAGCCCGTGGCCGCCACGCTCGACAAGTTCGGGTTCGACAGGGGCGGAAAGCGCAAGATCGTGCCGACCTGCTCGCTTGCCCTCGGCACACTCGATGTCACCCCGCTCGAGCAGACGCGTGCCTTCGCGGCCTTCGACGCCGGGGGCACCCTGCCCGACGTCACCCCGATCCGCTATGTGGACGACTCGAGCGGGCACTGCGTAAAGCAGTACAGGTCCCAGCCCGGTCTCAAGTGCGACGACAAGGCCAAGCTGACGACAAGCCGGGTGGCCGACCAGAACTCGACGGCAGTGCTCAGCCAGGTTCTCACCCACGTGGTTGAGGGAGGGACCGCCACGGCGGCCGCCATCGGCAGGCCGGTGGCCGGTAAGACGGGGACGACGCAAGACAACCGCGACGCGTGGTTCGCAGGCTACATTCCGCAACTGACCACGGTCGTGTGGATGGGTTACCCGGTCGCCAACGTCAAGGGGGCCGAGGTCCAGCCGCTCATGCAGGCGTGCGCCGAGCCGACAATCTGTCGTCCCGTGCACGGCATCGACGTGGTTGGCGGGACGTTCCCCGCGCAGATATGGGCCAAGTACATGACTCAAGCGGTGTCCGGGCTGCCCGTTGAGTCTTTCCCGCTGCCGGCATCTGAGCCGTCCCAGGTCATCAACCCCGTACCGCCGACGCCGGCGCCGCCCCCGAGCCCCTCGAGCCCTCCCAGCCCCCCGAACACGCCCTCGCCCAGCCCGCCCGGCTCGCCGAGCCCGAGTGTCTCGCCCAGCCCGGCCCCGAGCCCGAGCACCGAGCCCTCGCCGAGCCCGAGCGTCTCGCCCAGCCCGGCCCCGAGCCCGAGCACCGAGCCCTCGCCGAGCGCTTCTCCGCTGCCCTCGGCCACCCCGACCAACGGCAAGACCGGCGCGGGCCACCACATTGGGGGAACCAAGAAGGCACTGAGGCGCGGCGGGAGGAGCCCGTAGACTCCGGCTCGCCCGCGCGCCGCAGCAGGGCAGGCCCCGTTCTCGGAGTCTGCGCGCTCTTTCTCGTCGCCGGCTTCGCACTCAAAGGGCAGTGCCTCGCGCCGCTGGTCGACGGCAGGGCCTACTCGCACCTGTGCTACAACGACATCCAGCCTCTTTACGTAGCACGCGGGATGGATCAGCACGTCTTCCCCTACGTCACCGGTCACCTCACGGGCAACGATCTGCGCGGCGGAGCAATCGAGTACCCGGTCCTGACGGGGCTGTTCATGTGGGCGACGGCATGGCTCGCCTCGAGCTACAACTCGTACCTGGTCGTGTCCGCCATCTTTCTCGCACCGTTTGCGCTGCTTGCTGCGTGGTTGCTGGCGCGTATGGCCGGGACTCGGGCACTGCTGTTCGCGGCGGCCCCGGCTCTGGTGTTGTACGCCTTTCACAACTGGGACCTCCTCGCCGTGGCTATGGGAGTGGCGGGCTTCTATGCGTGGTGGCGAGGGCGGCCCCTGGTCGCCGCCGCGCTGCTTGGGCTGGGCGCCGGCCTCAAGCTGTATCCGGGGTTGTGGCTCGCGCCGCTGGCGCTCGAGCTCTGGGTGGCAGGTAACAAGCGGGCGGCGGCGGGAGCGCTGGGCGCCGGGATCGGCACGTTCGTCGCCGTCAACGCGCCCTTCGCCCTGGTGGACTTCTCGGGCTGGTTCGCCACCTACCGCTACCATGAGCTGCGCAGCGCCGACTTCAACAGCGTGTGGTACTGGCTCAACAACTTCACCGGGCACCCAGGCATATCGGCGGGCGCCCTGAATCCCCTGACGGGTGCGCTCACCGCGACAGGCTTCGCGGCGGCGCTCGGCTACGGGCTGATCGTGGCGCGACGGACCGGCCGCTACCCCTTCGTGCAAGTGAGCGCGGCGATGCTGGCCGTCTTCCTTGCCTTCAGCAAGGTTCATTCGCCGCAGTACGCGCTGTGGTTGCTGCCGCTGTTCGTGCTGCTCAGAGTCAACCTTCTGTGGTGGGCCCTTTATGCGCTGGCCGACCTCGCCCTCTACTCTGGCATCTTCGAATGGTTCTACCAAGTCGGTTTCACGGGAGCGTCGCTGACGGAGGCAACCGGGTGGCGGGATCTTCTGATCACCGGCGTCTTTGCCCGCGAGGCGCTGCTGCTGGTGCTCTTCGTCCTCTTTCTGCGCGCTCGCAGCGCGTTCGTCGAGCGGTCTGCGCCACAGTTCATGTCGCAGGCGGCCACTAGGCTACGTCCGATCCGCTCCTGACTCGTCGGCAGGGCGGAGGGCAGAAAGGAGGTGCTAGCATCGTTCTCGTCAGAGCGGCAGCAGTTGCCGCGCACCCCTGCCCGACCCGGTGTCACACCGCGGGCGGGCCTCGGAGCCGGACGCGATCCGGTTCGAGTCCACAGGAGGCCACATGCGCGACTACGAAGCGATGGCCATCGTAGATGCACGCCTTGAAGAAGGCGACATTCAGAAGGCCGTCGACAGATTCAACGGGATCATCACCGACTCAGGCGGGCGTGTCACCAAGGTCGACCGCTGGGGAGTGCGCCGTTTTGCGTACGAGATCAACCACATCAAAGAGGGTTACTACTTCGTGACGACCTTCCAGGCCGGCGAGGACGTGGTCGAGCCCCTCAATCGCCTTCTTCTCATCTCCGACGAGTTCATCCGCGGCAAGATCCTTCAGCCCGAGGGCAAGGACGCGCCGAAAGCTCGAGCAGGCAAGGAGTAGTCATGGCCTCAGACAACACAGTCACTCTCGTCGGCAACATCACGGATGACCCCGAGCTGCGCTTCACGCCGTCGGGGGCAGCGGTTGCCAACTTCACGGTGGCGGTCAACCGGCGCATCCGCAATCAGGACGGCACGTGGGACGATCGTCTCGACGGCTTCTTTCGCTGCAACTGCTGGCGCGACATGGCCGAGAACGTCGCCGAATCGCTGCAAAAGGGTGCTCGGGTGATGGTGGTAGGGCGCTTGCAACAGCGCACCTGGGAAGACTCCGAGGGCAACAAGCGCTCGGCCTTCGAGGTTCAGGTGGACGAGGTCGGTCCGTCGCTTCGGTGGGCGACCGCCACCGTCACGAAATCGCAGCGCTCCGGCGGCTCGGGCGGTAGCTCCGGTGGTTCCGGCGGTGGCGACTGGGGTGCGCCCGCCCCCGCCCCGGCCCCCGTCGGCGGACAGGCGCCGGCAGAAGAAGGAGGGTTCTAGATGGGCAGGGACAACCGGCGCACAAAGACTGCTGCCAAGCCGATCCGCAGGGGCAAGAAGAAGTTTTGTCAGTTCTGCGCGGACCAGACTGCCTACATCGACTACAAGGACATCGCCCTGCTGCGCAAGTTCGTCAGCGACCGCGGCAAGATCCGGGCCCGGCGCGTCACCGGGAACTGCACCCAGCATCAGCGGCGTGTCGCCACCGCCGTGAAGAACGCGCGGGAGATGGCCCTCATCCCGTACACGACGAGGTAGGGGGCCGCGGATGAAGGTCATCTTGTCGAACGACATCGAGCCCCTCGGGCACAAGGGCGACGTCGTCACCGTGTCCGACGGCTACGCGCGCAACTACCTCGTCCCCAAAGGGCTTGGCATGGTGGCGTCGCGCGGCGCGCTCAAGCAAGCTGAGCTCATGCGAAAGGCGCGTGAGGGCCGCGATCGCAAGGCCAAGGAAGAGGCCGCGGCCAAGGTCGCGCAGCTTGCGGCTACCCCCGTGTACATCTCGGCGCGCGCCGGCGAGGGCGGACGCCTGTTCGGCTCGGTCACGCGCTCTGACGTCGCGCGCGGGATCGTGGACCAGCTCGAGGTGCAGCTCGACAGGCACGACGTGCTGCTCGAGGATCCGATCCGCGCTATCGGCTCCTACCAGGTCGAGGCCAAGCTGCACGCAGAGGTATCCGCTCTCGTGACGGTCGAGGTCATTCCTCACGAAGAGGATTACGAACAGACGTAAACCTGCCTCCACAGCCTCGTGCACAAGTTGTGGGCGGCCGTATGCGTCGCTACCTGCCCTTTTCGCGTTATCCCCGGATAACGCAGAGGACTTGTCGTCAACAGGGTTCGCCTGCAAGCGTTGGTGGGGTCGATTCGGCGGACGAATTGACGGGTTTTAGTCCCACCCCTAAGCGAACATGTGTTCGAGACGACGGTCTAGGGAGAGTGCGCGTGGTTCAACGAGCCAACCTCGAGGCGGTGCGCCCCAATCGCATACCGCCTCACAACCTCGACGCCGAGCAATCGGTGCTAGGCGCCATGCTCGAGTCCAAAGAGGCCATCGCCAACGTTGTCGAGGTGGGCGTAAAGGGCGAAGATTTCTACAAGCCCGCGCACGGAGAGATCTTCGAGTCGATCATGATCCTGTGGGCCCGCGGAGAGGCTCCCGACGCCGTCACCGTCGCCGAAGAGCTTGCCCGGCGGGGCACCCTGGAACAGAGCGGCGGCCGCTCCTGCATTCTGGGCTTGCTGGAGGCATATCCAACGGCTTCCTCGGCGCGCCGCTACGCCAAGATCGTCGACGAGCACTCGCTCTTGCGGCGCTTGATCGATGCCGGAAACCGCGTGCAGGAGATCGGCTTTTCGATGCCGCCCGACGTCGCCGAGGCCGTAGACGAGGCCGAGAGCCTCGTATACGAGGTGGGCGAGCGGCGGCTTACCGATGACTTGCAGCCGATCCGGCCTCTACTGGCGCAGAACATGGAAGAGATCGAAAAGCTGTACGAGAGGGGCGAAAACGTCACCGGGCTGTCCTCGGGGTTTCCCGACCTCGACGACAAGACGGCAGGCTTCCAGCCCTCCAACCTGATCATCGTGGCGGCCCGGCCCTCCATGGGCAAGAGCAGCTTGCTGGGTGATTTCGCTCTCCACGCGGCGGTGCGCAGGCAGCAGCCCGTGGTCATCTTCTCGCTCGAGATGAGCCGGCACGAGGTGGTGCAGCGGTTTCTCGCGTCCGAGGGCAAGGTCGATTTCCAGCGTATCCGCACCGGCTCGTTGCAGGAGCAGGACTGGACGCGGCTGTCGGCGGCGCTGGGGCGCCTGGCGGAGGCCCCCATCTTCATCGACGACTCGGCCAACGTGACGCTGATGGAAATCAGGGCGAAGTGCCGCCGCATCAAGGCGCGCCACGGCCTCGGTCTCATAATCATCGACTATCTCCAACTGATGAGCTCGCCCCGCCGGTCCGAGAATCGCCAGCAGGAGGTCTCGGAGCTGTCGCGCTCGCTCAAGATCCTGGCGCGCGAGCTCGAGGTCCCCGTGCTGTGCGCTTCGCAGCTCAACCGCGGCGTCGAGATGCGCTCGGACAAGCGCCCCCTGCTCGGCGACCTGCGTGAGTCGGGGAGCATCGAGCAGGACTCGGATCTCGTGATGTTCATCTACCGGGACGAGGTCTACAACCCCGACAGCGAGGCGCGCGGGGAGGCCGAGCTGATAGTCGCCAAGCACAGGAACGGTCCGACCGGGATGGTGCGCCTCGCTTTCCTCAACCAGTACACGCGCTTTGCTCCACTCGCGAGGGGGACCGGCTACTGAGTGGCTTCGCCGGCACGGTGACCAGGCTCGCTAGTGATAGCGTGCCCGGGCGATGGGCGAGCGTACGAGCTACACACCGGGGACCTTCTGTTGGGTGGACCTCGTTACCAAGGATCAAGAGGGCGCGCGCGACTTCTACGGGGCACTGTGCGGCTGGGACTTCGAGGACTTGCCCACCGGAGACGGCCGCAGCTATTCGATGGCCCACATAAGTGGACGCAATGTGGCTGCGATCGCACCGCTGCCCGACCAGTCGATGCCTCCGCACTGGAACTGCTATGTGAGCGTCGAGGATGCCGATGCGACTGCGGTCAAAGCGCGCGATCTCGGCGCGGGCGTCCTCGCAGAGCCGTTCGATGTCTTTGACTCGGGCCGAATGACGGTCTTTCAGGACCCGCAGGGTGCGGTTCTCTCCGCGTGGCAGCCCAAAGAGAACATCGGTGCGAACCTCGTAAATGAGATCGGGGCTCTGTGCTGGAACGACCTGATTACGCCCGACGTTAAGGCGTCCTCGGCCTTCTATGCCCAGCTTTTCGGCTGGGACGTATCCGAGGCCTCTGGCTCGGAAGGCCGATACTTCTCGATCATCAACGGCGGAGCTCCAAACGGCGGAATGATGCCCTTGCCTCCGGGCGGCCATCCGGCCTGGAACCTCTACTTCGCGGTGATCGACACCGGCGAGGCTCTGGCGCAAGTGGACGAGCTGGGCGGCTCGACGGTCATGGGCCCGATCGAGGTGCCTTCCGGCCGCTTTGCAATAGTGCGCGACCCGCAAGGAGTGGTGTTCAGCATCGTCGACGGCCGCCTGGACCCTTAGCCGACACTCCCATCCCGCGGCTATGAAGGACGTAGCCGCAATGGGCGACGTGGCATGGCTTGACATGCAAAATTCAGCGTGGAAGCGTCTAGATCATGGCGACCTGGGGCGAGTTGCAGCAGGCAGTGCCGGAGATCGCCACCGCGGGCCGAGCGCTCCTGTATCAGCACGGAGTCGGCCTCGCCTACCTCGCCACGGTCGGGGTCGACGGAAGCCCGCGGGTGCATCCCATGTGCCCGCTGTTCTATCAGGGAAGCGTTTTCGCCTTCATCATCCCGTCGCCCAAGCAGCGGGATCTGCATCGCGATGGGCGTTACGCCCTGCATTCCTACCCGCGTGATGACGACGAGGACGCCTTCTTTCTCGCCGGACGCGCCGAGCACGTGAAACACGCGGCAGTCCGCAAAGCTCTCAGCGATCAGTTCGTGGCGGAGCGTGCACAGTTCGGTGTTCCGGCACCTGCCGTCGATCATGATCTCTTCGAGCTCGACATCGGCCGGTGCCTGCTCACGAAGACATCTGGTCACGGCGACTCCGAGCCGCAGAAGCTTGTGTGGCGTGCGACGGACGGCCGCTGACTTCGCGGCGCCTGCGGCGGCGCGACCAGCCGCCAACCACATTTGCTGGTCGGCTCAGAGACGAGGCCGAGTCTCGTGCTCAGGGACTAGATCCAGTGCCCAATTTTGCCCGACCAGGTCATGGCCGAAGCTGCTGTGGGGGTCCTGCTCCAGGAGCCGAAAACCGGTGGCCTCGTAGATGCGGCGGGCGGAGACGAGGACGTCGTTGGTCCACAGGGTGAGACGCTGGTATCCGGCGTCGCGAGCGAAGCGAACACACTCGTTGACGAGTCGCCGCCCGATGCCGAGGCCGCGGGCACGTGGGTCCACGAGAAGCAGCCGGAGCCGCGCCTCCGCATCGTCCTTGCGAACGCAGAAGACGCACCCGGCCGGCTCGCCGTCGAACTCGGCGATCCACGCGTTGTCGCGTCCCGGTTGGTGGCGGTCGGCGTAGTCGGCAACGATCCTGGCAACCAGCGCTTCGAAGGTGTAGTCCCATCCCTGCTCCTGCGCGTAGAGGAAGCCGTGCCGCTGCACCACCCACCCGAGATCTCCGGCCTCCAGCGGGCGGATCGCATAGGCGGCTGGTTCGGGTGCCCGCTCGATGATCCCCCGGATGGTGGTCATCGCCTCGAGCAAGCGTTGCTGCTCCTCATCGGTTAGCCGGGACAGCAGCGTCCGGTTCTCGTGGGCCGAGCGTTCGTCGAGCATGTCGAAGGCACCTCGTCCCCGTTTCGTCAGTTGTAGTACCTGCCGGCGTGCGTCAGACGACGAGGTGCGGGCTTCGAGCATGCCGTCGGCCTTGAAGCGTCCGAGGATGCGGCTCAGGTACGAGGGGTCGAGGCCGAGGCGCCGCCGGAGGTCGAGTAGATCAACGGTGTCGGCCTGCGCCAACTCGTAGACGACCCGCGCCTCGGTCAAGCTGTAGGGCGTGTCGAGAAGGCCGGCGTTGAGAACCCGGATGACGCCGGTCCAAAAGCGGTTGAATGCCCGCACGGCTGCCACCCTCTCCTCCAGCTCTGCACCCTCGCCTCGCAGCGGCGCCGTCACCTCATTCATTGGACGTAGGCTAAGTCCTTTCTTGGACGAAGTCCATCAGTGATCGAACCTTGTCCTTTGTTCCGGTCCCTTTTCCCCCGAGGTTCAGCTGCACGTGGTGCACGTGGTGCACGTGGTGCACATGCGGCGCGCCGAGCAGCCCGTTTGCCGCGGTGCACGTGGTGCATGTCGTGCGGCGCCGAGCAGCCCGTTTGCCGCGGTGCACGTGGTGCACATGGGTGGCTTGAGGATGACTCGCTTGGACACTCGACAGTGATGGCCGAGGACGGTCCTCAGGACCGAGTGTCCATGGCCGCACCGGTGAACTCACCAGTCCTTGCTGTATCTCCCTTGCGCCCCGGCATCATTTCTGTCCGGATCTGTCGTGCCCGCGGCGAGCCGGCATGCCAAGCTGAAGGCCATGGAAAGGTTCTCCGCCGTTGCCACCACCGGCATCTATTGCCGGCCCGGCTGCGGGGCGCGGCCCCATCCGCGCAACGTGCGCCGTTACGTGCTGGCGGCCGCGGCCGAAGCGGCCGGATATCGAGCCTGCATGCGCTGCCGTCCCTACCGGGACGAGGTGGCGACTTCGGGGATCGGCCCCGAGCTCGTGTGCCGAGCCGTGCAGCTCATTCTCGACGGCATCCTCGATGGCGACGGCAACGAGAGCGCGCTGGGAACACGGCTCGGCGTCTCGCCGCGCCATTTGCGCCGGATCTTCAACGAGCATCTCGGTGTGACGCCGGATCAGCTCGCTCGCTGCCGGCGGGCGCATTTCGCCCGCAGACTTCTCGATGACACCGATCTGACGTTGACCGAGATCGCCTTCGCGGCCGGCTACGGGAGTGTTCGCCAGTGCAGCCGCTCCTTGCAAGAGGTGTTTCGAGCGAGCCCCGCGGAGCTGCGCGCCCGCCGCCGAACCTCGGATCGCCTTGTTGCAGACGGGGGCCTCACTCTGCGACTGCCCTTTAAGGGGCCGCTCGCCTGGGATGATGCAGCCGCCTACTTCGCGCTGCGAGCCATCCCCGGCGTCGAGCTGGCCACGCCCGATTGCTACCGGCGAACGATAGTCGCCGAGGGGCACCCCGGCGTCCTCGAGCTCTTTCCCGGTGATGAGGACCATCTTGTCCTGCGTTTGCATCTTGGGCACTGGGGAAGCTTGGTGCACCTCGTGCAGCGGGCGCGCCGCATCTTCAATCTCGATGCCGACACCGAGGCGGCCGTTTGTCATCTCTGCTCCGATCGGGTGCTAGGTGCCATTGTGCGGGCCCGGCCCGGGGTGCGTCCGTCCGGCGCCTGGGACCCGTTTGAAACAGGTGTGCGCGCCATCATCGGACAGCAGGTGAGCGTGCGCGGCGCCAGCACCATCACCGGACGGCTGGTTGCGCGCTGCGGCACGGCGGTGCCCGGGTTGGCCGCCTTCGGGCTGACGCATCTGTTTCCCTCACCCGAGACGGTGGCGGACCAGGATCTTTCCGGGCTGGGCTTTCCCGGCGCCCGCGCCGTGGCTATCTCTCGCTTCGCGCGGGCGGTTGCCGCCGACGAGGTTCGCCTCGACCGCAGCATCCCGCTGGAGGCCCTCGCCGAGTCCATTGCCGCCATTCGCGGGTTGGGGTCGTGGACGGCGCAATATCTTGCCCTGCGTCTCGGTGAGCCAGACGCGTTTCCCGCCACCGACCTCGGGCTCAAGCGGGCAATCGGCGAGTTGACCCCGGCCGATCCGGGAGAGCTTGCCGAGGCCTGGCGGCCGTTCCGAGCCCATGCCGCAGCCCACTTGTGGACGGCGTTGGCTGGGGCGCCGGCGCGCCGCTCCGACCCTGCCGCCGGACGGGCGATCGCTTGAGTCGCCTGCCGACCAATGAGTGGGGATGGGATCCGGCTCTCTAGGCCTCTAGCTTTCGTTGGGGGCTTCGAGGGCAAGGAGGCGGGCTTTGAGCGCGAGACCTCCACCGTAGCCGGTGAGGGAGCCGTCGCTGCCGATCACGCGGTGGCAGGGAACGATGATCGGCAGGGGATTGCGAGCGTTGGCGCCTCCCACGGCGCGGGCTCGATCGGGCTGCAACAGGGCGCGCGCCAGCTCCGCGTAGCTGCGCGTCTCGCCGTAGGGAATCCCGGCAACCAGCGCCCACACCGCCCGGTCCCAGGCGCTGCCATGCGGGGCCAGGGGGAGATCGAAGGTGGTGCGGGCGCCGGCAAAGTAGGCGCCGAGCTGCTCGACCGTCTCTTCGAAAGGGGCCACGGCTGGTGTCCAGCCTTCGGGATCGCGATGGCGTCCGGGCAGGCAGAGCAGGTGAAGCGCCTCCTTGTCCCCGGCGAGCTGCAGCTCGCCGAAAGGGCTGACCCACGTTCTATAGAAGGTGGTCATCGCCGGGCTCCGTGACCGGCTCGAGCGCCGGGAGCTCCTGCTTGCGTTCCGAACGGCTCGCTCTAGGCGCAACTCGGGGCTGTGGCGCTGGGCGTCGTTCATCGTCTTCTCCTTCGGATTGAATCTCTCGAAGACAAGACGCTCGTCACCACGGAAAACGTGAGATCGTTCCGGCAATTCCGTAGCCCGCGGCTCTTTTCTGCCGGCCCGGCGTGGGCACGATCGTCAGCGGCCTGAGCTCATCGAAAGTGACGATGCCCTTGGCCCCCGACGCACCATCCGCTCGAAGCGCCCGGTCGCGGTTTCGATGAGCTCTGGAACCCGCAGCACAGCTTCCTCCTCTCGATGGCCTTTGAGATGTTGCCTGCCTAAGACCGGGTCCTAGGCACGACCTCTGAGACCGCAGCTGGCGCAACCGCCACGGTCGGCGGCAGAGGCAGACAAGCCAAGGCGATCGCTGAGGACAATCCGCTCGGATTCGCCATCGGAGCGGCCGCGGTGGGGCTTTCTTACCGGACTGCTCCTACCCTCCACCCTGGTCGAGGACGAGAAGCTGGGCCCGATTGCTGACGATGTCAAGCAAGCCGCGGGTGGACACCGGCAAGCAGGTTGCTCAGGGATGCCACGCAGGCGGCGACGGAGCGGCTCAAGGAGGAGGGGGCTTCCCAGGCGGAGGCGATACGCGACTCGGCGCAGAGCCGGGCCGACGACATCGGCTGACGGCCTTTCATTGACCGGCCACACTTGAGCAGAGGGCGAATGAGGAGTCGACGCTGCTTCCCGGGCACGATGGCCGACTTTGGGTAGCCGCCGAGCAGCTTCCTCGGAGTCACCGGCTTCTAGCGCGCGATGAAACGACACCATGTGGTTCAGCTGCTGCTCGAAAGAGGCGCGGCCTGAGCGTTTGCCCGCCTCGCAAGGGGGTAGCCCGGCTACATGGCACGAGCAGGCGATGAACGACCTATAGAGACGATCGACGAGGTCCCTCCTCCTCAAGAGGGATCGCCCGCCGAGCTCGACAGGCGCAGCTGGGTTGCCAGCATGAAGCGCACGGTCAAGGAGGTGAAGGCGGACAGGATCACCTTCACGGCCGGAGCCCTTGCCTATTACTGGTTCCTCGCCCTGTTCCCGGCCATGATCGCCCTCATCGGCGTGGTCACGCTGGCGAAGATCCCGGCCAAGACGGTCGACTCTCTCGTTTCCGGGATCGAGAAGACCCTTCCCCATGGCGCCGCCGACGTCCTGACATCTGCGGTGACTGCCGCGTCCAAGCAGACGGGTGGAGGACTGATCGCGCTCATCATTGGTCTTGCGATCGCGGTATGGAGCGCTTCGTCGGGCATGGCCGCCCTTACGACCGCACTCAACGTCGCTTACGACGTCCCCGAGGATCGGAAGTTGATCCCGAAGCGCCTCAACGCGCTGTGGCTGATGGTGATCACCCTTATCTTGGGAGGCATCGCCGCGGGATTGCTCGTGTTCGGGGAACCGATCGGGACCTTCATCGAGCAGCACATCTCGATCGCGGGTGGGGCCTTCGTCTGGGTGTGGACGATCGTGCGATGGGTGGCGACGATCCTCGCGATCACGGTCTTGTTCTCCGCGCTCTATTTCTGGGGGCCCAAGCGAGACAATCCGAAGTGGACGTGGGTCAGTCCGGGCGGGGTCCTCGGGGTGCTCATCTGGCTGGCCGCCTCAGTCGGACTCTCCTTCTACGTCTCCGCTTCGGGGTCCTACACCGAGACCTACGGAGCTCTCGCCGGGGTGGCCATCATGATCCTGTGGCTCTATCTGACCGGACTCGCCCTACTCATCGGTGCCGAGTTAAACGCGGAGCTGGAACGCGAGAATAAGGTCGAGACAGGGCAGACGGCCGGGCCCTACGCAGCCTGACCAGTGGTCGTTCCTTGCCGCTGCTCTTGTCGAACGCCGTCTGACACTGAAGGGCCGCGGTGCTGTCTCTATGCGCGACGCCCGCTCGACACTTGGCTGGCGCGAAAAGCCGGCCCATCACCGCCAGCCGCGCCTGCTGCCGGCTGACCCCCCCCGTCCCATCAGCCGCCAGCTCGGCGCCGACGCCTATCGAGGAGAGGCAGTTCGACACCCTGACCCCGGGCTCTGCGACTGTTCGGTCCCGTGTGAGACACCGAGTTGACTTCACCGACGAGCAGCTCGGAGCCGTGCACGAGGCTCTGCGCTTCCTGCTCAAGGACGACCGCCTTCAGGACGAGCTAGTGCCTTTGCGGCAGGCCTACAAGCGCATACGTAAAGCCGCCGAGGCAAGCCTCTGCGTCGACTGCGGCGCGCGCTGGGCGACGCGGAAGAGCCGCTGTAGTCGCTGTTACAGCGGAAGCGACGAAGGGAGCCTTCCGGTTCATAGGGGGAGTGGCCTACATCTCTCCGACGTCCACCTTCACGGCGCGGTCGGGGTGACCGGCGAGCTGGTCGGCGAGCGCGAGCCGGCGAAAGGCCGTGCGGCGGTTGACTCCAAGCTCAGCCGCAACTAGTGCCACTGGGGCACTAGTCTCTAGATCAGTGACGCGGTGCGAGCACGCCATCCGGCTCAACCTCATCCGGCGTCACCTCGGTCCGATTGCGTGGGCCAAGGCCTCGCGGCGGCTGCTAGAGATTCGCGGCGTCATTCCGCGCACCTCTGCCTTGCTCGACTTCACGTAGCCGGCCACCTCCACGACCCACACACCCCTGCCGCGCGGTGGCAGGCGGTCACCTCGGGCCGCTCGAGCCCTGCCCGCATGGCCCGCTCAAGGGCTCTCAAATGTGCTAGGGGCCGGTCGAACTCGGGGATGGCGAAGGTGAGGGTGACTCGTACACGCTCAAGGCTCGCGGCGGGCGTGAGACTGTCTCAAGAGTCCGCGGATAGTCCGCGAGAAGCTCAAACATGCCCCTAACAACGCGAAAAGCTGCTGAATGACTTGGTACCGCAATCCGGGCCGCTGAACTGCGGAAATACCACTCTATAAGGGGAGCGGGTGAGGGGAATCGAACCCCCGTCACTAGCTTGGGAAGCTAGAGCTCTGCCATTGAGCTACACCCGCGTGCCGGCCGGATTATAGGGGAGCGTGAGAGCGCACAGCATGCCGGGGGCCAAGAACGGCCGGCAATGGGTTGCACATGGGTAGACTCCTGCACGTTAACAAGCGGCCACCTACTTCCGGCGCGGGCCGGGCAGGAGCAGCAAAGATGATTCTCTCGGACCGAGACATTCGCGCGGCCCTCGCGACGGCCCGCATCGGCATCGAGCCGGTCGACGTGGCCGACGTACAGCCGTCTTCGGTGGACCTTCACGTCGATCGTTTCTTTCGCACCTTCCACAACGCGCGCCATCCCTTCATCGACGTCAAGAAGCCTATGGAGGATCTCACCGAGCTCGTCGAGGTCACCGACTCGGAGCCCTTCATCCTTCATCCCGGGGAGTTCGTTCTGGGTTCGACGTGCGAGTACGTGCGCTTGCCCAACGACCTCGTCGCGCGCCTCGAGGGCAAGAGCTCGCTCGGACGGCTCGGCCTGCTCATCCACTCGACGGCCGGGTACGTCGATCCGGGGTTCGAGGGCCACCTCACCCTCGAGCTGTCAAACGTCGCCAACCTGCCGATCACCATCTACGCGGACATGAAGATCGGTCAGATCAGCTTCTTCCAGCTCACGTCCGCAGCCGAGAACCCGTACGGCTCGAGCAAGGTCGGCTCCAAGTACCAGGGCCAGCGCGGCCCCACTCCATCGCGCTACTACGAGAACTTCTGAAGCCTTCCAAACGCAAGTGCCACGCGGCGGCCTTAGCTGCGGTCGGTCCAGGCCAGAAAGCGGTCGATGACGCCGCGGTCGCCGAATATGTCGAGCCCGTCCACCGGGATGCGCCCCCACAGCAGCAGGACGAAGTCCGATGCTGAGGCGCGCACAGCAACGTCCGCCTTGGCGTGGCCGTGCTCTACCTCTATTCCCTGGTCGAGCAGCGTAACTACCCACTCCCCGTCGCCGCCGGTCTCGTGCAGGTGGAGCGTCTCGCCCGCCCCGCCGAGAGCCTCGGCGCGCCCGGCCCCGACCTGGGCTTGCTGCGCGACGAGAAAGGTGTCGAAGAACTCGTCTACCCCGTCGCGAGCCAGGGCCGCGGGCTCTATGGGGCGCCCGTCGCCGGTGGCGTCCTCGGCATCCCAGCGGTGCACACTCGTCTCGTGGGCCATGCGGCGCGGGACGAACGACGCCGACTGGTACGGGGACCACGACCACATCGGCTGTGCCGGGTCGCTCGCTTCGATGCCGGCGACGAGCGACTCGATGCCGTCGCGCACCCACACGCCGAGATCGTCGCCGGGCTCCAACCCGGGCGGTTCGGGGGCGGCTTTGACCTCCTCGTAGGTAGTGAGCGGGGTGGTCAGCACGATCGTCCAGAAGCGATGGACCTCACCGGTGTGCAGCAGGAGGGCGCGCAGATCCCACTCGGGGCACGAGGGAACGCGCGTGTCGAGAGGCTCGGACGCGGCCGCCGCAAAGCGCTCTCCGTCAGAGCGCAGCGCGGCGATGTATTCGGCGCGCGTCAACGAGCCGGGCGCAAGCGAGCTGTGCATGGCTAGTCCTCTCCCTCGGGCCGCCCGGTGCCGGCCTCGGTCGATTCGAGCAGGAGCTGAGCGACGTCGCGCACTACCATCTGCTCGTCGCCGTGGCGCTCTGCGATGCCGTCGGACAGCATGATGTTGCAGTACGGGCAGCCGACCGCGAGAGTGTCCGAGGCCGAGGCAAGCGCCTCGTCGGTACGTTCGATGTTCATCTTCTTGCCCATGCGCTCTTCCATCCACATGCGGCCCCCGCCGGCGCCGCAGCAGAAGGTCGAGTGTCCATGGCGGTGCATCTCACCGTAGGTGTTCCCGGGGATCGACTCGATGACCCGGCGTGCACCCTCCCACACGTCGTTGTGGCGCGCCAGGTAACAGGGATCGTGATAGGTCACCGAGCGTTCGCCGCCGCGGGCCGGGGTCAGCCGCCCCTCGGCCACGAGCTGGGCGAGGAACTCTGTGTGGTGCACGACCTCGAACTTGCCCCCGAACTGCGGGTACTCGTTGAACAGCGTGTTGAAGCAGTGGGGGCAGGTGGCGACGATCTTCTTGATCTTGCGGCCGTTCAGGGTGGCGATATTCTGCTCGGCGAGCATCTGGTAGATGTACTCGGCCCCCATGCGCCGGGCCGGGTCTCCCGTGCACGACTCCTCGGGCCCGAGGATGGCGAAGTCGACCCCGGCCATCTGCATGAGCTTGGCGAAGTCGTACACGACCTTCTTGTTGCGGTCGTCGAACGCCCCCGCGCAGCCCACCCAGAAAAGGACCTCGGCCCCGGGGTTGTCCTGCGCGAGGGGGATGTGCAGCTCTTGCTGTTTGGAGCTGCCCCTCGTCCACTCGGTGCGCGCCTGCGGCGGCTGTCCCCACGGGTTTCCTGTCGTCTCGAGGTTCTGCAGGGCGCTTTGCATCTCTTTGGGAAAGCGCGACTCGCCCATCACGAGGTTGCGGCGCATGTCGATAATCGTGTCGATGTGCTCGATGTTGACGGGACAGGCCTGAACGCACGCGCCGCAGGTGGTGCAGTCCCATATGACCTCGTCTTCGATTACCTCGGGATTCAGCGGGGGTACCTGCTCGGTCAGCGCAGTCTGTAGCTGCGTCATGCCCTTGCGCTTGGCCGACAGCAATCCGCCGCCCTGCTCGAAGAGCTGGTCGCGCAGGTCCATGATGAGGAGCTTGGGCGACAGTGGCTTTCCCGTGTTCCACGCGGGGCACTGCGACTGGCAGCGGCCGCATTCCGTGCACGTGTAGGTGTCGAGCAGCTGCTTCCAAGTGAGGTCGGTGATCCTCGCGGCGCCGAAGGTCTCGTCCTCGCTCATCTGCTCGATGTCGAGGTGCATCGGCTTGAGCGCGCCCTTGGGCCTTTCCGAGGTGAACAGCACGTTGAAGGCGGCGGTGATGATGTGAAGGTGCTTGGAATAGGTGATGTAGATCAGAAACGCGAGGATGAGCGTGCAGTGGATCCACAGGAACGCGGTCGCGAGCGTGTGCGAAGCGGCACCCGAGGCCCCGCCGAAGAGGTGGGCGACGCCCCACGATAGCGGCGCCCAGGCGCGCTCGTAGGGGAAGGTGTTCGAATTGATCTGGACGGCGCGCGCCAGCGTGATGAATACCACGATGGCTCCGATGAGATAGAGGATGTACTCGGCCTCGATGGCATGGGACCCTCGGAAGCGGCCCGGGCGCTGCACGCGCCGGATCGCGAAGGCGGTTGCTACCCCGGCAGCGACCGCGAAGATGAAGAAGTCCTGCAGCGCGGCGAGCGGGCCCCAATGTCCGATCAGAGGAAGCGCAAAGCCCTCCTCGTAGATGGCTCCGAAGGCCTCGACGATTGTCGTCAACAGCACCAGAAAGCCCCAGAAGATGAAGAAGTGCATGACGCCGGGAACGGTCCACTGCAGGAGCTTGCGCTGGCCGAGCACCACGACCAGCTGATCTGTGAGCTTGCGACCCCATCGCTGCGGCACCCGGTCGTCACGCAGTCCGAGCTCGAGATACCCGATCAGGCGCCGGACCCTGACGGCGAAAGCCCCCAGCGTCGCAACTATGAGGACGGTTATCAGGATCTGCTCGACGTCGCACCCCTTCTTGCTCGGCGGAGGTCCGAGGACCGAAGCGAAGTATAGGTGGCCGCTGTCGCGGGCGCGGGAATAGGCGCCGCGCCCCCGAAGTTGACAATGATGCACTCAACTTGCATTATTGAGGACAACTCACATATGTGTCGCTCATTCAGTTCCCGAACCAGGAGGAAACAGACATGGCAAAGGCTGTTGGAATCGACCTCGGCACCACCAACTCGGTGGTTGCCGTGCTCGAGGGCGGCGAGCCGTCCGTAATCCCCAACTCCGAGGGCGCTCGCACTACCCCGTCGGTGGTCGCATTCTCGAAGTCCGGGGGCGAGATCCTCGTCGGCGAGGTCGCCAAGCGTCAGGCCATCACGAACCCCGACCGCACCATTCGTTCGATCAAGCGAGTCATGGGGCGCGACGACAAGACCGATATCGACGGCAAGAACTACACACCGCAGGAGATCTCGGCCCGCATCCTCATGAAGCTGAAGTCCGACGCCGAGGCGTACCTCGGGGACGGCGTCACCGAAGCCGTTATCACCGTGCCCGCCTACTTCGACGACGCGCAGCGTCAGGCGACGCAGGAGGCCGGCACCATCGCGGGTCTCAAGGTCCTCAGGATCATCAACGAGCCGACCGCAGCGGCCCTTGCCTACGGCCTCGACAAAGACGAGAAGGATCAGACGATCCTCGTGTTCGATCTCGGCGGCGGCACCTTCGACGTCTCGCTGCTCGAGCTCGGCGACGGGGTCTTCGAGGTCAAGTCCACCTCGGGCAACACGAACCTCGGGGGAGACGACTGGGACCAGCGCGTCATCGATCACCTCGTGAAGTCCTTCAAGAACGAGCGCGGGGTGGACCTGTCCCAGGACAAGATGGCGCTGCAGCGTCTCAAGGAGGCCGCGGAGAAGGCCAAGATCGAGCTGTCCTCGACCCAGTCGACCAGCATCAACCTGCCGTTCATCACGGCCACCGACCAGGGTCCTCAGCACCTCGAGCTGACCCTGACGCGCGCCGAGTTCGAGCGCATGACCGAGGACCTCCTCGACAAGTGCAAAGGCCCCTTCAACCAGGCGGTGCGCGACGCGAGCATCGCGGTGTCGGGCGTCGACCACGTAATCCTCGTCGGCGGCTCCACGCGCATGCCGATGGTGCGCAACCTCGTCAAGGACCTCACCGGTGGCAAGGAGCCGCACCAGGGCGTGAACCCGGACGAGGTGGTGGCCGTGGGCGCCGCCATTCAGGCAGGTGTCCTCAAGGGAGACGTCAAGGACGTGCTGCTGCTCGACGTAACCCCTCTGTCGCTGGGCGTAGAGACCAAGGGGAGCATCTTCACCCGGCTCATCGAGCGCAACACGACGATTCCAACCAAGCGCTCGGAAACCTTTACCACCGCCGACGACAACCAGCCTTCGGTCGAGATCCATGTGCTGCAAGGCGAGGCCGACATGGCTTACCGCAACAAGTCGCTGGGCAAGTTCCAGCTGACCGACATCCCGCCCGCGCCGCGTGGCATGCCGCAGATCGAGGTTGCGTTCGACATCGACGCGAACGGGATCGTCAACGTTCACGCCAAGGACCTCGGCACCGGCAAGGAGCAGTCGATGACGATCACCGGCGGGACCAAGCTGCCCGACGACGAGATCGACCGGATGGTCACCGAGGCCGAGAGCC
The DNA here is from genome assembly GCA_038254435.1 of Actinomycetota bacterium. Taxonomy (GTDB): domain Bacteria; phylum Actinomycetota; class CADDZG01; order CADDZG01; family WHSQ01; genus JBBSGD01. The sequence continues at coordinate 61,087 of JBBSGD010000004.1, forward strand.
ACGCCGAGGAGGACAAGCAGCGGCGCGACGAGGCCGAGGCCCGGAACCAGGCCGACTCGGTGATCTATCAGACCGAGAAGTCCCTCACCGAGCACGGCGACAAGCTCGAGGCGGGCGACAAGAAGACGGTCGAGGACGCGCTCAACGAGGCGAAGAAGGCTCTCGAGGGCAGCGACGTCGAGGCTATCAAGTCCACGTCGCAGAACCTCTTGACGGCGTCGCAGAAGTTCGCCGAGGTCCTGTACCAGCGCAGCCAGCAAGAGGGCGAGCGGCAGGGCCAAGGAGCGACCTCCAACACCGGCGAGGACGACGTGGTCGACGCCGAGGTGGTCGATGACGACGAGCAGAGCGCGTAGATGAGCGACCGCCGCAAGCCAGCACCGCACCTCACCGAGGACGACGGGCGCGAGCCCCGGATGCAGGTAACCGACAGGCGCAAGGGCGCGCTGCAAGGCGCGCCCCGCGCCGAGCCGCCCGGCGATGAGGGAGGCGAAGAAGCTCCCGCAGGGAACCCGGACGCGCCCGATCCGGTTGAGCCGGCGGACGCGGGGGAGTCACCGGCTCAGGTCAGCTATCTCGACGACCTCATGAGGCTGCAAGCGGAGTTCGACAATTACCGCAAGCGCATGCTCAAGGAGCAGACGGGCATGGCGAAGCGAGCCTCAGGCCGGTTGATCGAACGCCTCCTGCCGATTCTCGACAACTTCCAAGCCGCGCTTGCGCACGGCGAGGGAGGGGCCGGGCTCGGGCTCATCTACAAAGAGCTGACCGGTGCCCTCGAAGCCGAGGGTCTGCAAGCCATCGAGGCCGAGGGCACACGCTTTGACCCGCGCATCCACGATGCCGTCGAGTCGCGCGAGTCGGACGAGGTGTCGGAGCCGGTCGTGGCCCAGGTCTACAGGCGCGGCTACCTGCTTCACGACAAGGTGCTGAGGCCCGCGATGGTCGTCGTGGCCCGGCCGCTGGAGAATGCAGATTCGCGACAAGCAGAAGGATAGCCATGGCTCCGCAACGTGATTGGACGGAAAAGGACTACTACTCGGTCCTCGGCGTCGCAAAGGACGCGAGCAAGGACGAGATCAAGCGCGCCTATCGCAAGCTCGCCCAGAAGCATCATCCCGACGCCAACCCGGGAGACGACGCCGCCGAGACGCGCTTCAAGGAGGTTTCGGAAGCACACGCCGTGCTGACCAACGACGAAAAGCGCCGGGAGTACGACCAGGTGCGCTCGTTCGTCGAGGCGGGTGGCGAGCGGGTCTACGGTTTCCGCCCCGGGGGCGGGGGCGGAGTACGCGTCAACATCGGCGACGTCTTTGGAACCGAGGGGGGTGCCGGCTCCATCTTCGAGGACCTCTTCGGCTTCGGCTCGCGCGGCCCCCGCAAGGGTGCGGACCGGGAAGGGCGTGTCGCGCTGACCTTCGAAGAAGCAATGTCGGGGACCACCACTCAGGTCGCCGGTGCGCGCGTCAGGATTCCCGCGGGTGTGCAAGACGGCTCCCGCATTCGCGTGGCGCGGCGCGGCGCGCCGTCATCGGACGGAGGAGAGCCGGGCGACCTCTACGTGCGGGTTGGAGTGCAGCCCCACGCGATCTTTTCGGCCGAGGCCGGAGGGAACCTCCGGGTGCGCCTGCCGGTGACCTTTACCGAAGCTGCCCTGGGGGCCAAAGTCGAGGTCCCGACCCTCGACGGCTCGGTCACCGTCAAGGTCCCGGCCGGCACCAGCCCCGGGCGCGTCCTACGGGTCAGGGGGCGCGGGGGGCCGCGCGCCGGAGCGGCCGGCTCCAAGGGCCGCGGCGACCTGCTCGTGGAGGTGCAGGTCGAGGTACCCAAGAAGCTGTCGCGCAAGGAGAAGGACGCGCTCGAGGCGTTCGCCTCACTGCAAAAGGGCAACCCGAGAGCACACATCGAGGAGCGGCTCAAGCAAGCTCACCCGGCGTCCGAGGCGTCCTAAAGGAGAGCCACATGGCACGGCACACAACCTCCGGCTCCGATCACGCCATCTACATCATCTCGGTTGCGGCCGAGCTCGCCGGCGTCCATCCCCAAACCTTGCGCGTCTACGAGCGCAAGGGCCTGCTGCGGCCTCAGCGAACCGAGGGGAACACCCGCAGGTACTCGCAGCGTGACATCGACCTCCTCCGCAAGATCCAGGCCTTGACGGCGGAGGGGATCAACCTCGCGGGAGTCGTTCATATCCTCCAGCTCGAGGCCGAAGTCGAGCGGCTGCACACGCGCCACACCCGGGTTCTGCGCGAGCTCGAGTTGGTTCAGGACGAGCTGCAGCAGATGGCCGGGACGCGCGACTCGATGGCGCTCGTTCCCTTCAAGGAGGTCCGCCGCATCCGGCGGGCAATGAAATCGGATGCGCTCGATGCGGCCGGACGGCCGCGCACGTTCCCCTCGCCGCCCGTCTCATGAGCCTGCGGCTTCTCCGGCCCCCAAATGGGTTGTGAAGCTCACCTTCGACACCACAGTGGGAACGGTGACCGGCCTGAGGGACGGCCACCCGGGGGCACCCGCGGCACTCGTCCTCGCGCACGGGGCCGGGGCCGGCATGACGAGCGCCTTCATGGAGATCATGGCCGCGCGTCTCGCCGAGACCCTGCTGGTCTACAGGTTCAACTTCCCCTTTGCGGATCGGGGGGCGCGCCGCCCGGACCGGCCCGGGGTCGCCGAGGAAGCGTGGCGGGGCGTGCTGCACCAGGTTCGCAGCGCCACTTCCGCCCCTCTGTTTGCGGGCGGCAAGTCCTTTGGGGGCCGCATGGCCTCACACGTGGTCGCGGGGGGCGAGAGTGTGGCGGGCCTTGTCTTGCTCGGCTATCCGCTGCACCCTCCGGGACGACCCGAGCGTGTGCGCGCCGGGCACCTTGGCGCCATCACCTGTCCGATGCTGTTCGTAGAGGGGACAAGAGACCCGCTGTGTCTGCTTGGGGCGCTCGAGCCGGTGCTCGAGCGGCTACCTGGCCCGACCCGCCTCGCCGTCATCGAGGACGGCGACCACTCCTTCAAGGTCCCCAAAAGATCGGGCCGCACCACCGAGCAGGCGTGGGCCCAGGCCGCCTCTGAGGTGGCGGCCTGGGTGACCGAAATACTCGCTTGAGGCGCCCGCTCATCTGGTTCGACCGAGGACAAATGGCATAGAGTCGTTCTGCCTACGAGGAGCGGGGGACAGTGGCAAAGGGCCGGCTCGGAATTCTAAGACCTCTGAAGAACAGGGACTTCGCCCTCTTGTGGACGGGTATGACGGTTTCGCTCTTGGGCGATGGCCTTTACGTAGTCGCGCTCGCATGGCAGGTCTACCAGCTCTCGAACACCCCCACTGCTCTGTCGGTCGTGGGCATCGCGTGGTTCGTCCCGCAGATCGTCTTTGCGCTCCTCGGTGGGGTGCTGTCGGACCGCTTCGACAGACGGCATGTCCTCATCGGCTCGGACATGGTGCGCGGCCTGGCCATGGCGGCCGTGGGGCTCCTCAGCGTCACCGGCCAGCTCGAGCTCTGGCACGTCATTGCCCTCGTTGCCGTGTACGGCGCCGGCGAAGCCTTCTTCGGGCCGGCGTTCGGAGCCATCGTCCCCGACGTGGTCCCCAAGGAGCAGCTGCTGGAAGCGAACTCCCTCGATCAGTTCGTCAGACCGATAGCCGGCCGCCTCGTCGGCCCCGCGATCGGCGGGTTCATCGTGGCCGGGTTCGGCGCAGGCCCGGCTTTCCTCATCGATGCAGCCTCCTTCGCCGTGTCCGCGGTGGCGTTGTCGCTCATGGCGAGCCGCTGGCGGCCCGAGCCGTCGGAGAGCCCGGGTGCCATGCTGCGTGAAATTCGAGAGGGCTTTGACTACGTGATGGAGCGGTCGTGGTTGTGGGGCACCCTGGCCGCCGCCGCCGTCGGCTTGCTGTGCTTCTTCGGCCCGTGGCAGGTGCTGGTGCCGTACATCATCAAGAACAGCCTGCACGGGGACGCCCGCGACCTCGGATGGGTGCTCGGGGCGGGCGGCGTATCGGCGGTCCTCTCCGCGCTCGCCATAGGTCAGCGCGAGCTTCCGGGGCGACCGATCCAGTTCATCTACGTGTGCTGGTCGGCGGGTTCCCTTGCTATCGGTGGCTTTGCCCTCGCCGCGAGCGTATGGCAGGCGATGGTCGTCAGCTTCGTGATGACCGGGCTCCTCACCGCCGGCATGATCGTGTGGGCGACGCTCTTACACCGCATCGTGCCGGCCACGCTTCTGGGGCGCGTATCGAGCTTCGACTGGATGGTGTCCTTCGGGCTCATTCCCGTTTCCTATGCAGTCACCGGCCCGCTGGCGGCGGGGATCGGTGTGCACGCAACGATGTATCTGGCGGCCGTTCTCGGCGCCGCCGTCGTGCTCGCCTTCCTGGCCATCCCGGGAATTCGTCAGATCGATCAAGAGGGTGTGGACCGCGTTGCCGAGAAGGTGGACCGGGCCACCGCGGCTGCTTGACCCCGCCCTTAGGTGCTTGCGCGCGGCGTGGCCACCTGGCCGCCCAGGGCAAGTGAACGCAGGGCAGCAATCCTTTCGTCGAGAGGTGGGTGGGTGTCGAACAGGCGGTTCAGCCATGCGCCTTGCTTGCTCGCACCCTTACGTCCTCGCCGAGCCTCGAGCTGGATCGGAGACTCTATCCACAGGTGCGCGGTAGCCCGGCTGGCCGAGCGCACTACCGTCCGATCGCTCTTTAGCTTCTCGAGGGCCGAGATCAGGCCGTCGGGGTAGCGCGTGAGAAAGACCCCGTCGGCGTCGGCCAGGAACTCGCGCCGGCGCGAGATGGCGAACTGAAGAAGCTGAGCGATGAGGGGCGCAAAGATGAGAAGCACGATGCCCAAGATGGCAATCGGAGCGCCGAGTCCGCCGCCTCCGCTGTCGTCATCGTCGCCTCCGGTCATTGCACCCCACCACATGGCGCGCAGCATGAAGTCCGCCAGCAGCACGATCACTCCGACGAGAGTCACGGCGATTGTCATCACGAGCGTGTCCCGGTTCTTTACGTGCGAGAGCTCGTGCGCAAGGACGCCTTCGAGCTCGTCCCTTCGCATCTTGTCGAGCAAGCCGGTGGTTACGGCCACGGCCGCGTGCTCGGGGTTTCGTCCCGTTGCAAAGGCGTTGGGGGCCTCGTCCTTGACCACGTAGACGCGCGGCTTGGGAATACCGGCAGCGATGCTGAGTCCCTCGACGACGTTGTGCAGTTGCGGGTAGTCGTTCTCGTTGGCGGGGGCTGCTCGGCTCATCGACAGAGCTACTTTGTCGGAAGCGAAGTAGGACCCTGACGTCATCGCTATCGATAGTCCGAAGGCGATGCCAAGGCCCCACAATCCAAAGCCGGTCAACTCGCCCACAAGCCAGCCGATGAGCGCGACCAAGACAATGAAGACGGCTATTAGAAGCCACGTCTTGCGCTCGTTCGAAGCGATGCGTTCGTACATTGGGTGCGGGTTCCTTTATGAGGCTGGAGGAGGAGCGCCGGTTCCGCCGCCCTGCCCGAAATCGACTCGCACCGGTTCCCGCGACGCCGTCTCGGCCTCGAAGTAGGGCTTGGGGGGGAAGTTGAAGCTGTTACCGATGAGGTTGGAGGGGAAGGTCTCGAGGGCGTTGTCGTAGGTCAGCACCTGCTCGTTGTAGAACTGGCGCGCGAAGGCGATGCGTGACTCCGTCCCGGTGAGCTCCTCCTGCAGGGACAAGAAGCTCTGGTTCGCCTTGAGGTTTGGATATGCTTCGGCTACCGCAAAGAGCTGGCGCAACGTTTGCGTGAGCATGTTCTCGGCCTTGGCCTGGTCCTCGATGTTGCCTGCAGAGATCGCCTGCTGACGCGCTTGCGTCACCGCCTCGAAGGTCTGCCTCTCATGAGACGCGTACCCCTTGACTGTCTCCACGAGGTTGGGAATGAGATCGTAGCGACGCTTGAGCTGGACGTCGATTTGGGACCAGGCCGCGTCGATGCGGTTTCGATCTCGAACCAGCCTGTTGTAGGCGAAGATTGTGAGGATCACCACGACGGCGATGATTGCGATCACTATCCAAACGATGACGCTCATGTCCCTCCTTTCGTGTCCTCAGCGTTCGTGCTCCAGGCATCTGGGTACACTGTGCGCCATGAACATATCGATCGAGTACTGCGCGCAATGAGGTTATGCATCACGAGCCGTCGGTCTGACGGAACGATTGCTGGATGAGCTCGAGCATGACCTGTCACAGATCACAATCATCCCATCCGGGGGCGGGGTTTTCGAGATCGTCTGCGATGGGGAGGTTCTCCATTCCAAGAAGGCCTCAGGCCGCCACCCGGATCCCAAGGACATCGTAGACGCCGTGCGCCGGCGGGTGGGCCCATGACGGCGCAAACCGGTTCCTTCTACGAACGCCGCCGGGGCTCGACAGGGCTCGCCGCTCTCATCATGCTGGGGCTGTCGATCCTCTTGATCTGGCTGCCGCTTCTCGGCCCCTTCATCGCGGGCTTCGTAGGGGGCAGGGTGGCAGTAACGGCCGGGAAGGCGTTCCTTGCTTCGATACTTCCCGCCATCATCCTCGCCGTTGCCGTGGGCGTCATCCTGACGGCGTTCCACCTCCCGATCATCGGCGCCGTCGCCGGTGTGGCGGCCTTTCTGCTGACCGCGGTGCACGTCCTCCCGGTGGTGATCGGGGCCCTCTTGGGAGCCGCGCTCACGAAGTAGTTTGGGCATATTCGACTGTGCGCCGCGTTCCCGCGGCGGGCAAGAAAGGCACGCTCCTTCCGGGTCGCGCTATCCACCCTGCAGCATGGCCGCGACTTCGAAGGCCAGATCCAGCGACTGGCGGGCGTTTAGGCGCGGGTCGCACAGCGCCTCGTAGCGAACGTCGAGCCCTTCGTCGGATATCTCTTCGGCCCCACCGAGGCACTCGGTGACATTCTCGTGCGTCAGCTCCAGATGGACACCGCCGGGGACGCTTCCGAGTTGCTCGTGGACGGCGAAGGTCTCTTTGATCTCGGCGAGGATGTCGCCAAAGCGGCGGGTCTTGCGACCGGACTTGCTCGTGACGGTGTTGGCGTGCATGGGATCGCACATCCATAGGGCAACATGATCGTTGTCGAGTGCCGCCTCGACCAGAGCGGGAAGAACTGCATCGACGTTGCCCGCGCCAAGTCGTGTGATGAAAGTCAGCCGGCCGGTGTCGCGCGTAGGATTGAGCCGTTCGCACAACGCAACGACATCGCGCGGAGAGGCGGCGGGGCCGAGCTTGCATGCAATCGGGTTGTGGACGCCCGACAGGAATTCAACGTGCGCCCCCTCCGCTCTGCGAGTGCGCTCCCCGACCCAGAGCAGATGGGCGGAGCAGTCGTACCACTCGCCCGTCATTGAGTCGCGTCGAGTGAGAGCCTCCTCGTATCCGAGCAGCAAAGCCTCGTGCGAGGTGTAGAAGTCGATTTGGTGCAGGGCGGAGTCGTGGTCGAGGTCGACCCCGGAGGCGGCCATGAAGCGTAAGGCTCGGTCGATGGAGCGAGCCACTGCCTCGTAGCGCAGGCCTTGTTTGCTTTGCGCCACGAACTCTTGGTTCCACATGTGGATCTGCTTGATGTCCGCGAACCCACCCTTGGTGAAGGCGCGTATGAGGTTGAGCGTCGCTGCCGAGTGATGGTAGGCGCGCACCAACCGCTGGGGGTCCGCTCGCCGGGAATCCCTGTCGAAGGGAAGGTCGTTCACTGCGTGCCCCCTGAACGCGGGCAGCTCGGTGCCCGCGATCTCCTCGTTGAGAAGCGAGCGCGGCTTGGCGAACTGACCGGCGATGCGACCGATCTTTACCACCGGCAGTCCGGCCGCATACGTGAGCACAATCGCCATCTGAAGGATGATCTTTAGCTTGTCCCGAATGGCGTCGGCCGAGAAGTCGCGAAAGTCCTCGGCACAGTCACCTGCCTGCAGCACGAACGCCTCGCCCGTCGCCGCCTTGGCGAGGTCCGCCTTCAACGAACGTGCCTCACCGGCGAAGACGAGTGGAGGGAGCTTGCGCAGCTCTGTATGCGCGGCTTCGAGACCGGCCGCGTCGGGCCATTCCGGGAGCTGCGTCGCCGGATGGCTTCTCCACGAATCGGGTTTCCAAGCAGTCGTCATGAATGTCGTCGCAGGTCCGGTTGGAGTCGTGGCACGATGCTTGCCGTGAGGTCGACAGCGTGATGGCGGAAGAGATCGTAAGTCTAGCGGACATCCAGGAAGCCAAGCAGAGGCTCGAAGGTGTCGCGGTGCTCACTCCGCTCGATCGGTCACGTGCCTTATCCTCGATAGTCGACGGCGAGGTCTTCGTCAAGGCCGAGAATCTTCAGCGCACGGGCTCGTTCAAGATACGCGGCGCGTACAATCGCATCAGCCGGCTGGACGACAGCGAGCGGGGTGCAGGAGTAGTCGCAGTCTCGGCAGGGAATCACGCTCAGGGCGTGGCGCTCGCAGCTTCTCTGCTGGGGATCAAGTCAACCGTCTTCATGCCGGCCGCGGCCGCGTTGCCCAAGGTCGAAGCCACCAAGCGCTACGGGGCCGAGGTTGTTCTCACGGGCCGTGACATAGGCGAAGCGTTCGACGCCGGAGTGGCATTCGGCAAGGAGCAGGGCGCAGCTTTCGTTCACCCTTACGACCACCGGCACATCATTGCCGGACAGGGGACGTGCGGGCTTGAGATCGTCGAGCAGCTCGAGGGGGTCGGCACCGTCGTCGTGCCCGTCGGCGGCGGCGGGCTGATCTCGGGAGTCGCGGCGGCAATCAAGGCGGTCAATCCCAGCGTGCGAGTGGTCGGGGTGCAGGCGGCAGGCGCGGCGTCCTTTCCTGCGTCCCTCAAGGCCGGCCACCCCATTGCACTGCCGACCGTGTCGACGATCGCGGACGGAATCGCCGCCAACTCCCCGGGTGACCTTACCTTTGCGCACGTGTCCGCCCTCGTCGACGAGGTGGTGACTGTTACCGACGACGCCATCGCGCAATCTCTTGTTCTCGCCGCCGAGCGAATGAAGCTCGTGCTCGAGCCCGCCGGGGCGGCCGGGATCGCCGCCGTCGTGCAAGCCCTCGGCGCTCTTGAGCCCCCCATTGTCACCGTTCTGTCCGGCGGCAATATCGATCCGCTCCTGCTGCTCGGCGTTATCCGGTTCGGGCTGAGCGCCGAGGGTCGTTACTTCGTGTTCCACACGCGCATCCCGGACAGGCCGGGCGAGCTGCACCGGTTGCTCGGGCTTGTGGCCGAGCTGGGGGCGAATCTCGTCGGCGTCGAGCATCACCGGGAGGGCATGCGCGTCCATGTCGGCGAGGTCGACGTGATGCTCCAAGTCGAGACCAAGGGCCAGGCCCATATCGCCGAGCTGACCGAGCGCCTCGGCGAGGCCGGCTACACCCTCGAGCGCATCTAGGGGCGTGCTTACCTAAGACTCACAGCTCTCAGCACCGTGAACCACCATCCGTTCGCGCGCACCCCACACAAGAAGGGACCGCCGCGGTGCTTCTCGGCACCATTGCCTAGCAGCCCTGTCCCACATCGATCAGGCGTGTGGAACGGGTTGATTGCCCTGGTCTCGGTGACGCGCTCGGTGGATACGAGAAGAGCGCCTAGACGGCCGGCGTCTCAGTAACTCTTACAGCGATTCTGGGCGTGGGTCAGGGGGATTGGCCATACGGCCCCGGCCGACCCATCTCAGTGCTCGGGCTACGTTTGCCCAGGTAGGCCGGGCGGCATTTGCTCATGCACCCGAAAGCTTACGGACTTGAGCTGCTCACCTAGTTTCGCCACAACGCGATAGCCGCCGGTCTCCTGGATCTGAGCGTCGACGTTCATCGCGATGACTGCGCGAAAGTCGCTACCGAGCGTCGCGCCCGGTGGCCGACCCAACTCGATCTGTGCTTCAGCTCGAGCTACCTCGACCCCATCCTCACTCTCGATTCGCACAAGTAGGTGGTGCCGCCGGTTGGTCTCTCCCCACGGGACAAGCACGCTCACGCCGAGTCCAATGTGGGTGATTGGCACCTGTCCTTCCGGGCTCCTAATCCGCCAGTGATCTGTCCAACCGGCACCCGCCAGGTACAGCAGCCCATTGATCGCCTCAGCATGATTGGCGATAGTCACGTACTCGATCTCGGCCATGTTCCTCTCCTCCCTGTTGACATTTGTAAACGAAGTGTATACGCTACCCCTGAGGAGGTCAAGCGAGTGAAGACAATCACCAGCTGGCAGTGGGACGAGTCGAACATGCAGGAGTTAGCCCGCCACGGCCTCCGGCCGGCGACGATCCTGCAGGTAGCTAAAGGGTCACCTCGTTTCCGTCGAAATAAGAAGGGCCGGTCTGCCACCCATCAAATGGTCGGACCCGATGCGGGCGGGATGTTTTGGGTAGTCTGTGTCCGTGAGGAGCCCCTGCAAGAGGGACTGTGGAGGGCCATCACAGGCTGGCGAGCACGGCCCCAGGAAAGGGAATGGTGGAGAAAATCATGACATCGAACGAGAAGGAACTCGCGAAAGTCCTGCATGAGACGCGCGACGATCCAGACGAGTGGGAAGAGAGCGCGGACGAGATTGAGGTCCGTCGGGAAGGCTCGCAGGTCGTTTCCTTTCGTATCCCTGCCGAGGAATTCGAGTTGCTGCTGGAAGCTGTCGAGAAGACCGGAGACAAACTGTCGACCTACCTCCGCAAGGCTTTGCTCCTATGCGTGCACGGCACGCCGGTTGGCCCTTCAGTCGACGTCAGCGGGGACATTTCTATTCGTAGCCATCTAGCCAACAGCCGGCGAAACGAGTCCGCCGAGCCCGTTGGTGAGCAGATCGTGCCTGACTATCCACCTGAGCACGCCTCTCTCTAAGTCGCGGGCCCTCTGGGTATTTCTGACTTGGGCGATGACGACTGTCCGTCGTTCACTCGCCAGGCGTTAATCAACTCGGAGTTCCGCCGCGCGGGGGTTTCTTCAGCAGTGGAACAGTTGATGAACCCGCTGCTTACTTGACGTCTCCGCCGGTCTTGTCCGCCACGACGACGGCTCCGGCGCGGGGTCGGCGGTGACGACTTAGCCGCGCCCAACGACGGCGTTGCCGCCGAACTACCCAGTGAGCTTGGCCAGATCATCTCGGGACGTGCCCTGGCAAGATGTCGATGATATGAGCTCGTTCCTTGAAAGTCGCACGATCTCCCGATCCGACGGCGGCGTGAACGTCGCGACACCGACTCTATTTGCCGTGGCCCTGATTCTCCCCTTCAGTTGGCTGTCGAGCGGTGGCGCTTTTGTCGGGTTTTCCGTCTACCTGCGGGAGCCATCGCGGGCAGGGATTGGCTTGGTCTACTTGACCGAGTTGTGAATTATTGAGCATTATTGATATCTTCTGTTAAGAAGGGGGTTGCCATGCGAGTGAGCAGATACCGGGGCCGCCATCTGAGGCCTCGGCCAAAGGGCACCGGGCCGGCGGTCGTGGGCACGGCAACTGCCGTGTGGCTGGCGGGCTCGTCGGCTGCATCAGCTTCGACGCACCAGGTGCGGCGCGGCGAGACGCTGTCGTCGATCGCGTCTCGCTACGGGACCTCAACGATCGCACTGGCGCACGCGAATCACCTCAGCGACCCTGACTTGATCGTGGTGGGACAGCGTCTGCGGGTTCCCGGCGGCGAGGGGCCAGCGCCCGCCGCGATACATACAGTGCGGCACGGTGAGACGCTGTCGGTCATTGCATCGCATTACGGCACATCGGTGGCTGCGCTGGCGCGCATCAACCAGCTAGCGAATCCCAATCTCATCGTCGTCGGCACAAAGCTCAAGGTGGGGGGAGGGTCCGCGCCGGCCGGGGCCTCGCCGGGCTCGGCGCCGACGGCCTCGGTTACCGCGCGGCACCGCATTCGCACCGGCGAGACGCTGTCGGATATCGCATCGCACTACGGCACCTCGGTGGCGGTGCTGGCGCGGCTCAACCACATCTCCGACCCGAGCTTGATCATTGCGGGACGCACCATCCGCGTGCCGCACGCGCCTGCGGGTGGAGGAGCGATCAGCAGCGCCACCGTTGAAACCCTTCTGGTCAATTCGGCGTCGCGCTACGGAGTCGAGCCGTCTTTGGTGAAGGCGGTCGCCATGCAGGAGAGCGGCTGGCAGCAGGATGTGCGCTCGAGTGTCGGTGCGATCGGGGTCATGCAGGTCATGCCGGGCACCGCTCGCTTCATCAACAAGGTCCTCGGCGGGGGCAGCCTCGATGTGCACCGAGCGGAGGACAACGTCGCGCTCGGAGTGATCTACCTGCGCCACATGCTGTCGTCCATGGGCACCGAGAAGCGGGCTCTGGCCGGGTATTTCGCCGGCCCGGGCAACGTCGGCAAGCATCTTGACAAGGCACAGCGTCACTACGTGCTTAGTGTGCTGGCACTGAAAGGGCGCTTCTAGGGCCCCTGGAGCAGCACTGTTTTCTTTACCCACGGGTTGTGGTTGTGCGCCCCCCACCGCTCCGAAATGGTACTAGGAGGGTGCCACCAAGGGGTCGGGATGCTGGCGGATTTCCGGGGCGGATCCCCGGTCACGGGCCCAGGCGGAAGACGCCAGGAGAACGCCGCCAAGACCCCAGGTGAGCTATTGAGCTAGCTAGAAGAAGGCGGACCTGAGTGTGGACGTGCGTTCATCATCCGCAAAGGACTGGCACCCACGTTGCAGACCGCGACGTCCTCTGGGGCTAATGTCGCTACTTATCGCCGCGGCCACGGCCACGGGAAGTGTCGCCTGCAGTAGTTACCGACCCTCTGGAGCTGCCTTCTCTCGTCATTCTGCGAATGGCATCGGCATCCCCTGCGCCAGTCCGGGGGAAGCGGCAAAACAATCTCATATCAGCTGTCGACCACTGTCGACCACCCTTAACATCGGCTCTCCTCCCATCGGCGCTAGAAGACCGGCCCATGCTTCACATCACGTTGGTAGTAAGTTGCCCGGTTTCCTAGACTAGGCGTCCGTCAAACCGGGGCAACTTGATGTCCAAGAGAAACCTGGCTCGCGAAACCATCGCCGATTTCCGCCGCGCCTGTAGCGGCGGACGCGGCGGGCCGACACGGAGGCGAGGCAGTCGAGGGGCTTAAGACGAAGTCAATGTTCGGATCACTTCTTCAACGTTGGCGCGATTCTTGCCGTGGTCGAAGGCTTGCGGACCCACACAATAGCTTGTGATCTCGACAGTAGAGGCGCTCCCGTGAACGTCAATAACCGCAGTGATATGCTCGCCGAGACTCGCTCGGGTCCGGGGCACCTCGGTGGAAACTGTGCGTTCGCTTTCACTAATTGCAGGCTCGTTGTCGGGTACGAGCCCGCGGAACGCCTCAGAGACGCGACGAACGGCTGTGGGCCCATCTACATCCAAGGACACGCTTGCAGTGACTCCCTTTCGGCGTGCTGCTCGGATGCCAGCGCGATAAACAGCGCGAGACAGGGCGATGGAGAGTGGACCTAGGAGGGCAATGAGGATGGAGAGCACGGCCAGAACTTTGTCTCCCTCCAGGAACCACCAAACGGCAAGCACAACAAAGGCAAGACTCATTGGGATGACGCACCGCTCGGCGATCACAACCGTTCTCGGTCGTTGGTTGACCACCTCCACCGGCTTTGAAGGGTCCTCTGACATCGTCACGTGGTACTTCCCAGTGTGCCCGTCTCGGCCTGTTGCATGATGAAGGTCCCGAGTGAGCCGCCGACCAGGACGCAGCCGCCGCCTAGTCCAATAGTTGCTCCGATGATGGCGCCCGCAGGCCCCCCAAAATAGAATCCGACGTAGAAGCCAACGGGCCCAAAGGTGGCTGCTCCCGAAGCACAGGCGAGGAGTGTGGCAGCCGACGCCCCCCAGCCCTTCCATGATTGTGGACTGCCCGTTCGGGTCACTCCGATCGCAGGGGTCGTCTTCGACATAGAGATACCGGTCGAGGGTCATGGGATCCGAGGCCTTGCCCGCCTTGGGGTCGAGCTGCGTCCACCGCATGAGGTCCTGATCGTAGTACCGGGCCCCGAACTTGTAGAGCCCGCTCTGGGGGTCGCGGTAGCCGGCGTCGAAGGTCCACGGGTTGGTCGCGGTCGTCGCGGCGCTGGGATCCCTGAGGACCTTGCCGTAGGGATCGTAGCGGTAGGTCGTGCCGCCCACGAGGTGGCCGGAGTCGTCCGTGAGGCCGAGGACCGAGCCGTGGGCGTCGAAGAGATAGTAGTAGTGCGTGAAGGTGCTGGCGCCCATGTCCGGGACCCGCTCCTCGACGAGCGTCCCGAGGTTGTCCCTCAGGTAGGTCGTGGTGTTGGCGGTGCCGCTGTTGCCGGCGTTCTCGGCCGCGAGTCCCGTGATGTTGTAGCCGTAGCGGGTCGACCCCTCGGTTATGAGCTTGACCTCGCCCACGTCCTGGTAGCTGAGCGCCACGGCTCCCCCCGCCCCGGGGGGCGAGATGGAGGTGGTCTGCTCCTTGGCGTTGTAGGTGAAGGAGTAGTCCGAAGAGGTCCCCGGGCCGTCGATTCCAAGCAGGTTTCCGGCCCCGTCGTAGGAGAAGTTGGTGGCGCCGGTGCCGCAGGTGGAGCCCGTGTGCGAGCAGGTGAGCTCGTTGTCTTGGTTGTAGTCGTAGTTGGTCGTGGTCGCGTTGCCGTTCGGGTCGTAGGAGTAGGAGAAGGACTCGGTCGTGGAGCCGCCGGATGTGGTCGTGGCGCTTGACAGCCGGTCGATGCTGTAGCCGTAGTCGGTGACCGGCCCGTTGAGCGGGTCGCTTCTTTGGTGCATGAGGGCAGTGTCGGCCCCCTGGGAGTCCCTGTAGTCGTAGGTGAGATGAACGAGGGTCCCGCCGGGGCCCGTCGCCTTGGTGTCGTTGATGCAGTTGGCGTCATCGTAGCGCTGGGTCATCGTGACTCCGCCCGGGTAGTCGGTCGTCCACCGCAGACTGTCGCGCCTGCCGCCGGCGTCGGCGGGGTTCTGGTAGCCGAAGGCGGTCCGTTCAGCGCGCAGTGTGACACCACGGCGGCGACAAACGTCAGAGCGTCGCGATCCAGATCACGCATGTTGGTCCCGATCTCCAGTTCCAGTTGGCCGAAGTGACCTCACCTCGGCCGAGGAGAAGCTGTCGCTGGCTATCCGTAAGTCTCCACTTGTGGCCACTCAAATCATCCACTCCTAGCAGAGACTCTTAGCGAGCGGTGGCGCACTGGGCCCTGCGCGCCGCGGGTAGCCTCACTCCATGAGCAACAAGAGGCGAACGCTGCTCGCCATACATGCACATCCAGACGACGAATCGTCCAAGGGCTCGGGCACCATGGCTCGCTACGCCGCACACGGAGTGCGAGTCGCTCTCGTCTGTGCGACCGGCGGCGAGGAGGGGGACGTTCTCAACCCGAGAATGGACAGGCCCGGAATCAAAGAACGCATGGCCGAGTTGCGCATGGCCGAGCTCGAGACCGCCTGCGACATGCTGGGGGTCGAGCGCCTGTACAAGCTGGGCTACCGGGATTCCGGCATGCCGGACACAGAAGCGACCAAGCGCCCCGACGCGTTCTGTAACGCCGATCCCGAGGAGGCTATCGCCCGGCTCGTCGAGATCATTCGGGCGGAACGTCCCGAGGTCGTGCTGGGCTACGACGAATCGCGCGGTTACGAGCATCCCGACCACGTCAAGGTGCACGAGTGGGGAACGGAAGCCTTCCACGCAGCCGGCGATCCCGCCCGGTATCCAGATGCGGGCGCACCCTGGCAGCCGGCAAAGCTCTATTACTTCGCAACCTTTAGCAAGAAGCGCATGGGCGCGTTAGGGGACGCAGCCGAGAAGGCAGGCATCAAGAGCTCTTTTCTCGGACGCATGAAGAAGTGGGACGAGAGCGGGTTCGAAGATCCGAAGATCACGACACAGGTCGATGTTTCCGATTTCATAGAGTTGCGCAACAAGGCCTTGCTCGCTCATGCGACTCAGATCGATCCCGAGGGGGACTGGTTTGCGTTCCCCGACGAGCTGGTGCGAAGCGTGTATCCGTGGGAGGACTACTCGCTCGTCTCGTCACACGTCGAGGCCGCGATTCCCGAGGACGACCTCTTTGCAGGGATAGGCACCCGCGTCGCCGATGAGGCCTGAGCGGGACGCCTTGCTTCGGCCTCGGCAATAGCGGCGAGGATATCGTCCCCAAGGATCTCCTCGCGCTCGAGGAGCGCGTCGCGCAAGGCTTCGACGAGATCCCTGTTGGCTTCGAGCAGGTATGCGATTTGGTCTCGGTGGAGCTTGAGGAGCGTGTCGACTTCCTTTTTGGCGTCCTCGTTGCTGAGCACCTTGGCGACGATGTTGGGAGCCGAGTGCGCGCCGTTGTCGGCTGCATCGTAGGAAACCAGCGACGATCCCATCCCGAATGAGCCGACCATCTGCGCGCCCAGCGCGGTTGCAGCCGTGAGATCCGAAGCAGGTCCCGTGCCCGATTCCCGAAGAACAGTCTTTCGGCAGCCATGCCGGCGAGCGCAACCCTGAGGGTCCCCTCGAGCTCCGATTGCGTCTTGGTAAAGCGCTCCTCGGTGTCCGAGTGCGCCAGCAAACCCAGCGCTTGACGCCGCTTGATGATCGATAGCACCTCGAGGCGCCGATCCTTCGCGCACAGGTAGGCAGCCACAGCGTGGCCCGCCTCGTGCGTGGCGATGAGGTCGCGCTCTCTGTCGGTGTACGCAACCGGATGGGCAAGCCCGATCTCCTCGGACAAGCGAGCTCGTTGCAGGTCGCGCCACGTGAGCTCTCTGCGCCCGTCTCGCAGCGCCCACACGATCGCTTCGTCGAGAATGTGCTCGAGCATGGCGGGGGTGTAGCCGAGCGTCATCGAGGCGAGCTCTTCGCGCAGCTCATCCTTGTCCATCTCGGCATGGTGAGTTCGCCGTGCGAGGAAGTAATCGACGAGGTCACGGCGACCGGCCCTCGACGGCAAGTCGAAGTAAAGTGTGCGGTCGAAGCGCCCCGGGCGTAGCAGTGCCGGATCGAGTGAGTCGGCTCTGTTGGTTGCGCCGATGATCAGAACGTTCGAGTAATCGGCTGCCTGCTTGCGAATCTGACGCTCGGCCGCAAGGAACTTGTTGGCGAGGTCGATGAACAGGTTCTTCACCCGGTCCTTGAATGGTGGAGTGTCAAAGGACTGCAGCTGAATCAAGAGCTCGTTCACCATGCCGCCGGAGCTGGGGCTCACCATGCGGTTGACTATCCTGCTACCGGGCTGGTACTCGGTCGCGTCCAAGCCGCCGCGTGCGCCGCCGACGGCGTCGATCTCCTCGATGAAGCCGATTGCGCCGCCTTCCTTGCGCGCTGCTTTCTTGAGGGCTTTGAAGTAGGCGCGGATCTTCCACGCCGTCATCCCAAAGAACATGCTCTGAAAGGCAGGAGCCGACACGAAGAAGAAGGGCACGGAGGCCTCGGCCGACATTGCCTTTGCGAGGTGGGTCTTTCCGGTTCCGGGCTTGCCCTCGAAGAGGATGCCTCGCCGCGGGTTGCCCCCGAGCTCCTCACGGAAGGTGCGGTAGGTGAGAAATATCTGGAGCGTGCGCGTGACCTCTTCGAGCACGACATCAATGCCTCGCACGTCGGAAAAACGCGTGTCGATTTGATCGGGCGAGAACCGCACGTGGGGAGAACGACCGCTCGCAAGCGGCATCAACATCACGAGCGCCATCGCCGCGATAAGAAGAACCGGAACGAGATAGATGTACGCATCGGGTCCGAAGTGCGGTGGACCGATGCCGATCGGATTGCCTTCGATTGCGCGCTTGATGAGGTAGGCGAGCAGGAGCGCCTCGATTATGAACACATTGAGAAGCCGGCGGCGCCGGTTGATCTCGCGAATGCGCGACACGTCGGCTTTGTGCGTCGCCGCTGCCGCCCCAAAGGCGTTTGCCCCCTGATGTCATCCGCCCGAGTCGCTCGGTGTTTCTCCACCCGTCCTCCTGTCGTGGATCAGTAGGAAGATTCTTCCATAAAGCTGCCTCAATCGTCTATGGGTGTCGGCGGCAGGGGGCGTGTTCGCAACCTGGATCGAGGCCCGGGCAGGCTTCACCGGCGCGCCGCGCCCGGCGCCGCCAGCGCAACGGCCGCGAGCAGCCATGGCGCTCCGGCGGCTCGGGCCAGCGCCTGGACCACGCCCACGGCGATCCACGCGTGCTCGCCTTGGAGCGGCTGGATGACTACGAGGCCGATGCGTTCCACGAGGTAGCCGACGAGGACGGCGACGAACGCGGAGGGAACGAGCACGGCGGCGTTCGCTCTGGGGGAGGGCAGGCACGGTCTGGCGTGCTGGGCCACTATGTGACGCCATGCGTCGGTGGCCGTGGGAACACCGTTGGCTCCGTCGATGGCGAGCACCCGGCCGGCTCCGCGAGCCACGACCGGCAGCAGGGCCAGCTCCACCACGCCCAGCAGCACGATGAGGATCTGGGCGTTGCGCAGGTCTTGGGGTCCGACGTCGTGGACTTGACGCTTGCCCGGCAACTGTGCGATTTGCGTGTGCAGCTCGGACACGGTGAAGACGTCGTGGAAGACGTATGCGTAGATCAGGTGCAGCGGCAGGACGATGACCAGCACCAGCAAGAACAGGGTAGAGAAGTTCCTCACGGTGGCGCGCAGAGAGCTATCGAGCATCGCCGGGCAGTCTATTGCCCCAGGGTCACAGCAACCTGTGCCCGGCCTCGGGTCAGATGGATGCGGCGTGAGCTCGCACCGCTCCCGGTCCCGGAGGCAGACAAGGCGGCGTGAGCTTGCACGCCCCGCCCCGGGCAATAATGCGCTCATGATCTCGCAGGACACGGCCCCGCAATGAGAGTGCTGCTGTGGCACGGCTACCTTCTGCGCGGCTCGGGCTCCAACATCTACACCTCCAATCTCGCCCGGAGCTGGCGCGCCGCCGGCCACGACGTTCTCCTTCTCTGTCAGGAAACAGATGTCGGCCAGCTCGACTTCATCGACGCTCACGGCGACTTCGATTCCGGCAACGAGGTGTGGAGCCTGGAGCCGGCGGCGGCGGGCCCCGCGGCGGGCCGCTGCCGTCTCGTGCGGCCGCACATCGGCGAGCTTCTCCCCCTGTACGTCTACGACGTCTATGAGGGGTTCACTGCCAAACGGTACGTGGATCTCACCGATCACGAGCTCGAGGCGTACACGCAACGCAACGTGCGCGCTCTGGCCGCAGCGATCGAGGCTCACCGGCCCGATGCAATCATCACCGGCCACGAGGTCATGGGACCGTACATAGCCAAGCTCGCGTGCGAGCCGGCGGGACGCACGTACCTGGCGAAGCTGCACGGCTCGGCTCTCGAGTACGCGGTCAAGCTCCAAGACCGCTACCTTCGCTACGCCCAAGAGGGTCTTGGGGCGGCAAAGATCGTCGTCGGAGGCAGCGAGTACATGATAGAGGTCGCCTCGTCCGTGATCCCAGGCTGGGAGGACAAGGCCTGCGTCGTCAATCCGGGATGCGACATCGAGCTGTTTAGGCCGAACGAGGGCGCGGGGTCAAAGGATCCGGTTGCGGGTTTCGTGGGCAAGCTCATGGCGGCAAAGGGCGTGCACAACCTCCTCGCTGCGTTGGGCCTGACGTCGACCAAGGGTCTTAAGGCAGTCATCGTCGGCTACGGAGGCTTCGAGGCCGGACTGCGCTCGCTGGCCGCCGCGCTGGAGGCAGGTGACATCGACGCCGCGCTCGACGTGGCGGGACGCGGTGAGGACGCGCCGCTTGAAAGGCTGCATGACTTTCTGACGGCGAACGCGGACGGCGCCTATCTGGAGCGCAGCGCAGCCGTACCGGTGCGGTGGCCGGGCAGGCTCGAGCACGGCCCCCTATCGCGCACGATGCCCGCGTGGGACGTTCTCGTGGTCCCGTCAGTGGTCCCGGAGGCGTTCGGGATGGTCGCGGCCGAGGCTGCTGCCTGCGGCGTCCTGCCGATTGTCCCGAACCATTCGGGCATAGGCGAGGCCGGCGCGGCAGTCGAGAAGGCCATTGGGCGCCCCGGCCTGCTCACGTTCGATGCTGCTCGTCCCATCGAGGGAATCGCCGCCGCCGTCGATGCCGTGCTGGCGGTGAGCGTCGCCGAGAGGCGGGCAATGGGGCAAGCCGCGGCAGCCCTTGCTCGTGACCGGTGGTCCTGGGAGCACGTAGCGGCCCGTCTGCTCGACCTCGCAGCGAGCTAACGCGCGAGCGCCTACGCTTCGCCAATGGCGCCATTCACGCGCGACGGCACCGAAAACCACATGCGTTGGGACGGCCGCAGTCGCGGGTTCATGGAAGCGTGGTACGCGACCCTCAACCACAGCGACAGCGGAGGCGGACTATGGCTGCGCTACACGATCACCGCGCCGCGCAATCAAGACCCCTACGCGGAGGTATGGGGTTTCTACTTCGATCCCGACGGCAAAAGGTCCTTCGGCGCGAAGCGCCGCGTTCCCGCAGACCGGATCAGTCTGCCCCTGGGGCGCGACGACGGCGCCTTGGTCAGGCTCGGAGAGGCGTGGCTGAGCGAGAGGCACCTCGAGGGGTCCGTGCAGCGGCCCGATGGGCGAAGCCTTTCCTGGTCGCTCGACTTCGAGCCGGCCAACGAGGCCTTCCAGCACTTGCCCCGCGGATTGCGCGCCGTCGCCGAGAGGAGGTTCTCGGTCTTGTGCTGTCCCAACCTGTCGGTCCCCTTCAGCGGGACGGTAACGCTTGATGGCGACGAGCTGTCGCTCGTTTCCGAGCCCGGCTGCCAGGCCCATCGTTGGGGACACGGCCATCCCGGTTCCTGGTCGTGGGCGCATTGCTCGCGCTTCGACTTCGGCGAGTCGGCCGTGTTCGAAGGACTCGCGGCACGCAGCTGGGTCGGCCCCTTTCCTTTGCCGACCATGACTTTTCTGTTCCTCGAGCTCGACGGTCGGCGGATGGCCTTCAACGACCCGAAGTGGGTGCGGCGCGCCCGCAGCCGGTACGAGATGCCGACATGGGCTTTCAGCGCGCGCAACGACGACGTCAGGATCGCGGGGGCCGGACGAGCGCTGCCCGATCGCATGGTGCAGGTCAAGTACGAGGACCCGGCCGGCGTGCCCTCCTACTGCGTGAACTCGGAGATAGCCGACCTTGCCATCGAGGTGTACGAGCGCTCCGGCGCGACATGGCGTCACACCAAGAGCCTGACGGCAACGCGCACCGCGCATCTCGAGTTTGGGCGCCGGGAGCGGTTCGTTGAGATGCCCGTCGAGGTGTGATCCGGCCGGGTGCCCTTACGAGCAAGCGTGGGTCACCAGCGCGCGGCCCTGAGGGGCAGCGTCACGGGCAAGCTCGAACGTCATTCGTCCACAGAACGGCGCCGGCGCTTGGTTTCGCCGCGCCGCTTCTTTGCCGTCAGCCGCTTCTCTCTCACTGCGCGCGACGGTTTGGTGGCGCGTCGCGTACGGCGGGGGACGAGCGCCCTTCCGATCAGTGTCGCCAGGCGCTCGATTACGTCCTCACGGTTGCGAAGCTGCGAGCGGTGCGTGTCGGATGCCAGCCGCAAGGTGCCCGAGGAGTCGATACGGCCCTTGAGGTAAGCGCAGATCAAACGTCGCTGCTCGGGCGAGAGAACCGCGGACCGTTCCACGTTCCACGCGAGCTCGACCCTCGTCGACGAACGATTGGCGTGCTGGCCGCCCGGCCCGCCTGAGGTCGTGAAGGCGAGCTCGATCTCACGGCCCGGGATAACGAGGCGCCGACCCACCATCACATCCTCGTTCATTACAAAGACAGCTCCGCCATCAGAGCGGCCGTGGTCGTGACCGGCATCCTGCACGCGCCGCGGTGGCAAACGTAGGCGGCCGTTTTTCCGTCGACGAGACCCCGCCCCTCGAACAGCGGCATCTCCGTCAACGCGTCGGGGGGTGCCGCGGCGCGGACGGTGTTGGGAAGGTAGTGCGCGTCGAGGACGTCCAGCATGGCATTGCGTGTCGCATCCTGCGCGTTGCCGACGACTACTACCTCTTTCGCGTCGGAGGCGTACAGATCGAACGCACACAACAGGTGCCCGAAGCCCAGCGGCGAGCGACGTGCCGCGGCTTGCAGCAAACCGAGTATCCCGAGGGCTGCGTCCTCGTAACGTCTGTCGCCCGTGAGCAGCGTCAGGCGTTGCAGCTCGAGAGCAAATACGGAGTTCGCCGCGGGCACCGCATTGTCGATGAGATCCTTGGGCCGGGTCACGAGCGGCTCTGCGTCGGTTCCGGTCGTGAAGAAGCCTCCGGAGGGATCGGCAAAGAGGCGAATCGATTCGCCGGCAGCCCATACCGCCTCGCGCAGCCACCTCTCCTCGAAGGTAGCTTCATAGAGGGCGAGGCACGCCTCGAGCGTGAAGGCGTAGTCCTCCGCGTAGGCGAGATGTTTCACCGTCGCGGCACCGGCACCGTGCGCTCGGTAAGAGCGCATGAGCCGGCCGTCCACGCGCATTTCGCCGAGCACGAATTCAAGGGCGCGCGCCGCAGCCTCGACCCAGTCGGGCTCTGCGAGAGCGCGTCCCGCGCGCGCCAGAGCCGAAGCGGCCATTCCGTTCCACGCAGTCAGCACCTTGGTGTCGGTGCCGGGACGAATCCGCCGCGCCCGGTGCTCGAGCAGCGCGTCACGCGCTCGCGCGTAGGCGGTCTCGTCAACGGGTGCGCTCGCGGCGATGGGGATGTTCTTTCCCTCGAAGTTTCCTGTGGTGGTGATGCCCAGCGCCGCGATTGCGATGTCGGCGTCGGCTCCGGCCACCGTGCGCACCTCATCGAGCGTGAAGATGTAGTACTTGCCCTCTTCACCCTCGGAGTCGGCGTCGACGCTCGAATAGAAGCCTCCGGACGCGTCGCGCATCTCGGCCAACATCCACGCTGCAGTGGCGCGTGCGACTTGGCGGTGGCGCTCGGTGCCGGTGAGCTGGTAGGAGAGCGCATAGGTGAGCAGCAGCTGAGCATTGTCGTAGAGCATCTTTTCGAAGTGCGGCACGATCCAGCGCGCGTCGACGGAATAGCGGTGCCAACCACCCCCGAGCTGATCGAACATTCCTCCCGCCGCCATCGCATCGAGGGTCGTAGCCGCCATAGAGCGGGCCCGCTCGTCACCGCTCCGCGCGCGCCGCAGCAGAAATTCGATGGTCATCGGCTGCGGAAACTTGGGAGCGCCTCCGAACCCTCCGTACGCAGAGTCGAAGGAGGCTTCCATGCCGCCGACTGCTTCCTCGAGGAAGCTAACGTCGACGGTGTCCGTCGCGCGCAGCTCGCCGAGTGCCCCCATGCGACCCAGAAGGAGCGTCCCTTGCTCCTCGGCATCGCCGCGCCGCTCGCGCCACGTCTCTTCGATCGCCGCGAGCAACCGGCCAAAGGCGGGCAACCCGTGGCGGTCCTGCGGGGGGAAATAGGTGCCCCCGTAGAAGGGCTTGCCTTGAGGGGTGAGCCACACAGTCATGGGCCATCCCCCCTGCCCGGTCATCGCCTGCACGGCGTCCATGTACACAGCGTCGAGGTCGGGGCGCTCTTCCCGGTCCACCTTTATGCACACGAAGTGCTCGTTCATGAAGCGTGCCGTGTGCGCATCTTCGAACGACTCGCGCTCCATCACATGACACCAGTGACAAGCGGCGTAGCCGATCGACAGCAAGATGGGCTTGTCCTCGTCCCGTGACCTGGTCAGCGCCTCTTGCCCCCATGGGTACCAGTCGACGGGGTTGTCCTTGTGCTGCAGGAGATATGGGCTCGTTTCACCAGCGAGCCGGTTCGGCATGAGGATCCTTCCGTGACTGTCACCCGCTTGACCCCGGTAGTTCGGCGTAGGCTCAGCCGGCTATGGCCGCTCTGTCCTATCTTGCCCTGCCGGTGACCGGCCTGATCGCATATCTGCGCGGCAGAACTCAGCGCCTGCGCTTCCACGGCCTCCAGGCGATAGTCGTGGGTTTCGTGTGGCCGCTGGTCATGTATCTGTGCTCTCTTGTCTCTCCGGGTGCCACCCAGGTCGCCTTCGCGCTCGGCGCAGTGCTGTGGCTGGCGTTGCTTGTGGGGGCCGCCGTGGGGGTCGACATGCGCCTGCCGCTCGTGGGCAAAGCCCTTTACCGCGCGGCTGCGGAGTCTCCGAGCGAGTCTGTCACAACAGGCTAAGAGCGCGCCGCGAAGCACATCCTGCAGGTCGAGGACGAGGACGCGTTGACCGCGCCGCACGACGAGCACTTCCATCCTTGTCCCGCCACCGTCTGCTCCTCCCGCCCGGACTGCTCCGCCGCCGTCTCCGTGGTGGCGTTGGGAGCAGGCTGAGCAGCAAGAGACGGTTCGGGAACGCCGCTCGTTTTCTCACGTGCCGCGCTCGAGTCGCTGGCCCCGGCGCCCTGTGAGCTGCCCGAAAGGTCGAAGCCGCCTGTGGGCGAGGCCGCCGCGGTCTCGGCGGCTACCCACTGGCTGGTGACCTCGTCGTAGACGAGAAGCTCGTTGCCTCGCTTGAACCACCAGCGTCCGTCGCGCTCGAAGGGTTGCTCTTGCGGGCCGTCCTGCGCCGGCGTCGCTGCGCTCGCCGAGGCGCCCACGGAGGCGGGTTCTGGTTGCGCAGAGGAGAGGGGCTCGGCCGCCTCACGCCGCTCCTCTGGCCACGGTTCCTTTTCCGCCGGCTCGGCCTGCACTGCCGCGGGACCCGGCCCGGCTGCAGCGCCGGTCGTGCCGAGGGGCGTCCCGGTCTCCTGCACCGCGGCGTCACCCTTGGTGCTTGCTTCCTCGGTACCCGTGGGAGGCAAGGCGTTCTCGCCGGAGCTGGGCGCGTCCGCCCCCAAGCGCTCCGTCACTGCGCCGAGGGCCGCAGCGATCTTGTTCAGGCTGAGGAGAGCGACGACGAGCAGAACGGCAACGATGATCAGCGCTGCCAGCTCGACCACTTGCAGAGCGGTGCTCATGAGTGTCCCTTCCCATCCCTCGTGGCACGGCCGCCTCCCCCGTACCGCTCATCGTTCGTAGGCTTCATGGTACTCACACGCGACACCGCCGCCGGGGTTCCCGGCGGCGGGTGTGTGTAGCCAGGTTGGGCTCAGACGTTGCCGGGAGAGGGTGGAGACGTGCGGCCGGACACGGGGCCCGTTTCGGTCTGCATGTGAAGGTAGCCGCCGTAAGTGATCACCGCCGCAAGGATGATCCCCACGTAGAGCAGGATTCCCCGGCTGATGTCGATTCCCGACCCCGGGAACTCGTTCCCCGGCCCCGTCAGGAGTGCTATCAACAGGGCGAGCGTCATGATGCCGCCGGCGACCACATAAGCGAGTCCCGCATTGATCGGCATGGTGATGGCCTTGCCCGCGCCGCGCGCGCCGGTGTAGGCGACCGCTGCGAGGATGAGGATGAGTCCCAGCTTCACCAGGAAGTTGTACTCGCCCGACCAGGCCGAGAGGCGATGTGTGCCGCCTTGGAACGATTGCGTTGCCCACAGTGGGACGAAGGACAGGACGAAGAGGATCGCCCCGACGATCAGCACGATTCTCTCCCCCCGAGAGAGCTTGTTCAGGTCCACGTCAACCCCCTGAGTTGATCCTGCCGTCGCACCTCACGCGACCGTGGCACAGGAACAAGTCGAGCAAACTATAAGAGTTCGCAGGCCCTGGCGCCAGGGCCTCGGGCCCCTTTGTACAATCCCGCGCGCGGCCAGCCGAGTGCGAGCTGGCGGCAAACCGAGTGGGATATCGAGTAAGCGAGGTGTGCTGAGTTGCTGCGTTCCGTGCGGTTGGGCGATCTGAGAGCGACGGGAACGTGCCCGGAATAGCCCTCGTAGGCATCCAGTGGGGCGACGAGGGCAAGGGCAAGGTGACCGACTTGCTCGCCGAG
>JBBSGD010000005.1:0-70841 GCA_038254435.1 Actinomycetota bacterium
GCGCAGAACCGGGCGCCGGCCGTCTCGACGGGCGCGCAGAACCGGGCGCCGGCCGTCTCGACGGGCGCGCAGAACCGGGCGCCGGCCGTCTCGACGGGCGCGCAGAACCGGGCGCCGGCCGTCTCGACGGGCGCGCAGAACAGACGAGGCGATCTGCATGAGCGCGCGCGAAGCTCAGGTCCGGCGCGCTCCGGGCAAGAAGGAGTCGCGTCCCCCGCTAAGGGTCGTTCGGCGGCGCTCGCGCCGGCTGATCCTGCGGGGCAGCTCCCGCCGGCTCGCACCGCTCGTCATCATCGGCGTCATCGCGGTGGGCGCGCTCATCACTACCGTTCTTCTCGAGCAAGTGTTCCTGGCGCAGTCGGCCTTCAAGCTCACCAAGATCCGCACGAGCCTTACCGGAGCTGAGGAGCGCCATCAGGAGCTGCTCGTTGCCGCCTCTCGGCTGGAAGATCCTTCTCGCATCGAGAGCTACGCGCGCCGGCGCCTCGGGATGATCGATCCATTGTCCGTGCGCTACCTCGTTGCTGCCCTTCCGGGCCGGGGCGACCCGCATGTAGCGCGCGGTGAGAGCAAGGCGTCGCTTCCCGCCACCGGGCGCGCTGCTGCAACCGGTGACCCCTACGATGAAGGAGCTCCCTGACCGCATGCCGGCATCGCGTCGACCCGTTACGCGCGTCCAGTCGAGGTCATCGCCACGCCGCACGCCGGCGACTCGCAAGCGTTCCTCTGCGTCCACAGCAAGGCACAAGTCCGAGTCGCCGAGGCGGCTCGTGGCCCTTTTCATCTTCTTCCTTCTGATCTTCGGCGCCATGGCGGCGCGCCTTGTTGTTCTGCAAACGGTCGAGTCCCCCGCTTACGCGAAGCTGGCGGAGGCTCAACGCGAGAGGAGCATCGCCTTTCCCGCCCGGCGTGGAGCCATCCTCGATCGCGCCGCTCGGCCCCTAGCTTTGTCGGTCGACTATCAAACCGTCTTCGCGGATCCCGGAACGATTACCAACGCTCCCAAGGAGGCGCTCAAGCTGGCGCGCGTCCTGCAGATGCCGGGCAAGACGGTGCGACGGAGCCTCAAGGGCACCTGGTCCGGGGACCGCTTCAACTACGTTGCGCGGCAGGTCGCCCCCAAGCAAGCCAACGCTATAAGGAAGATGAACCTTGCCGGGATAGGCATGCAACCCGAACCCAAACGCGTTTACCCGAGCGGGCGTCTCGCCTCCCAGCTCCTCGGCTTCGTTAATGTGGACGGAAGCGTGCTCACCGGTTTGGAGCTGCAATACAACAACCTCCTTCAGGGCGCTCCGGGGCACATGACTCTCGAGCAGGACCCCGCGGGCAACTCGCTTCCCCAGGCATCCTCCTCGTATTACGCGCCAACGCCGGGCCGGTCGATCTTCTTGACTCTCGACAAGGGCCTTCAGTACTTCACGCAGCAGACCCTCAAGGACGCGGTACGGACCTACCATGCGCAGTCGGGGACCGCTATTGTCATGCGCCCCAAGACCGGCGAGATCCTCGCTCTGGCCAATGCTCCCGATTTCAACCCGAACAACTACGCAAGGTTTTCGCCCGCACAAGAGCGAAACATCGGCCTCACGGATGTCTACGAGCCGGGCTCCGCCTTCAAGATCATCACCGCAGCTGCCGCGCTGCAAGCAGGGGCCGTGACTCCGCACACTACTTTCACGGTGCCGTACCAGAAACAGGTGGCGGACCGGATCATCCACGACGCCGAAGTGCACGGCACCGAGAAGATGTCCGTCAAACAGATCATCGAGAACTCGTCCAACGTCGGCACCGTCGAAATCGGGCTGAAACTGGGAGCACGCAGGCTCAATCGGGCGATCCACGATTTCGGGTTTGGTCAGCGAACGGGGCTCGACTTTCCGGGTGAGTCTCCCGGCATCGTGCTTCCCCTGTCGCAGTGGTCGGGTTCCACTATTGCAAACGTCCCCATCGGACAGGGGGTTGCAGTCACCCCTCTCCAGCTCACCTCGGCTTATGCCACGCTCGCAAATCGCGGCGTGTGGGTCGAGCCGCGGCTCCTTTACGGCACCATGGGTTCCAACGGGAAGATGGTCCCGGCTCCAAGCGGCGCGCGCCACCGCGTCGTGTCGGCCAAGACCGCAAACCAGATGGCCGACATCCTCACCAGTGTCGTGCGCGGCGGAACGGGAGTGGAAGCGCGCATCCCCGGCTACGACGTCGCCGGCAAGACGGGAACCGCGCAGAAGCCGATCAACGGCGTCTACACGAACCACTACATGGCGACGTTCGCAGGTTTCGCACCTGCCAAGGACCCGGCCGTTGTCGTCCTAGTGGTGCTCAACGACCCGAACCCGATATGGGGCGGGTCGACGGCGGCTCCGACATTCAAGACGATCACCGACTTTGCTCTGCGTCACCTCGGTGTGGCACCGACGGGCAACGCCCACAAGGCGGCGCGGGCGATCGAGGCGGCTCAAGCCCAGCCCGGCCACGTCTAGAGTCGTTCGCATGACTCGTGAGAAGCGGCGCATGCACCTTCAGGCGCTGGCGGCGGCAGCGGGTGATCTGCTCGCCGGGGCGACCGGTGAGCTCGGGACGACGGTTACCGGACTCGCCTACGATTCGCGGGCGGTGGCGCGCGGCGACCTCTTCTTTTGCATCCCCGGAGCGCTCGCAGACGGCCACCAGTTCGCCCGAGCGGCGGCGAGCAACGGCGCGGCAGCCCTGGTCGTCGAGCGCCCCCTTCGCGCCGGTGTGCCGGAGATCGTCGTAGGGGACGCGCGCCGCGCCATGGGAAGGCTTTCGAGCGCCTTCTATGGGGACCCGGGCGGCGGCATGCTGCTTCTCGGCGTCACCGGCACCAACGGCAAGACGACTACTGCTTTCTTACTCGAGTCGATCCTCGCCGCCGGTGGCCACACGACGGGACTCATTGGGACCATCGAGACGCGCGTGGCAGGGGTTCACAAACCGGGAGTGCGGACCACACCCGAGTCGCTCGATCTGCAACGGCTCTTCGCGCAGATGCGGGATGTGGGCGTGTCGGCGGTTGCCATGGAGGTCACTTCCCATGCGCTGGCCCTGCATCGCGTCGAAGGCGTTCGTTTTGCGTCGGCCGCCTTCACGAACCTGTCGCAAGACCACCTCGATTTTCACGCGGACATGGACGACTATTTCGAAGCGAAGCGATCGCTCTTCGTGCCCGAGCGCGCGGCGCGGGGCGCGGCGAACCTCGACGACCCCTACGGCGTGAAGCTGGCGGCGGCCGCGCCCATCCCGTGCCTCGGCTACGGACTAGCCGGAGCCGCCGACGTAAGGGCAACGGGCGTGGAGCTCGGGCCCTCGGGAAGCGCCTTCACGATCGTCACCCCGGACGGCGCCAGGCGCATCCTTACCTCGTTCGTCGGGGGCTTCAACGTATCCAACTGCCTGGCTGCGGCGGCGACCGCGTTGCAGGCCGGCATCGGCCTCGACGACATCGACAAGGGGCTCGCGTCGCTATCGTCGGTGCCCGGGCGCTTCGAGGCAGTCGACGCCGGGCAGCCATTCTCGGTAGTGGTGGATTACGCGCACACGCCGGACTCGCTCGACAACGTGCTGCGCGCGGCCCGCCCGCTGGCGGCGAGAGGCGGCGGACGGATCGTGTGCGTCTTCGGTTGCGGCGGTGACAGAGACTCAGGTAAGCGACCGCTCATGGGAAAGGTGGCGGCGCGGCTCGCCGACGTCGTGGTCGTAACTTCCGACAACCCCCGTAGTGAAGACCCGGCTGCAATTATCGAGGCAATAGTAGAAGGGGTGGCTGAGGCGAGACCACGGGGCGCGGATGCCGCGCTGGTGGATCGCAGAGAAGCCATCGCGACGGCGCTGGGCTGGGCACGCCCCGGCGACGTGGTCGTAATTGCCGGCAAGGGCCACGAGGTTGGCCAGCAGATCGGTGAGCAGACAATCCCGTTCGACGACCGGGACGTCGCCGGAGAGACGCTCGTCCGCCTCGGATGGGCGGACTCGTGGGAGCGAGGCCCTCTGTGACCAACCTGACGTTTGCCGGTTTGTCGTCGCTGGTCCTCACTCTCCTAGGCACGCCCATCGCTGTGCGTATGTTCAGAAGGCGAGGGTGGGGCCAGCTCATCCGCGAGGAGGGGCCCAAGGCTCACTACGAAAAGCGCGGCACTCCGACGATGGGCGGAATTGTGATTCTTCTCGGTGCAGTGGTCGGTTACGTCATCGGGCACATCGGGTTCGGGGGTTTCACCGGTTTCAAGGACAGCGGCTTGCTCGCCATCGGCACCGTCGCCGGGCTTGGGCTGCTGGGTTTCCTCGATGATTTCATCAAGATCTACAAGTCGCGCTCGCTCGGGCTTCAGAGCCGCGCCAAGTTCCTCGGACAGCTCGTCATCGCGGAGATTTTTGCACTGCTGGCGGTCAAGGTGATCGGAGTCGGCACCGACCTGTCGTTGTTTCGTTCGACGGTCATCAACTTCGGGATCTTCTTCTACGTGTGGGTGTTCCTCATGATTGCGGCGTCGTCGAATGGCGTGAACCTCACCGACGGACTCGACGGCCTCGCAGTCGGCTCCTCCGCACAGGTCTTCGGTGCTTTCGCCGCCATAGGCTTCTGGGAGTTCCGCCACCCGGGCTTTTATGACGTGAGCAAGACGGGCTCGGACCCCTTCGACCTCGCTCTTGTCGCCGCGGCTCTGCTCGGCGCGTGCGCAGGATTTCTGTGGTGGAACACCGCCCCGGCGAAGATCTTCATGGGCGACACGGGATCCTTGATGCTCGGCGGCGCCATGGCGGTGCTGGCGATTCTGCTCAACACCCAGCTGTTGCTCGTGATACTCGGGGGGCTCTTCGTCGTCGAGACATTGTCGGTGATGATCCAGGTTGCGATGTTCAGGCGCACGGGGAGGCGCGTCTTCTTGATGGCCCCGATCCATCATCACTTCGAGCTGGGAGGCTGGGCCGAGTTCACGGTCATCGTCCGTTTCTGGACCCTGTCCGGGGTTTCGGTGGTCTTCGGGCTCGCCCTGTTCTACGCGGACTTCCTCTCCAAGGGAGGAATTCCCAAGTGATCGATGTGACAGGGCGACGCGTCCTCGTGGTCGGGCTGGGCGTGAGTGGGCATGCTGCCGCCAAGGCACTTGCGGATCTCGGAGCGGTTGTCGCCGTGACCGAAGGGGGCTCGGGACCCCTACTTGACGCCAGGGCGAACGAGCTTCGCGCGCGAGGCGTGGAGGTGCAGCTCGGCGGGCATCATCTTGCTCGTCTCGACGCGGACATGGCGGTGGTCAGCCCGGGGATCCCGCCCGCGGCAGCGGTTGTGAAGGAGCTCGCGGCCCGGGGCGTCGAGATCATCGGCGAGGTCGAGCTGGCATGGCGCGTAGCACGGTGCGATTTCCTCGCTGTGACCGGCACCAACGGAAAGACCACCACTACGTCCCTTCTCGCAGCCATGCTGGATGAGTCCGGGATCCGCTCTGTGGCCGCCGGAAACATCGGACACCCCCTCATAGAGGCGGCGCGCGCGGTGCCGGTCACAGGGGCAATCGTTGTCGAGGTCTCGAGCTTTCAGCTTGCCTGCACCGTGCGCTTCAAGCCGCGTGTCGCGGTTGTCCTTAACATCGCCGAGGACCACACAGACTGGCACGGATCGTTCGCTTCCTACGTTGCGGCCAAGGCTCGCATCACGTCGAACCAGGGGCCCGATGACATCCTCGTGGCGAACGGCGAGGACGAGCATGCCGCTGCCATCGCGGGAAACTCGCAGGCGCGCGTGGTGCCGTTCTCTGGGGACCGAGCGATCGCGAACGGTACGGGCTGGCGGGGCACAGCGCTCGTGCACAAGGGCAGCGCGATCCTCGACGCCTCGACCGTGCAGCTCGCGGGTCACGCGGGACGCGAGGACGTCGCGGCTGCGGCGTGCGCGGCTCTTGAGTACGGGGTCTCGGCCGCCTCGGTGGCGAGCGCAGTCAAGTCCTTCAGGCCCATCCCGCACCGGCTGCAGACGGTGGCGCGAATCGATGGTGTCGACTATGTGGACGACTCCAAGGCGACAAACCCTCATGCAGCCCTCGCCGCGGTGCGAGGGCTGTCCGACGTGGTGCTCATCGCGGGCGGGCGGAGCAAGGGCATTGACCTCGCCCCACTTGCAGCCACCGTTCCTCCGGTGCGCGCGGTCGTGGCGCTTGGCGAGTCGGCCGCCGAGATCGAGCGAGTCTTCCGTGATCACGTTCCGGTTGAGCGCGTCGCCGACATGGCCGCTGCGGTCACGCGCGCTTCCGAGGTGGCAAACGGCCGAGGATCCGTCTTGCTTTCGCCCGGATGTGCGAGCCTGGACATGTATGCGAGCTATGCGGCGCGCGGCGCGGATTTTGCGCACGCCGTCGCCGCGCTACGAGTAAGAGCCGGCAGCGATGCAAACGACGATGTCGGCGCACCCGTGGACGTGCAGAAAGGAGTGCGGTGAGGAGGGATGGCTAGTCGGAGCGGATCCATCGCACTTGGAAAGAGGCGCTCCCGGCCGAGGATGCTCGCCGCTTCCGAAGCGGGACCTCTGCGCCCGGGACACCCGGCCGTCCTTATAGCCGTAACGACAATCGCGCTTGTGGTCCTGGGCCTCGTCATGATCCTCTCGGCGAGCTCGGTGTCCGCCTTCGCCGAGTACGGGTCTTCGTTTCTTTTCTTCAAGCGACAGGTGATCTGGGCAGTTGTCGGGCTCGCGGGTTTTTTCTTGGTAGCACGGATCGACTATCGCCGCATCAAGGGCGCGGGCTATTGGCTCTATGCGCTGGCGGTGATCCTTCTGCTTGCGGTCGAGGTGCCGTCGCTCGGGGTGATCGCCGGGGGCAGCGCGCGCTGGTTGCAGCTCGGTTCCTTCTCGTTCCAGCCCTCGGAGCTTGCGAAGCTGGCTCTGGTGCTCTTTGCTGCAGATGTCTTTTCGCGCAAGGAAGAGAAGACGCTGCAGGACTTCATGCACACGCTGCTCCCGATGATTCCTGCCTTTGGTTTCATGGCGTTTCTCGTCATGGCTCAGCCGGACATGGGCACTACCCTCGTGCTGGCCTTCATCGTCATGGGCCTGCTCTTCGTGGCGGGCGCGCCGATGCGGTATTTCGTTCCGATGGGAGTTGCCGGTGCCGCCCTGGCATCGTTTGCAGCTTTTCACTCTCCGTACCGGCGCGCCCGCATGCTTGCGTTCCTCAACCCCTGGGCGGACCCTCTGCATACCGGGTACCAGATCATCCAATCGCTCATAGCGCTGGGCTCGGGCGGTTGGCTTGGCGTGGGGCTGGGGGCGAGCCGTCAGAAGTGGTCCTACGTGCCCAACGCCCACACGGACTTCATCTTCTCCATCCTCGGCGAGGAGATGGGTCTGCTCGGGACTATCGTCGTGCTCGGCATGTTTGCATTCCTCGCCTACCTGGGCATCCGCACGGCTCGCAAGGCGCCTGATCGCTTCGGGATGCTGATCGCTTCCGGCGTGACGATCTGGATTGCCATGCAAGCAGTCGTAAACATAGGGGCCGTGTCCGCGGCTTTGCCCGTGACCGGAGTGCCGCTTCCCCTTGTTTCCTTTGGCGGGACTTCGCTCGTCGTAACGCTCGCCGCAGCCGGCCTGCTCGTCAGTGTGGCGCGCCACGAGCCTGTACCGGTGCGCTCCAAGAACGGTGGACGGACCCCCGCGCGCAAGCCGGTCTGAGGAAGCAGCGTGAGGGTGGTGATCGCTGGAGGCGGAACCGCGGGACACGTCAACCCGGCTCTTGCGTTGGCGGAGAACCTGGGCTCGGATGAGGTCTCGTTCGTCGGCACGCCGGCAGGAGCCGAGACTCGTCTGGTGCCCGGCGCAGGCTGGCCGCTCGAGACCATCGACGTGCGCGGCTTCGACAGGGCGCGCCCGACCAGCATCTTCGCGACTGGGGGACGAGCCGTTGGCGCCGTCACGGAGTCGCGCCGGCTGCTTCGTCGCCTGCGTCCCTCGGTAGTCGTAGGCATGGGAGGCTACGTGAGCCTTCCCGTCTGCATCGCTGCGCGCATGCTGCGCATACCGGTAGTCATCCACGAGCAGAACATCGTGCTCGGCCTCGCCAATCGTGTCTGTCGCAGGCTGGCTCGCCGGGTGGCGGTGTCCTATGAGGAGACGCTTGCGCAAGCAGGGCCGCGCGGCGTCTGTGTCGGGAACCCGGTGAGGGCTTCTGTTCTGAATGCCGATCTCGAAGCACTGCGCGCCGAGTCTCTGTCCCGCTTCGGCCTCGAGCAGTCGCGCAAGACGCTGCTCGTGTTCGGCGGAAGTCTCGGTGCGCAGCGCATCAATGAAGCATCCTTGGGTTTGAACGAGATCTGGGCCCGGCGCGACGACGTCCAGGTACTTCACATCGCGGGGGCTGCCGGGTACAGGAGCCTCCACGATCTCGCCGGACGGCGCGAACGAGTGAACCTCTTGCACCGCGTTATCGAGTACGCGGATCCGATGGTGATTGCCTATGCGGCCGCCGACCTCGTCCTGTGCCGGGGCGGGGCAACCACAATTGCGGAGCTTGGCGTCACGGGTCTTCCTGCCATCATCGTTCCGTATCCGCACCATCGCGACCGGCAGCAGGAGCGACAGGCGCGTGTTCTCGAGCGAGCCGGCGCAGCCCGGGTGCTGATGGACTCGGATGTGACCGCCGCGCGCGTCGGCCAGACGGCGGCAGAGCTTCTCGACGACGAGGCCGAGCTCGCCATGATGAGCGCGGCTCAGCGCGCCCTGGCGCGGCCCCAGGCCGGGCGTCTGCTTGCAGGGATCGTGCGCAAGGCGGCAGCTTGAACCGTGCGCAAGGCGGCAGCGCGAACATCCTCACCTCGACGCGCGTCCACTTCGTGGGCATAGGCGGGGCGGGGATGTCGGCCATAGCTAAGGTCCTTCTCGAGCGTGGGATCGAGATTTCGGGCTCCGATCTGAAGCGGTCGCGCGCGGCCACGACTCTGGAGGCGATGGGGGCGGATGTTCACATCGGCCACGCGGCCGCCAACGTCGCGGGTGCCGGCGTTGTCGTCGTGTCGAGTGCCATCCCCGAACGCAATCCGGAGCTCGCCGCGGCGCGTGCCCGAGGGCTGCACGTCGTCCACCGCGGCCAAGCTCTGGCAGACCTCCTCGCGGACAGTCGCTCCATAGTCGTCGCCGGGACGCACGGCAAGACGACGACTACCTCGATGATCGTTTCCGTTCTGCGTTCTGCCGGCCTCGATCCCACGTACCTTGTAGGGGGCGGGCTCAACGATTCCGGCACCAACGGGCGCTTCGGGCGCGACGAGTGGGCGGTCGCCGAATCGGACGAGAGCGACGGGTCCTTCTTGCTGCTCAGCCCGCACGTGGCGGTAGTCACGAACGTGGAGCTCGACCACGTCGACTACTGGGGCTCGTCGAGGGAGTACCACAAGGGCTTTGCCCGTTTCCTCGAGCGCGTAGATCCCGGTGGGGTGATTGTGGCGCCCGCCCAAGATGAAGAGCTCTTGTCTACGGCCAGAGCGAGCAAGGCGACAGTGCTCACGTTCGGTTTTGCCGAGGACGCGGATGTGCGCGCGGACGACATCGAGCTGGCCGAGGGAGCGGTGTTCGTTCTCGAGCATGCCGGCCGCCGCCACGGCGTCCATCTTGGTGTTCCCGGGCTCTACAACGTCGCCAACGCGCTGGCGGCGGCCGGGGCAGCTACCGCTGCGGGCGTGGGCCTGTCCGACATAGCTCGCGGGCTCGATCTCTACACCGGGGTGGAACGCCGCTTCCAAAGGCGCGGCGAGGCGCGCGGGGTGACGGTGGTCGACGACTACGCGCACAATCCCACCAAGGTGCGCTCGGTGCTCGGTGCCGCGCGCAACGGCCCGTGGAGACGCGTCGTGGCGGTCTTCCAGCCGCATCGCTACTCGCGCACACTCGCCTTTGAAAGCGATTTCGGCGGTGCGTTCGAGGACGCCGACAGAATCGTAGTGACCGACGTCTACGGCGCGGGTGAAGAACCGATTCCCGGAGTAACCGGCAAGGTAGTTGCCGATGCGGTGTGCGCGTCGTGGCCCGGGCGCAGAGTCGCGTACCTACCCCACCGCGCCGAGTTGATCGACTATCTCGTGCGCAGCGCGGACACCGGCGACGTTCTACTCACGCTTGGGGCCGGTGACATCACGTCGGTGGGCGACGAGGTGCTCGCCCGTTTGAACGGAGCGGGGTTGTGAGCTCCCCGGTGCCAGAGCTGGCACGGCTTCTGCGGACGAGCCTGGCCGGGCGGGTCGAGGAGGCTTACTCGCTGGCCCGGCACACGACGTATAGGCTCGGCGGTCCCGCCGCCCTGTATGTCGAGGCGGACGGCGCAGACGATCTCGCGGTCCTCGGGCAGGTGCTGAAGAGCTTCGAGGGTCGCGCCGAGGTGCCGCTCCTAGCCCTGGGACGCGGGTCGAACACGGTGATCTCGGACGAGGGCTGGCCGGGCGTCGTGGTGCGGCTCGGCCCGGGCTTCTCGTGGATCGACGCTCTTGCCTCCGGGCCCGGGTTGAGAGCGGGCGGCGGCACGTCCCTTCCGCAAGTCGCCAACTGGGCGGCGCGGCGACGCCTCGCCGGTCTCGAGTTCCTCGTCGCGGTCCCCGGTTCGGTCGGCGGCGCCGTGCGGATGAACGCGGGAGCCCATGGGGGCGAGATCGCAGACACCCTGGCGCAGGTCATCGTTTACGACCTCGGTGAGCTGCGCGCACGGCATAGGGAGTCCTCGCAGCTCGACTTGTCCTACCGGCACTCCAATCTCGCCGCGCACCATGTCGTGATCGAGGCCCGCTTTGCCATGAGAATCGACGATGAGGCGGCTATAAGAGGACGTATGAAGGACTACCGGAGCCACCGAGCCGCAACGCAGCCTCCCGCGGTGCAAAACGCGGGCAGCACCTTCAAGAATCCCCCCGGGGATTCGGCAGGGCGGCTCGTCGAAGCGGCCGGGCTCAAGGGCTTTCGAGTGGGCGGCGCGTGGGTGTCGACGATGCACGCGAACTTCTTCATGACCGAAGCGGGGGCCCGCGCTCAGGACGTCTACGACCTCGTTCACGAGGTCAAGCGGCGTGTGGCGCAGCGCTTTGGGGTGGAGCTCACTCCCGAGGTGCGCTTCGCCGGCCGTTTCGAATCGGACATCCGGCCCCGGCAGGGGAGCTCCCCCCGATGAGCAGGGTGGCCGAACGCGTGCGCACCGATCCTCGCATCTCGCGCCGCCGCCAGGCGGTCGAGCGCACCCGCCGCCGCAGGATGTTGACGCGGGTAATCATCGTTGCATCGCTGCTGCTCGGAGCGTGGGGCATCTTCTTCTCTCCGCTTCTGGGTGTGCGCAACGTCCACGTGACCGGCACCCGCCACGTAAGCGACGCGGACATCATGCATGTAACCGGGCTCGGGCCGCGCGACAACCTGCTGTTGCTGTCCACGGGACGAGTAGCTCAGAAGGTGGAGACGTTGCCGTGGGTGAAGTCGGCGGCCGTCGACCGCAAGCTGCCCGGCACAGTGCGCGTGCGCGTGGTCGAACGCCGCCCCGCGATGGTGCTGTCGCTGGGGGCCGCCTCCTGGACCGTGGACGCGGAGGCCAACGTGCTTACCGCAGGACGCACGAGCAAGCAGCTCCCGGTGCTCGGCGGCCTCACCTTGCGGCACGTGGTGGTGGGGGAGCGGCTCGGGTCCGAAGCTGCGCGCTCCGCCCTGGCGGTATACCGTTCGCTCGAGCCCCAGACAAGGAGCCGCGTAGCCGGCGTGTTCGCTCCAACCATCGAACGCACCACCTTGTCGCTGCGGAACGGGATCGCAGTGAGGTTCGGGGCGCCCGAGGAGCTCCGAGCCAAGAGCCGTGTGCTGGCCGCCCTGATGAAGCAGCTGAAGGCCACCAGCTTCACGCCTTCGTACATCGACGTGAGGGTGCCGAGCAACCCCGCGGTGGCGAATGCTCCCGCCGCTCCTGCGGGGGACGGCGCGCCCCCCGGGCCCTCTCCCGCTACCTGAGCCCAGGCACCCTAGCCGCCTGCACCGTGGCGGTGCTTGCCACGCGCAGCGCCACTCGAGGTTGCCCCTTGACGCATCGCCTGCCGCTGGCTATATTCCTCAACCATAGCTACAGGTTGACATAACTATAAGGCTCACCTGAAGGTTGAGCCTCACGACGCGGGTCCGCTGAGCAGCCAAGACGGCAACGCGGGAGGTTTTCATCCTCGCTCTCGAGTCCGAGATTAGGGTACGAAAGGAGGTCGCGTGGCTACAGGTCCCCAGAATTATCTTGCGGTAATCAAGGTGGTGGGCATCGGTGGGGGCGGCGTCAACGCCGTGAACCGCATGATCGAGGTAGGCCTCAAAGGCGTCGAATTCATCGCCGTCAACACGGATGCGCAGGCGCTGCTGATGTCGGATGCCGATGTGAAGCTGGACATAGGAAGGGAGCTCACGCGCGGCCTGGGGGCGGGAGCTAACCCCGAGGTCGGCCGCCATGCCGCGGAGGAGCACCGCGACGAGATCGAAGAGATGCTCAAGGGCGCAGACATGGTCTTCATCACGGCAGGCAAGGGGGGTGGAACCGGCACGGGCGGCGCCCCCATCGTTGCCGAGATAGCCAAGTCCGTCGGAGCTCTCACGATCGGCGTGGTGACGCGGCCGTTCACCTTCGAGGGGCGCCAGCGCGCCAGCAAGGCCGACGACGGTATCTCCGCTCTCAAGAACAAGGTCGACACGCTGATAGTCATCCCCAACGACCGTTTGCTCGATGTTACCGACGACACCACTTCCGTGCTCGAGGCCTTTCGGATGGCGGACGAGGTGCTCTTGCAGGGCGTGCAGGGAATAACAGATCTCATCACCACGCCGGGGCTCATCAACCTCGACTTCGCGGACGTCAAGGCGGTGATGACCGACGCCGGCTCTTCTCTCATGGGTATCGGCCAGGCGCGCGGCGAGCACCGCGCCGCGGAGGCGGCCAAGTCGGCGATCTCATCGCCCCTCCTCGAGGCGTCGATCGACGGCGCGCGCGGGGTGTTGCTCAACATTGCGGGCGGTTCGGACCTCGGCCTCTTCGAGGTCAACGAGGCAGCCGGCATCATCGCGCAGTCGGCTCACCCGGACGCGAACATCATCTTCGGCGCGGTGGTCGATGACACGCTCGGGGACGAGGTGCGGGTCACCGTCATCGCTGCGGGCTTCGACCAGACGGGCGCGGGGTCCGGAGAGGCGGTGGTTCGTCCCGAGGACGACATCTTCTCGCTGCGCTCGAGTGAGCGCGATCCGGTCTTTGCCGAAGATAAGCAAGATGAGCCGGAACGCCTCGTGTTCGACGCGGACGATCTCGACGTGCCGTCTTTCTTGCGGAACGAATGACGGCCGCACCGCGCCGCTAGGCGCTGCCAACGGCTTCCCCCGACTGCGGGGCCTCTAAGGCCCCGCAGTCGCGCAGCGGCATTGTCTGCCGGCACGATTGCCGTCTGCGAGACTCGTTGCATGGTCGCTTTCCGTCCTTCACTCGAGATCGTGCAGCACGCGGGTGTCCCGCTCTTGACCGATGCCGCGGCGCGCGCGCGAGGAGTCGCGATCGCCTTCTCGAGTCGGGGCGGGGGCGTCAGCCGGGCGCCTTACGAGTCGCTCAATCTCGGCAAACTTACCGACGACGATCCCGCGGCAGTCGACGAGAACCGCAGGCGCTTTGCGGCAGCGGCGGGGCTCGATCTCGGGTCCCTTAGCTGGTGCCGCCAGATCCACTCGGCGCGTGTCGTGGAGGTTCAGCGCGACGCGTCCGGACCGATGGGTGACGCCGACGCGCTGGTCCTTCGCTCGCCCGGTGCCGCGCTGGTGCTGACTGCGGATTGCGTACCCGTGCTGCTGGCCGGGGAGGACGGCGTAGCCGCAGTTCACGCGGGGTGGAGGGGGTTGTCGGCGGGCGTCATAGAGGAGGCAGCCGCGCGCCTGCGCTCGGTGTGGGGCGCGTGGGTAGGGCCCTGTGTGCGCGCCTGCTGCTACGAGGTGGGGGCCGAGGTGGTCGCCGCTTTTAGGGCATCGTCGTTGCCTGTGGAAGGCGCCGACAGAGTGGATCCGGCCTCGGCTGCCGGTGCAGCACTCGCCCGCGCAGGGGTAACCAACGCGGCAGTAAGCGGTGTCTGCACGGCCTGTGACCCCGGCTACTTCTCCTACCGGCGCGACTCGGTGACGGGCCGGCAGGGTGCCGCGATCGCGCTGGCCGGAGCGCAAGGAGCGTGAGCGAGTCCATCGCGGCGCGCTGGACGGCGGCTGCCGAGGCGACGGCAGAAGCAGCCGAGAGAGCGGGGCGCAAACCCGAAGAGGTGACGGTAGTGGCGGTAAGCAAGACGTTCGGAGCGGATGATGCCGCAGCCGCAGTCGCCGCCGGCGCCACCGATCTCGGCGAGAGCCGCGCTCAAGAGCTGCGGGACAAGTCCCGGCTACTTCGCTCCGGGGTCCGCTGGCACTTCGTCGGGCCTCTTCAAACGAACAAGGTCCGGCTCGTAGTGGGCGCCGCTCTTATCCATTCGGTGGACAAGATCGAGCTCGCGC
This sequence comes from Actinomycetota bacterium, assembly GCA_038254435.1. Classification (GTDB taxonomy): domain Bacteria; phylum Actinomycetota; class CADDZG01; order CADDZG01; family WHSQ01; genus JBBSGD01. Next base: position 14,522 of record JBBSGD010000005.1, read on the forward strand.
AGAGCATCGCGCGCCGGGCCGAGCGCAGCGGGCTCGTCCAGGGAGTGCTGCTGCAGGTGAACGTCGCCGGACAGGAGCACCAGAGGGGAGTGGTTCCCGGCGGCCTCGAATCGCTGGCGCAGGAGGCGGTGCAGCTCGACGGGATAGAGGTGCGCGGTCTGATGACGATTCCGCCTAACGGCGACGATCCGAACGGGGTCCGTGCCTGCTACCGCACGCTCGCCGAGTTGAGCACGCCTCTTGCTCGGATCTGCCCCGGTGCGCACGAGCTGTCGATGGGCATGTCGAGTGACTTTCAAATTGCGATCGAGGAAGGGGCGACCATCGTGCGCCTGGGCCGGGCGATCTTCGGAGCCCGGAGCACACGATAAGACGCGGCACGATGCCGCCCGGCGGTTATCCTTCGGCAATGGCAGGCGTGTGGAGGAAGACACTCATATATCTCGGACTCGTCGAAGACGAGGAGGACGAGTACGTGTACGAGGATCCCGAACCCGAGGACCGGGATCAGCGCAAGCAGCCGGTGCGCCGTGTGCAGGAGTCCGAGGCTCCCGCGCGGCGCGACTCGGTGGTGCGAGCCATGCCCCAACCGCAGCAGACCGCGGCGTTCCACCTCGTGCAACCGAGCTCTTTCAACGACGCTCAGGAGGTCGGCGACAAGTTCCGCAACGGTTACTCGGTCCTCATGAACCTTCAGGTGGCGGACGCCGATCTGGGTCGCCGGCTCGTCGACTTCGCAAGCGGACTGGCGTACGGGCTCGAAGGTTCGATGCAGCCCGTGGCCGAGAAGGTATTCCTCATCACTCCGGCAGGCGTGCACGTCTCGGCCGAGGAACGGCGGCGCTTTCTCGAAGAGCGCGGCTTTTTCAACCAGGCCTGACTGTTCTTGCTGCTGATCTGCACCATTCTCGGCCTCTACGCTTGGATCCTATTCATCCGCATCATCTTGTCGTGGGTGATGATGAGCTGGCGGCCACCTCAGGCGATCATGCCGGTCGTCGACTTCGTGTACACGGTGACGGAGCCGGTCATGGGCCTGTTCCGCCGCTACATACCGCCGGTAGGGGGACTCGATCTGTCTCCAATCTTCATCTTCATCATCATCGCCTTCATCCGCAGCCAGCTCGGCTGTCCCCCCCTCGGTCTCTTCTGAGCCGAGTCTTTCCGTCGAAACACCCCTCGTAGCAACGGTCGTGGGGGATACTGCGGGCATGGATCTGAGCGCACGCGAGATTCACGACAAGCAGTTCCACGACGCCTGGCGCGGCTACGACCAGGAGGAGGTGGACGACTTCCTCGACCGCCTCGCCGAGGTGCTCGACGAGGTTCAGCGCGAGAACGACGACTTGCACAGACGAACCCACGAGCTCGAGCAGGCGGTGGCCACGAGCCGGGACACCGAGTCGATGCTGAAGAAGACGCTGGTATCCGCGCAGCAAGCCGCCGAAGAGGCGGTGGGAACGGCCAGGGACAAGGCCGACAAGCTGATCGCCGAGGCGCAGGAGCGAGTGCAACGGGTGGAAGCAGAAGCCCGGCAGCGCACTGCCGAGGCTGAGGCCGACGCCAAGCGCAAGACTCTCGAGGCCGACCGCGCTCATGTCCTCAAAAAGCGCGAGCTGGACGCTTCCATCGCGACGCTGCAGAGCTTCGAGAGCGACCTTCGCAAGCGGCTCGCCGCTTTTCTCGAGTCCCAGACCCGGGCGCTTGAGACGCTGCGCGAGCTGCCCGATCAGGCCCCCCGCGCCAGCGCGCCGGCGCGCCGGCCCAACGGGTCGCCCCCAAAATCCTTGTCCGGGAGCAGCGCCGCCGGCCGCGGGGGCAGCGGCAAGGCGGTCACCCTACCGGGCGAGAGGGCCGAAGACGAGCGCGCCCAGACACGTCGCCCGGGGGTGCGACTCGCCACCGACGAGGACGCAGTGTCGGCAACACGCCGCTGGGCACGCGGCCTCTTTTCCCGCGACGACGCGTGAGCCGTGGGCTCGGCCTTGGCGGTTTCCTTGCTGCTGATTGTGCTCGCCGCGGCCGGCGTCGTGCTCGGTTGGGCGGCGGCCAACGAGACCGTTCTATGGGGCTCCATTGGGGCCAGCGCGCTGGCGGCGATCTGGCTCGCCGTCGGGTATGCGCGCAGCAAGTCTTCGTAATGCGCCGCACCCCCCGGCTCCAGGCCGGCGCAACGCCCGGGACCGACCGGTAAGGGCTCCGGCTCAGTCGACGACGGCCAGGGCCATTGTCACGGTTCCCCGCCCGACGTCCGCGCTCGCCTCCAGCGCGTGCCCGGGGGCATGCTCGCCCAGGTGGAGCTGGGTGGCGAGTACCTCGGCGGCAATGTCGTCGCGCCGCACCCGGAGCGCGCGCGCTACCTCTTGCTCGTTCGAGGTCAGCCACAGGTGAATGCGGTCCTGCACCGCGAGCCCGCTGACTTTCCGAAGATCCTGCACCGCCCTCACGGTCTCACGCGCGATGCCTTCGGCGACGAGCCCCCCGCTAAGCTCCAAGTCGAGCGCCACCCCATAGGGACCATCCTGAGCGAGGGAGAAGCCGGCCCTGCCCTCGACCCGAACGTCGAGGTCGTCCGGCGCCAGTGACACCGTGTCGCCCCCGATGTCGAGCCGGTAGCTGCCGTCGCGCTCGAGACTTGCGACTACCGCTGCCGCGTCGGTGTCGCGCAGCGCCGCTGCCGCGCTTTGTACACGAGCGCCGAGCCTCGGCCCTAGAGCCTTGAAGTTCGGCCTGACGGAATAGGTCACGAGCTCTTCGAGGCCGTGCGCTACCTCGACCCGTTTCACGTTCAGCTCCTCCGCCACGATCCGCTCGAGCCCGGCGAGGCGCTCCGCACCTGAGCGCGGGGCGACCACCAGCGCCCGCGCCAGAGGCTGGCGGGTGCGGAGGTTAGCGTCGGTGCGGGCCGAGCGCCCCAGCGTGACGAGCCTCCTCGCCAGCACCATGCGCTCCCTGAGGTCGTCGTCCCGGCGCTCGTCTCTAGCCTGCGGCCAGTCGCTTAGGTGCACCGACTCTGGTGCATCGTGCAGCGGGCGGGTCAGGTTGGTGAAGATCTCCTCGGCCACGAACGGCGTGAACGGCGCGCTTAGCTGTGCGACGGTCACCAGGCACTCCCACAGCGTGTGGAACGCCATCTGCGTATCGGCGTTCTTGCCCGAGCCCCAGAACCTGCGGCGCGAGCGACGTACGTACCAGTTGGAGAGATCGTCCACGAAGCGCTCGATCCTGCGCCCCGAGCTCGTCGCGTCGAAGTCTTCGAGCCCGAGCGTCACGGCGCGCACCGTGTCGTCGAGCTCCGCGAGAACCCAGCGATCCAGCTCCGGACGCCGCCCGGCGGGCGGCGAACCCGGCAAGAAGCCCTCGACGGACGCGTACGTGACCCAGAAAGAGTAGGTGTTCCACAGGGTCAGCAAGTACTTGCGCAGCGTGTCCTGGATCGTGGCGCCGGAGGTGCGCCGCGGCGCCCACGGACTACCAGAGGTGATCATGAACCAGCGCAGCGCGTCGGCGCCGTGCTCATCGAGCACGCTGAAGGGCTCGATGACGTTGCCGAGGGACTTGCTCATCTTGCGGCCGGAGGCGTCGACAATGTGCCCCAGGCAAACCACGTTCTGATAGGCGCTCTTACCCTCGACCAGCGTTGCAATGGCAAGCAGGGAGTAGAACCAGCCCCGCGTCTGGTCGATTGCCTCGGAGATGAACTGAGCGGGGAACCGCTTCTCGAAGACCTCCTTGTTTTCGAATGGAAAGTGCCACTGCGCAAAAGGCATCGCGCCCGAGTCGAACCACGCATCGATGACGCTCTTCGCGCGCGTTGCTCTCGCCCCGCAGCGCGGACAGTCGAAAGTGATGGCGTCGACATGGGGGCGATGGGGGTCGAAGCCGGTGAGATCCCTCCTTGCCAAGTCGCCCAGCTCGGTGAACGATCCGACACAGGTGTCGTGGCCCTCGCTGCAGCGCCAGATGGGAAGCGGCGTACCCCAGTAGCGGTCGCGCGACAGGGACCAGTCGACGTTGTTGGCGAGCCAGTCGCCGAAGCGCCCGTGTTTGATGGTCGGCGGCTGCCACGTGACTTCTTCGTTCGAGGCTTGCAGCTCGCTCCTCAGACGGGATGTGCGGACGTACCAGTCGCGCCTTGGGTAGTAAAGGAGAGGCGTCTTGCAGCGCCAGCAGTGTGGGTAGGAGTGCACGTAGCCCTCTGCCCGGAGCAGCAGGTCGCGCGCGCGGAGGTCCTCGATGATGACCGGGTCGGCGTCCTTGACCCACAAACCAGAGAACTGCGCGCCGTTGGCGGCCACTCGCCCGGATGCGTCGACCATCTGCTCGATCGGCAGGTGATCCCGCTTGGCGATGACCATGTCCTCCTCGCCGTAGGGAGCGAGGTGGACGATGCCCGAGCCGTCTTCGGTCGTGACGAAGTCCCCCAGCCGCACGGTGTGCCCGTGCTCGCCCGGCTCAACGAAGCCGAAGGGCGGGAGGTAGCGGATGCCGGCAAGGTCGGCCCCCTTCATCGTTGCGCTCACGGCGGCGCCGGGGCCGAGGACGGCGCCGGCGCGCTCGGCGGCCAGGATCAGCTCGCCGCCCGGGAGAGCGGGGTCCGCGGCGCGCACGTAGTCGATGTCGGGCCCTACCGCCGCGGCCATGTTGGCGAGCAGCGTCCACGGGGTAGTAGTCCATGCCAGCAGCGCCACCCCAGGCTCGTCGGGGAGCGGGAAGCGTACGTAGACAGATGGGTCCTCGACCTGAAAGTAGACGTCCGGCTGCCCGAGCTCGTGGGAGGACAAGGCCGTCTCACAGCGGGGGCAGTAGGGCACAACCTTGAAATCCTCTTCCAGAAGACCCTTGTCCCAGATCTGCTTGAGAAGCCACCACACCGACTCGATGTAGCCGGGTGACATGGTCCAGTAGGGATCCTGCAGGTCGAGCCAGAAGCCGACGCGACTGGTGAAGACCTCCCAGTCGTCCACGTAGCGCTTCACCGACTCGCGGCAGCGGTCGGTGAAGCGCTCGACCCCAACCCGTTCCTCTATCTCGCGCTTGGCAGTTATGCCGAGCTCCTTCTCGACTGCGATCTCCACTCCAAGGCCGTGGCAGTCCCACCCCGCCTTGCGGTAGACGTAGTGGCCGGTCATGGTCTTGAAACGGCAGAAGAGGTCCTTGAAGACGCGCGGCTCGACGTGGTGGATGCCGGGCTTGCCGTTGGCTGTTGGGGGCCCTTCGTAAAAGACCCATTCCGGGTAACCCTCGCGGGCGGTGAGTGACTTCTGGTAGATCGACGCCCTCCCCCATCCCTCGGCCACACGCCGCTCCAGGTCGGGGAAGGAGACCCTTGCGTCGACTGGCCGGTAGAGGGTCTCCATGGCTTCAAGAGTAGCCTGTCGTAAACGTGTGGATCGGGCGCGCGCGCCCTAACCCGTGTGCTATCGTCCCGCGCCCATGAGTGCAGCAAGAAAGACCACCGCGAAGAAGTCCACTGGGGGTTCTGCCGGGACGTCGCGCACGGCCACCAAGAAGCCCTCGGCCACCAAGACCACCAAGACCACAAAGGCCACGGCCACCAAGAGCGTCGCGCGCAAGACGGCGGCCAAGAAGTCTTCGGTTCGCAAGGCGTCGGGGCGCAAGCAGACGACACGCACGCCGGCGGGAAAGAAGGCCTCCGCGAAGAAGAGCGCGCAGAAAACCTCCGCCAAGAAGAGCGCCCAGAAAACCTCCGTCAAGAAGAGCGCCCAGAAAACCTCCGTCAAGAAGACCGCTGCGCGCAAGGCCCCGGCACGCACGCGTGCCTCCGCGACGCCGGCCCGCAAGAGCCCGGCGCGCAGGCGGAGCAAGCCGCCTGCCAAGCTCGACAAGCAGACGCTCGCAGGCACCCGCCGGCAACTACGCGAGGAGCTTGCCGACCTGCAGCGTCAGTGGCAGGAGATCGAGGAAGGGTCGCGCAACGGAACCCAGAGCGAGGTTACTGGCGAGGTGGGCATCGACGAAGATTTTGCCGATGCCGGGACCGCGACCTTTGATCGCGAGAGAGACCAGTCCATCCAAAACAACGTCCGGGACCTGATCGATCAGGTGTCGCGCGCTCTGCGCAGGATCGACGCGGGCACCTACGGCGACTGCGAGCGCTGCGGGCGTCCGATCGACAGGGCGCGCCTCAAGGCGCTGCCCCGCACGCTGCTGTGCATGGACTGCAAACGTCGGGAGGAGCGCGCCCGCTAAGCGGGCCCGGTTAGGGCCGCCGGCGCGGCCATACTGAATTCGTGCCACTTTCTCCTGCCCGCTTCAGCTACCTCTTGCTCTTGGCGCCGGCGGCGGTTGTCGTCGGGCTCGACCAGGTGACCAAGACTCTCGCTCAGGCGCACCTGCGCGATGGCTCCGTGCAGCTCGTGCGCGGTGTGCTAAGCCTCCGTCTCACGTACAACTCGGGGGGTGCCTTCGGGGTGCTGCAGGGCATGCCGGGTGTCTTCCTGGCGGCGACGGCAGTGGTGATTGCTGCCCTCCTGTACGCCGCACACCGCACCACCGAGAGCGCGTGGCTGGTGCCCTTCGGGCTCGTTCTCGGAGGTGGACTGGGCAACGTGGTCGACCGCATCTTCCGCTCCAACGACGGCAGGGTCATCGACTTCATCCACATCCGTCTGTGGCCCACGTTCAACGTGGCGGACTCAGCCATCTCCATAGGAGTCTTGTTGATCTTGCTCGTCTCGGCGCGCAACGGCACGCGCGCTCGCGAGGCGGAGCCGGCCGGCGGCCGGGAGGCGCCTTCGGGCGAGTGATCCGCCTCACACCACTTCCGCTAGAGGTCGGCCAGCGGCTCGACGTGGTCCTGGCGCGGCGCGCCGGGGTGACTCGGACCCTGGCGCAGCGCGCCATCAGGTCGGGAGCCGTCACGGTATCGGGGGAGCTCGTGCGCCCGAGCCACCGGCTCGAGGAGGGCGACGTGGTAGAGGGTGAGCTGCCCGAGCCTGCGCTTGGGCCCCCGCAGGCCGAGCCCATCCCGCTCGACGTCCGTTACTCGGATGACAGGGTGCTGGTGATCAGCAAACCCTCCGGGCTCGTAACCCACCCCGCGGCCGGCCACACCTCGGGCACCCTCGTCAACGCGCTCCTGGGGCTCGGCGGGCCGCTGGCGGGGGCGGGGTCCGTGCGCCCGGGCATCGTGCACCGGCTCGACAAGGACACCTCCGGACTGCTCCTTGTGGCGCGCGACGATGCGGCGCAGGAGCTCCTTGTAGAGGCCCTGGGGGCGCGCACTGTGCAGCGCAGCTACCTCGCCCTCACTCGGGGCGGGATGCCGGCGGCGTCGGGCACAATCGAAGCGCCGCTCGGCCGGCATCCAACCAAGAGGCGCAGGATGGCGGTGGTCCCGGCGGGGCGTAGCTCGGTCACCCACTACCGGGTCGCGGCGGCTTCCTCGGAGGCCGCGCTCCTCGACGTGGCGCTCGACACCGGGCGCACTCATCAGATAAGGGTTCACCTCGCCCACCTGGGCCATCCGGTCCTGGGGGACCGGACCTACGGCGGGGTGAGCGAGCTGTCACGACGGCTGGGTCTCACGCGCCCCTTCCTTCATGCATACCGGCTGGCCTGGCCCCATCCGAGCGATGGCCGCATCGTCACCGTGACCGACGAGCTGCCCGCCGACCTCGTTGCCGCCCTGGCGCGGGCGGGTATCGCCTTGCCTCCCGGCGTGACCGGGGACGCCGGTCGCCCGGCGATGTGAAGGGTATCTTTCGGACATGAAGGGCAAGGGGGGCCGGGCGACGGCGGCGTGCGCGGCCGGGGTCGTGCTGGCGTGCGCGTCGTGCACCTCGCACACGGGTGCGGCGGGACCTTCTTCGTCCCCGTCCCTGCCCCTATCGAGCCCCGTCCCCACGGCGCCGACCGGCTCCGGGCTCAGCTCGCCGCATCCCCCCGTCCCGGTGGCGGGGGCGCCGCGCCGGCAGGTGGATGTGTCCCGGGCGGCGGGGACCCAGAGCGAGGTGAGCGTCGCCCTCGATCCATCTGATCCAAACGTCCTCGTTGCCGGCTCCAACAGCACGAGCGAGGAGGGCATTCGGGCATACACGTCCCTTGACGGCGGCTCGTCGTGGAGCTCGAGCCGGGCGCCCGCCCAGCCGCCCGCCACTCGCTACGCCTCGGACCCGGCGGTGGCAGTCGACAGAGCGGGGCGCGAGTACTACGCGTTCCTGGCTCGGGTTGCGCGAGGCGGGGCGCACACCGCTTACCGGCTGTTCGTAGCGACGCGACCCGGTCCGCACGGCGCCTGGGACACCCATCGCCGGCCCGTTGCCGCACTCCTCGGGGCGACGGTTGACGACAAGCCCGCGATCGCAGTGGACAACCGGCCCTCGAGTCCCCGTGAGGGGCGCGTCTATCTCGTGTGGAGCCACATTTACAAGAGCGGCGAAGCGCCGATAGTGATCAGCCACTCCACGGACGGCGGCCTGCGTTGGTCGCGTCCGCATAGAGTCAGCGGCCTGGCAGACGGCGGCATCGGCGCCTCGGTAACCGTAGCCCCGGACGGCGGCCTCTACGTGGTGTGGCTCGGCCCGAACGGCACCCTGTTCGACATCTACGGAGCGGTGGGCGCGCCCGGCGGTGAGCAGTTTGGACCGGTGAGACCCGTGACCTCGATCGACGCGGCTCCGTCCGAGGAGTGCGGCGGCTTCAACCGCATCGCGCTGCCTGCCCAGCCGGGCTGCACCAACCCCGTTCCGAGCGCCTTTCTCGACGAGGACTCGCGCCCGCGGCGCGTGCACATCGTCTACGCGGACGAGGGCTCAGACGGCGCACTCGACGTATTCTCGCTGGCCCTCGGCGGCCGCCTGCAAGCGCTCGGCGGGGGGCGAAGCAAGCCCAGGCTCGTATCGCCGCCCAGCAGGCTCCCTTCGGACCAATTCCTGCCGGTCAGCGCGCTAGACGACGCCACCGGCGCGGCCTGGGTCTGCTACTACGACACGCGCCGGGATCCCGCGCGCCGGCAGGCAGTGTTCTCCTGCTCGGTCTCCACCAACGGCGGTACTAGCTGGTCGTTGCCCGTACCCGCGGCGTCGGTGTCCTCGGACGAGACCCAGACGACGGCTCGTCACGCCGCCCTGTTGCGTGAATACGGCGACTACACGGGGCTGGTTGCCACCGGAGGGCTGGCGCATCCGATGTGGACCGATTCACGTCGGCTCACCACGCTCGATGCGTCCTTCTCCCCCTACCTCGAGGAGATCTACACGACGATGCTGCACCAGCGCCGGGTCCGTCGCCGGTGACGGCTGAGGGTGAAGGCGGCAACGGCCACCCGCAAATCCACAGGTTGTTGCACTTGTGCCCCCCAGGCCTTTGCGCCCACACTGCCTTAAAGGACAGAAGCGGGTCCTTGACTTTGGTGTTTGCCCAGGTGGGGGAGTCGTTGTTGCGCCGGCCGGCCCTGGGGTGTAGGTAAAAGGACAAGGTTGTAATTACGCGCCCCAAGGATGCGGGCGCACTCGCGCGGCGCCGCCGGCGCCCGCACGAGGCAAGCGTAATGAGTTTCAAGGGTGAGCGAAGGGTGGAAGTGACAGCGATGGGAAGCAATCGGGCGGTCGGCGAAGGGGCGGGGAAAACCAGTTGAGCTTTGTCCATCTGCACGCGCATACCGAATACTCGATGCTGGACGGCGCCAGCCGGATCTCGGAGATGTTTGCCTCGGCCGCCGAAGCCGGCATGCCGGCGTGCGCCATAACGGACCACGGTGTCATGTACGGGGCGCTCGACTTCTATCGCACGGGTAAGTCACACGGAGTCAAACCAATTCTCGGCATGGAGGGCTACCTCTTTTCCGGGGACCGGCGCGAGAAGCCAGTCCAGCGAGACAACAGCGACCGAACGTTCCATCTGACGCTCCTCGCAGCCACGAACGACGGCTATCGCAACCTCACCAAGCTGTCTTCACGGGCCTGGCTCGAGGGTTTTCACTACTACCCTCGCAGCGACCACGACATCCTCGCCGAGCAGTCCGGCGGCCTGATCTGTCTCTCCGGGTGCCTGTCCGCGGAGATCCCCAAGCTCATCGTCGCCGGCGACCTGGCCGGCGCGCGCAGGAAGGTCGGCTGGTACCGGGAGGTCTTCGGAGACCGCTTCTACCTCGAGCTGCAGGACCACGGCTTGCCCGTGCAGGCGCCGCTCAACGACGAGCTCGTGCGCATCGGCAAGCAGATGGGCATCGAGTGGGTCGCTACCAACGACTCCCATTACACGCACAAGGATGACGCCGGGGCACACGAGGTTCTCCTGTGCATAAACACCGGAAGCGAGCTGGCGGATCCCAGCCGCTTCAAGTTCGACTCGGACGAGTTCTACCTCAAGAGCCCCGAGGAGATGGCCGAGAAGTTCTCGCGCTGGCCCGGAGCATGCGAGACGACGCTCGAGGTTGCTCAGCGCTGCAACGTCGACATCACGCTGGGTAACCTGCTCTTCCCCCGCTACGAGGTGCCCGGGGGGCACACGCTCGAAAGCTACTTGCGCGAGCTCGTCACGAAGGGTGTCAAGTCCCGCTACGAGGATGTGACTTCCGAAGTGACGACGCGGGCCGAGTACGAGCTCTCGGTCATCGAGCGGATGGGCTTTCCGGGCTACTTTCTCGTCGTGCAGGACTTCGTCAACTGGGCGAAGGGCCAGGGTATCCGTGTCGGGCCCGGGCGCGGCAGCGCGGCAGGCTCGATCGTGTCGTACGCGCTCGGGATCACAGAGCTCGACCCGCTCCGCTACGACCTCATGTTCGAGCGCTTCCTCAATCCCGAACGGCTGTCGATGCCGGACATAGACATCGACTTCGACGACCGCCGCCGCGGCGACGTCATCCGCTACGTGTCGGACAAGTACGGTGCCGACCACGTCGCGCAGATCGTTACCTACGGCACCATCAAAGGCAAGCAAGCGATCAAGGACGCGGCACGTGTGCTCGGTTTCCCCTACATCGAAGGCGACCGCCTCACCAAGATGTACCCGTCGCTGATAAGTGGCCGGGACTCGGGGCTGAACAGCGCGCTCGAAACCTCATCCGAGCTGCGCGGTGCTTACGAGGACGGCGGGGCGGCCACAGAGATCATCGACACCGCCCTCAAGATCGAGAACCTGAAACGGTCGGCCGGCATCCACGCAGCGGGTGTGGTCATCGGCCGCGACCCGCTCGTCGAGCACATTCCGCTAAAGCGCGGCGATCACGGCGAGATCGTGTCGCAGTTCGACATGAACGGCATCGAGGCCCTGGGGTTGCTCAAGATGGACTTCCTCGGTCTCCGCAACCTGACGGTGATGGAACTGACGCGCGACTATGTGCGGAAGAACAAGGACTCAGCCGTAGACGTTGACGACCTGCCGCTCGATGACCCCGCGGTCTACGAGATGCTGAGGCGCGGCGACTCGGACGGGATCTTCCAACTCGAGTCGGAGGGCATGCGCCGGTTGCTGGTGCAGCTCAAACCGGACCGCTTCGAGCAGATCATGGCTCTGATCGCGCTCTACCGGCCCGGTCCCATGGAGCAGATCCCTGCGTACATAGAACGCGCCAACGATCCCGCAAAGATCTCCTATCTGCATCCCCTTCTCGAGGACATCACCAAAGAGACCTACGGGATCCTCGTCTACCAGGAGCAGATCGTGCTCATGCTGCAAAAGCTCGCCGGTTACACGCCCGGTGAAGCCGATATGGTCCGCAAGGCAATCGGTAAGAAGAAGCGCGACATCATGGCCGCCGAAGAGCCGAGGTTCATTGCCGGGTGCCACGAGGCGGGTCTCGACGAGCCCGGTGCGCGCCGGCTGTGGGCGCTCATCCAGCCCTTTGCCGACTACTCGTTCAACCGGGCACACTCGGCCTGCTACGCGTACGTGGCCTACCAGACCGCGTGGCTAAAAGCGCATCATCCGGTCGAGTACATGGCTGCGCTCCTCACCTCGGTCAAGGACCGCAAAGACGACAAACCCAAGTACCTCGGCATTGCACGGCGCATGGGCATCGCTGTTCTCATCCCCGATGTCAACTCCTCAGGGCAGGACTTCACGCCGGTTGGTGACGCCATCCGCTTCGGGCTCTCTGCCGTGCGACACGTCGGCGAAGGCGTGGTCGAGAAGATCATTCAAGCGCGCACTCGCAAGGGAGAGTTCACCTCGTTCCACGACTTCTGCCGCAAGGTCGACTACGTTTGCCTCAACAAGAAGACCATCGAGTCGCTCGCCAAAGCCGGCGCGTTCGAGTCGCTGGGTCACTCCCGCAGGGGACTCGTCGAGACTTACGAGGTCATTTGCGCCGACGTCGTCGATCAGCGCAAGCAAGAGGAAGCCGGACAGTTCTCGTTGTTCGGCGCGCTCGCAGAGCCGGGAGCCGGCGTTTCTCGACGCGAGCAACCGGTGCCGATGCCGGAGTTCGGAAAGGACATGCTCCTTGCCTTCGAGCGCGAGATGCTCGGCCTCTATGTCTCCGACCATCCTTTGCTCGGGATCGAAGGGCTCCTGGGTCGCATGACGGATGCGTCGCTTGGCTCGCTCGAGACGCGGGCCCCGGGAGACGTCGTCACCGTCGGGGGACTCATCGCAGGGGTGCGCAAGAAGGTGACGAGGAACGGCGGCCTCATGTTGCTGCTGGATTTCGAGGACGTGTCCGGGACGAGCATCGAGGTGATCGCCTTTCCCAAGGTCTACGATGCCTACGGCGCCAAGCTGAGGCAGGACGCCATCGTGTTGATCAAAGGCCGCGTCGACCGTGACGCGCGCGACGACTCCGTGAAGCTGATCGCAATGGAGGCGCACGAGCCCAAGCTCGATGCCAACCGCCCACTCGAGATAAACGTTGCGGTCGATGTGTGCACGGCGCGCGTAGTCGATTCCCTCAAAGAGGTGCTGGGCAACCACCCCGGCTCGACTCAGGTCTTCCTGCACCTGACCAGGGGCGAGTCGCGCACCGTGCTCCGTCTCGGCAGCCAGTACTCGGTGAATGCGTCCAACGGTCTGCACGGCGAGCTGAAGGCTCTGCTGGGGCCTGCGGCTTTCGCTCCCGCGTGACGTGACCTTTGTTGTCTATCCATCGGTAGATATCTCTCACGGTCGCTGCGTCCACCTCTTGCAGGGCCGCTTCGGCACCGAGACTGTCTACTCGGACGACCCCGTTGAAGTGGCCATGGGCTTCTGCTCTGCAGGGGCTCGCTGGCTGCACGTGGTCGACCTCGACGGGGCCAAGTCCGGCACCCCTGCCAACCGCGAGCTCGTCCTCGAGGTGATCCGGCTGGCCCCCCGCCTCGTGCAGGCGAGCGGCGGGCTCACGACCATCGAGGACGTCGAGGAGGTTCTTGCCGCGGGCGCCAACCGGGCGGTGCTCAGCAGCCGCGCCCTGGAGGACGAAGCTGCGCTGAGAAAGGCGTGCGGACGCTACGGCGAGCGCATCGCAGCGTCGCTCGAGGTTGGATCGAGCACGGCGGCGCCGGGCCAGCCCCTGGTGCGCGAGTCGATGCCGCTGCCCGAGGCGGTACGCATCTTCTCGCAAGCCGGCGCCGCCGCTTTCATCCGCACGGACCTGAGCCGGGACTCGGCAATGACCGGGCCCAACCTCGAGGGGCTAGAGGAGCTGGCCCGGCTGACCCCGCTGCCGGTCATAGCCGCGGGCGGAGTGGGCTCGCTGCCCGAGCTCGAGGCAATCGTGGCGCTGGGCAGATTGGGGGTGCGCGGCGCGATCGTGGGGCGCGCCCTGTACGAGCAAAAGTTCGGCATCGCCGAAGCGAATCGTATCGCCGACGCCGCGGGGACCGAGGGCGACCCGGGTCCCTTCCCGTCCGCCTGACCCGCTCGCTCCCTTAGTCGCCTCCCCGCGCCGCCTTGCCGCGGGAGCACAGCGCGTAGGATGGCCGCTGCCATGACCACGTATCTGCTCTACGACGACGCGATGAAGAGCCCCGAGATGCGTCATGAGATCGCAGAGCCGATCATGGACCCTGTGGTGTTCCTCGAACACGAGGGCAAGCGCATCGTGGTCGGCAGCGTGCTCGAGGAGCCGGCCCTGGCGCGCCGGGAGGACGTCGTCGACGAGTTCTGGAACAGCCACGAGCTCGGTGCTATGGAGCTCGTCAGGGACCCGTCGGTGCCCGAGCACGTCATCGGATCGGAGATCGTTCTGCGGGCCCTAGCGCGCGCCGGAGCGACAACGGTGATCGTACCCGCGTCGTTCTCACTGCTGACTGCCGACTACCTGCGGGCCCGAGGAGTCGAGGTGACTGCGGACCCCGGCGCGTGGATCGCGCGCCGCCGCCGCAAAGCGCCGTGGGAGCTCGAGGGCATCGAGCGTGCTCAGCGGGCGACGGAAACGGCCATGCTGATCGCCGCCCGGATGCTGCGCGACGCCGAGCCCACCGGTGACAACGGGCACTTGCGCTTCGAGGGAGAGATCCTTACCGCGGAGTGGATCCGCGAGTCCATGGGGGCGGCACTCCTGTCGCAGGGGGCGGAATCAGAGGAGATCATCGTGCACTCGGGGGACGCGTGTCTCAGCGGGCACGCCATCGGCACCGGCCCGATTCTGGTGGACCAGTCCTGCATCATCGACTGCTTCCCGCGCGACCGCCGCACCGGCTGCTACACGGACATGACGAGGACCTTCGTTCCCGGCCGGCCGTCACACGAGCTCCGGCAGCTCCACGCGCACTGCCGCGCCGCGCTGACGATCGCCCTCGAAGCGCTCGAGCCGGGACGGAGCGACGCCTACCGGCTGGTTGGGGAGTTCTTCGGTGCCAACGGCTATCCCACCCAGATCACGCACGACGGCCGCGAGCCCCTCACGCGAGGCTTTCCGCACGCCCTGGGGCACGGGGTCGGACTCGAGGTACACGAACGGCCGCAGATGGGGATGCGTGCGGACGAGCTCGTCGAGGGCGACGTCGTGGCCGTGGAGCCCGGCCTCTATTTCCCGGACGTGGGCGGCGTGCGGCTCGAGGACACCGTCATCATCACGGACTCGGGCTACGCCGCGTTCACGGACCCGCTGTCCTACGAGCTGACCGAGTGACCGGGCGGGGCGAGCGTGCCATGCCGGCGCCTACTCCGGGTAGGGCTCGATGGTGTCCTGCGCGGCTGCTGCGTCACGGTTGAGAAGGACTCGCTCGGTTGTCAGCCGCTCGATCATGGCCGCGGGCACGAACCGCTCTTGCTCGATGAGCCCGCTCTTGAAGGTCACGCCCGAGAAGATGTCCTTCTCCTCGTCCGCGATCACGCGGTGAACCTTGCCGATGTCGTCGCCGTCGGACGACGTGATCGGCGTTCCGCCGGCAAGAGTCAGCCACGCTATCGTTTGCTCCTGTCCGGCGGGGCTGCTCTGATCGTTCGTCACGGGCGACCATCCTATCGGGCCGTGGAAAAGTGGTTTAGGGGCAACCGATGACCTACCTCGACGACTTACTCGCATCGACCCACCGCAGGCTCGAGGAGGTCCGGGCGCGCATCTCACCCGAGGTGCTGGAAGAGCGCCTCGCTTCGGCTCCCGAGCCGCGCGGCTTCGCCCTGTCGCTCGAGCAGGCTGAGGGGGTCGCCGTCATTGCCGAGATCAAACGGCGCTCGCCGAGCCGCGGGCCGCTTGCCCTGAAGGTCAACGCGTCCGAGCTGGCCGCGTCCTTTGCTGCCGGGGGAGCCTCGGCGCTCTCGGTTGTGACCGAGCCCGATCACTTCGAGGGCTCGCTCGAGGACCTCGCCGCGGCGCGCTCCGCGGGTCTGCCGGTCCTTCGCAAGGACTTCGTGCTCGACGAGATCCAGGTCATGGAGACAAGAGCCGTGGGGGCGGACGCCGTGCTCCTCATCGTGCGCATCCTCGGCGAGCGTCTTGTGGAGCTGGCCGCTGCGGCTCGCGCGCTGCGGCTCGATGCCCTGGTCGAGGTGTTCGACGAGGAGGACATGCGGCGCGCAAGTGATTGCGGCGCGTCGCTAATCGGAATCAACCACAGGGATCTCACCACATTCGAGGTGGATCCCCACCGTACCGCCAGGCTCGCCCCCCTGGCGCCGGACGGGGCAACGATCGTGGGACTGTCCGGGGTGTCCGGCAGAGACGACGTGGAGGCTCTTGCCGGGGCAGGCGCGCGCGCCGTCCTCGTAGGTGAGTCGCTGATCACCGCGGACGATCCCGCCGCGGCGCTGAGGGTGCTGAGGGGCGTGGCGTGAGCGCTTCGATAGCGGACGCCGCGGGTCGCTTCGGCGAGTTCGGGGGCCGCTACGTTCCCGAGGTGCTGATCGGCGCGCTGGCAGAGCTCGAGGACGCGTGGGATGCGGCACGCGCCGATGAGGCCTTCGCCCGGCAGCTCGATTGTCTCTTGCAGACGATCGTCGGACGGCCGACGCCCTTGTACGAGGCCGAGCGCCTGTCCGAGAGGGTTGGCGCGCGGGTGCTCCTAAAGCGCGAGGACCTTGCGCACACCGGGGCCCACAAGATCAACAACACAGTGGGACAGGTGCTGCTCGCCACCCGGATGGGCAAGAAGCGCATCATCGCCGAGACCGGTGCAGGCCAGCATGGAGTCGCGACCGCCACCGCCGCCGCCTACTTCGGGTTGCCGTGCGTCGTTTACATGGGTGCCACCGACGTTCGTCGCCAGCACCTCAACGTCGTGCGAATGGAGCTTCTCGGCGCGCAGGTCGTTCCCGTGCAGAGCGGCGCCTCGACGCTCAAGGACGCCATCAACGAGGCTCTAAGGGATTGGGTGACCAACGTCGAGGACACGCACTACGTGATCGGCTCGGTGGTGGGCCCGCACCCCTATCCGGAGCTCGTGGCCGAGCTGCAGCGGGTAATCGGCGACGAGGCGCGCGCACAGGTGCTGGAGCTGATCGGCGGCCTCCCCGACGAGGTGGTTGCGTGCGTCGGCGGCGGCTCCAACGCGGTCGGCCTGTGGCGGGCGTTCTACGACGACCCCTCGGTCAGGATGGTCGGCGTCGAAGCGGCAGGCGAGGGGCTCGACAAGCGTCACGGCGCCGCGATCGCGCGCGGCGCTCCCGGAGTTCTTCATGGGGCACGCAGCATGCTCTTGCAAGACGATCAGGGCCTCATCGCCGAGGCCCACTCGGTGTCGGCGGGCCTCGACTACCCCGGCGTGGGGCCGGAGCACGCATGGCTCGCCGCGCGCGGACGGGCGCGGTACGAGTCTGCCACCGACGCGCAGGCGCTGCACGCCTTCAGCATGCTGGCGTCGACGGAGGGGATCATCCCGGCCCTCGAGCCCGCCCACGCGCTCGCCTACGTGCTGCGAGGCACGGGAACGGGAACGATCCTGGTGGGGCTATCCGGACGCGGCGACAAGGACGTCGCTGCGGCCGCGGAGGCCATGAGCCGATGAGCATGCTCGCCGAGCATCTCGCGGCTCAGGGGGCCGACGGGCGCAAGCTGCTGGTTCCCTATCTGACGGGCGGCATACCCGACCTGCCCAGCTTCCCCGCGGCGCTTGCGGCTCTGAGTCCGTGCGCAGACGCTCTCGAGGTGGGGCTTCCGTACTCGGACCCGCTCATGGACGGTCCGGTCATTGCCGCGGCCTCCGAGCGCGCCCTGAGGGCGGGGGTCGGGCCACTCGAGACCGTCGCCGCAGCCGCCCAGGCGCACGGGGCACCTCGGCTTGCCATGACCTACTACAACCCCATTCACAGGCTCGGGGAGTTGGCCTTCTGTGCCCGGCTTGCGGAGGCAGGGTTCTGCGGGCTAATCGTTCCCGACCTTCCGGTCGAGGAGTCTCGCTCCTTGCAGGCCTCGGCCGCGGCGCACGAGCTTGCTTGGGTGCCGCTGGTGTCGCCGCTGTCCTCGCCCCGGCGCGTCGCGGCGATAGCCGCAGGGGCAACCGGGTTCGTCTACGCGGTGTCGACACTAGGGGTGACGGGAGCGCGCGCGTCGCTGTCCGAGCGCGCCGCAGTGATCGCGCGCAGATGCAAGGTGCTTACCGACCTCCCGGTGCTCGTGGGCATTGGAGTCTCGACCCCCGAGCAGGCAGTCGCCGCCGTGGCCGAGGCCGACGGGGTGATAATCGGCTCGTCGGTGGTGCGTCTCGTAATGCAAGAGGGAGCCGAGGCCGCCTCAGCGTGGCTCGACTCGGTTAGAGCCGCTCTCGACGCAGCGGTGGCCGGCTGAGGCCGCTCCCTGCCCTTCCACTCAAATGCGCCCCGCGGCTGCCGATACATGCCACAGTCACCTACACGAACGTTAGAAGAGGGGCCATGAGGCAGGTCAGGGTTCAAAAGAGACGCCGGCCGCGGCCGTAGGCAATCCGTCAGCGCCGCCGGTGCCGGCGCGCCGCCTTCATGCTGCCCCACGCCCCGGCTGCTGCGCCGAGCCCCGCTCCGAGAGCGAGCCCCACGAGAACCTGTGCGCCGCCCTCGAACCTCGTGCCGGCCGCTCCTGCGCGTGTCACGAGGTAGATGGTGAGTCCCAAGAACCCGCCGATCGCCGCGCCGAGAACCACCCCGAGCAACCCGCCGAGGACGGCGGCCAGCCGCAGCTTGGACTTGTCGCTCATGGCGTTATCGGTCACGGCCCCCAGCCTACGGTCACGGCCGCGGGAGGTTCTGTAGTGTTCCGAGGCACGCATACGGGAGATGGTGCGGATGGGGGACCTTCGACAAACATGATCGTCGCAGTCACATGAGCAAAACGCAGACCGCGCTCAAGCGGATCTTCGTCGGTCGCCCAATGGCCTCGGAGGAGCTCGAGCACACCCTCCTTCCCAAGGTCATCGCTCTTCCCATCTTCGCCTCGGACGCGCTTTCGTCGATGGCTTACGCGACGCAGGAGATCCTGCTGGTGCTCGGAACGGCCGGGGTTGTCGCGCTCGGGCTCGTCGTGCCCGTGTCCATTGCGGTGTCGCTGCTTCTTGCTGTGGTGGTCTTGTCCTACCGCCAGATCGTGCGTGCTTATCCCAGCGGGGGCGGGGCCTACATTGTGGCGCGCGAAAACCTTGGCCTCTACGCGGGTTTGCTCGTGGGCGCCGCCCTGCTTGTCGACTACACGCTGACGGTAGCCGTTTCGACGACGGCGGGTGTCGACGCGATCGTGTCGGCGGTCACCGCTCTCGCCCCTTACAAGGTCATCCTGGTGATCGGTTTCATCCTGCTGGTGATGCTCGCCAACCTGCGCGGCGTTAAGGAGTCCGGCACGCTTTTCGCCATCCCCACCTATGGCTTCATCCTGTCCATCCTGCTCATGATCGTTCTCGGGATAGCAAAGTGTGCGGGGGGATGTCCCAGCGCGCCGAGCGCAGCCGAGGCGCTTCCCTCGCTCAGTGCTCTCACGCCTCTGCTCGTGCTGCGGGCATTTGCGGCGGGAACCACCGCGCTCACGGGAGTCGAGGCCATCGCCGAAGGCGTGCCGGTGTTTCGCTTTCCTCAGTCGCGCAACGCAGCCAAGACCCTTGCCATCCTCGGAGTGGTTTCGATCACGATGTTCGTGGGTGTGTCGTGGCTTGCCGACCACGCCGACGTCGTCTACCGGGACGGTGACCCGCGCACCGTGGTCGCACAAGTGGCGCTCGCCGTGTTCGGAGGCGGGTTTGGTTTCTACGCAGTCCAGGTCTTGACTGCGGCGATTCTGATCCTCGCCGCGAACACGGCCTTCAACGGGTTCCCGGTGCTTATGTCGATCCTGGCGCGCGACGGAGTCATGCCGCGCCACTTTCTCAACCGCGGGGACCGTCTGGTCCTGTCAAACGGTATCGTGATCCTTGCCTTCTTCGCTTGCGTTCTGGTCTACATCTTCAAAGCCAACCTGAACCATTTGATCCAGCTCTATCTGATTGGCGTGTTCATTTCCTTCACGATCGCTCAGGCCGGAACGGTGCTGAGGTGGCGCAAGATCAAAACGCCCGGGTGGCGCAAAAGCGCGACAATCAACGCCATCGGTGCGGGTATGACCGGCATCGTTCTCGTCGTCGTCCTCGTGACGAAGTTCCTGCTCGGCGCGTGGATCATCGTCATCCTGATCCCGCTGCTCGTTCTCTTGATGCGCTCCATCTATCTGCACCTCAAAGACGTGCGCGAGCAGCTTGCTCATCCCGACCGGCGCCCCATCGACCGGCGCCCCGGCAGCCAGCACGCGGTCATCTATGTCACGCGTGTGGATGCGCCGACGGCCCGAGCAGTTGGCTATGCGCGCGCGACGCGCATAGCCGGCCTCAAGGCAGTCACGCTCAACGGGTCCCTGGCAGGCGCATGGCGGGAGCTGGCGCCCGAGATCCCGCTCGCGATCATCGGCAAGGAGGGCTCGACGCCCGACGCGCTCAAGAACTTTCTGCGGCGTGAGCGCATCGAGCTCCCGCCCGACGACTTCCTCACGATCATGGTCCCCGAGACGCTGAAGTCGAGCAGCCTCGTGGAGGTCTTGCGGAGGCCCAAGCTGCATCGTCTGAAGGCTGCACTCTTGCCCGAGCACAGCATCCAGGTGATGGACTTTCCCATGTTCGAAGCCGACATAGACCCCAACGTCGACGAGAGCCGGGAGCCGGCGCGCAACTACGTGGTCGTGCTGGCCGCCGGCGTCAACAACGCGACGCTGCAGGCCATCGAGTACGCGGAGACGCTGCACGCGTCCGATATCCGCGGCGTTAACTTCGGGCTTGGGCCGGAGGGCAGCGAGCGCCTTGGGGACGAGTGGCTGCAGGCCCGCATCCCGCACCCTCTGGGCATCGAGGCGTCGCCGTTTCGTGATATCGGCGTGTCGGTCCGCAACTACGTGCGCGGCCTGAGGCCGGACGGCGTCAACCGGGTGGTGACGGTGGTGATACCGGAGTTCGTGGTGCCGCAGCGCCGTCACCAGATCTTGCACGGGCAGACCGCCCTCATCGTGAAGCGCCACCTTCTGTTCGAGCGCGGCGTAGTAGTCGTGAGCGTGCCCTATCACCTCGACCGCTGAGAGCGTGCTCGGCGGGCATGCGGAGAGCCCGCGGGTGCACCTACTAGAATCGCAGCTTCCCGCCGGGGTGGTGGAAGGGGAGACACGATGCCCTCAAAAGGCATTGGGCTTCGGCCCGTGCGGGTTCGAATCCCGCCCCCGGCACCGCGATCCGCTGGTTCGAGGTGGGGGGGCACTACTTCACGAGGTGGGGGAACGGCAGGTTCGCTTGGCGCGCCGGCACCGGGCCGCCTACAGCGGAATCGATGACTCCGACTACCTAATCGCCGCCACCGCGCTCGACCTCGACGCCGACTTGCTGACGGCCAACGTGCGCCACTTCCCCATGCTAGCGAGCGTCCGATCCGCGTACTGAGGCGGCGGAGCAGCCTGGGCTTAGCCCTTGTCTCCGCACCCCGCTGGGCATCGAGTGGCGCGCTTCGGTGACATCGGTTCGCCGGCCCGCAACTACGCGGGCGACGTGAGGCCCGACGCGTCAACCGGGTAGCGGTCTTGTGAACGATGGGTGCACGCTTGGGGTTCCCATCGTGATTCATCCCTACTCGATTGCCGCGCGGGGGTGATGTGGACGTGGCCCACATCACCGGGAACGTTCACAACCGGCCGTGTCGCTCAACGCTTGAAGGCTTCTCCAGGGATGAAACATTATGAACGGGCAAGCGTGGCGGGTACTGGTCTTGGAGGACACGGGGAACCCGGATCGGTGCCCGGTGCCTCTCGCCGGTCTTTACGCGGGGACCGAAGCCAGAACCCATACAAAATGGGAGAAGGCGGTCGTTCACCGCGACGCGCTGAGCACACCTTCCCAGACGGGGCCGGGCTGGGCCCCTTTGTGGGTCATCACGAACAGCCTGGCTGGGCTTCCGCTCCGGCTCTATACTTCTGGGCCAGTCGATTCGTTTTCCAGGCGGAGCAGGCGCCGTCGGTGAGGATGAGGCCATGAACCTGCAGAAGAACCTGGCGGAGCTGACCGAGCGCCTCCGGCGAATGCGGACCGACCTCCGGATTATCGAGGAGCAGCTGCTGTTCCAGCTCGACGTCGTCGAGGACGCACGGACGCGCATGCTCGTGGCGGAAACCCCGCTGGGGGATCGTGAGTACGACGTCGCCCGGGACGACTACGAGCGCATGAACAAGGAGCGGAGCCGCCTTCTCGCCGGCATCCACGATGCGCAGCTCGAGCAGGACGCCCTTCTCGATCGCATGCTGGGATCACATGCCTGACCCCCTCGCCCGGCGTCACCTCAGAGGCCCCTGCACAGGGGGATCCTCGGCTTGAGCCTGGACTTGTGCAGCCGGGTGGATAGACTAGGCGGCACTCTCCGCAGTCGGAAGGAACCTCGTCGGGCGGAGACGTGGCTCCTCCATCGAGGAGAGGCGGAGTTTTTCGGGCAAGACCGTTCGGACAAGGGGGAGTTTGTATGAAGCGACCGAGATGGTTGCTCACCGCCGCTCTGCTGTCGAGCCTCGCGCTCGTGGCGGCCGCGTGCGGGAGCAGCAGCGACAACGGCAGCAGCAGCGCCGGCGGAAGCTCCCAAAGCTGCACGTGGACAATAGGCACGATGGGGGCTCTGTCCGGTGACTATGCAACCATCGGAATTCCGATCGAGCAGGGCATCCAATACGCGGTCGACCAGCAGAACGCCGCCGGCGACCTCCCCTGCAACCTCGAGCTCAAGAAGGAAGACAGCCAGGGGTCTCCGGATAAGGCGCCCGCGCTGGCTCGCTCGCTCGCGCAGGAGTCCAACCTCGTAGCAGTGGTCGGCCCCTACTTCTCGGGCGAGACGCTCGCGGCGGGACCCGTCTTCGATCAAGGGAATGTGCCGTTCATCACTCCGTCTGCCACGGACCCCAGCCTTGCCGACCAGGGCTGGACGAACTTCTTTCGCGCCGTGGGCAACGACGCCGACCAGGGCCCGACCGCCGCCACTTTCATCCAGCAGAAGCTGAAGCCGTCCAAGGTCTTCGTGATCGACGACAACTCCCAGTACGGCAAGACGCTGGCCGGGATCGTGGCAGGCAAGCTCGGCAGCACGGTCACGGGCACGGCGCACATCGATCCGGCAGAGACCGACTATTCGGCGGTCGTCTCGCAGGTCAACAACGCAGCCCCGGACGTCGTCTATTACGGCGGCTACGCTCCCAACGCAGGCCCGCTTGCGCTGCAGCTCAAGCAGGGCGGCGTCAACGCCACGTTCGTGTCCGACGACGGCACCAAGGACGCGACCTACGGCGGCCTCGCCAAGGAGGCTGCGTCCAACACCTACGTAACCTGCCCGTGCGCGGACGCTACCAAGCTTCCCGCGGCCAAGTCGTTCGTCAGCGGCGTCAAGTCCCAGTACAACCGTCTTCCGGGAACCTTCGCAGCCGACGGTTTCGACTCGGTCAACCTCGTCGCCGGGATCCTCAAGGACCAGGACTCTTCGGCCTCGATCGAGTCGATTCGCAGCGGCATCGTGCAGGGCCTGCACGGCCTCAAGGCCGAACCGGGAATCACCAAGAGCTACACCTTCGCTGCCAACGGGGAAGTGGAGATAGACCCCCTCAAGGACATCTGGATCTACAAGTGGGACGACTCCGCGAAGGACTTCGTCTCCGAGGGCCCTGCCGGAGAGGTGATCAAGTAGTAGCAGCCAGCTAATGCGGGGAGGGGCCGCTCGGCCCCTCCCCGCAGCTTCTTTCGTCGTTCGGAGCCGGTGCAATTTTCGGGGGTGAGGAGTGCACTGCAACGCGGGATTGATCGGACCGACCTTCGTCACGGGTCTGATCCTCGGATCCCTCTACGCGCTCACGGCGCTCGGATACACGATGGTGTACGGGGTGCTGAAGCTGATCAACTTCGCGCACGACGCCATCTTCATGATCGGCGGCATGTCGGTTTTCTACGTGTTCGGCATCTACCTCGGGATCACGACGCCGGCGACCGGGGTCCTGCTGGCCGGGACCATCGTTGCGCTGCTTCTCGTCGGGGGGATGGCCTCCGCGGGAGCGGCTTCGGCGCTCGAGCGCCTTGCGTACCGGCCCCTGCGGGAACGGGGAGCTGCGAGGCTCTCCTATCTGATCAGCGCCATCGGCGCGTCGTTCTTTGCCACCTACCTCGTGCAGCAGCAGTTCCTGCTCGGCCCGGCCAAGCGCATCTTCCCCGATGTCCTCAACGTGACTACGGCTTTCAAGCTGTTTGGCGCCAACGTGCTGTCGGTGGACGTCATCATCATTGTCGTTGCCGTGCTGTGCCTCGTCGCCCTCGACCGCATCATCAATGTCACGAGCACGGGACGCAGCATCCGAGCCTTGTCCGAGGACGTAGTCGCAGCCCAGCTCATGGGCGTGAACGTCAACCGCGTCATCCAGATGACATTCATCATCGGCGGCTTCTTCGGGGGAATCGCCGGGGTGCTCACCGGCCTGAAGTTCGGGAACGTCGTGTGGAACATGGGGTTCGTGGCCGGGATCAAGGCCTTTACGGCTGCCGTCCTCGGGGGGATAGGCAACATCCGCGGCGCCATGCTCGGGGGCATCATGCTCGGGCTCATCGAGAACATG
This sequence comes from Actinomycetota bacterium, assembly GCA_038254435.1. Classification (GTDB taxonomy): domain Bacteria; phylum Actinomycetota; class CADDZG01; order CADDZG01; family WHSQ01; genus JBBSGD01. The sequence goes on from JBBSGD010000005.1 coordinate 38,946, forward strand.
AGCGTCGTGTGCGTTGGGTCCGAGTGGAAGAACGTGGTTGCTTTCTCGGTCTTGGTCCTCGTTCTCATCTTCCGGCCCACCGGCATCTTCGGCGAGAAAGTGGGCGGGTGACATGGCAGGCCGAGTGACCGCTCGCCAGCTGATGAACGAGCGGTTCCCGAAGCTGGCCAAGCGTACGCCGGATTCGGTGATGAACCCGCTCGAGACCGCCTACGGGGCCTGGCGCAGGATCGGGTTCGGCCGCTACGTCATCGCCGCTGCGCTGATGGCATATGTCCCCATCGCAATCGACCGGGGCCTGATGTCGCCGATCGGAGGGGGCTCGGAGTACTGGAAGGGCATCCTTGTTCAGACGGGCGTCTACATACTGCTCGCGCTCGGTCTCAACGTCGTGGTCGGGTTGGCAGGGCTGCTCGACCTCGGTTACGTGGCCTTCTTCATGCTCGGCTCCTACACGACCGCATTGATGACCCATTCCGGAGCGCCGGACCAGTTTCACTTCGTGCAGTGGCCCGTGTGGGCCGTGATCCCATTTGCTCTCGTCGTGGCAATGCTGGCCGGCGTTGCCATAGGCCTGCCCACGTTGCGGCTACGTGGCGACTATTTGGCTATCGTCACGCTCGGGTTCCATGCCGCGACGCTGCTCGTCATCACCAACCTCACCATCACCAATGGGCCGCGCGGCATATTCGCCATCCCGAACCCCTCGATAGGGGATTTCAGCTTCGGGTTGGTGAGCGAGTACTACTGGTGGTACTTGCTCATCCCGGCGATACTTCTCGCCGTCATCATGATCCGGCACCTCGACAACTCACGCGTGGGCCGTTACTGGACGGCCATACGCGAGGACGAGGTCGCGGCTTCGGCGATGGGCGTCCCGGTCACCAAGATGAAGGTGCTTGCTTTTGTAATCGGCGCCTCGACGAGCGGGATTGCCGGCTGGATCAACGCCGTCTACGTGTCCTTCATCAGCCCCGACAGCTTCCCGCTCCTCAACTCGATCCTCGTTCTGTGCGCGGTGACAATCGGGGGCATGGGCAGCATTGCCGGCGCGGCTCTGGGGGGAATCATCATCATCACTGTTCCCGAGATCATCAGACAGCTCGCGGGCGGCAACACGGTGTTTGGTTTCGATCCCGACACGGGCCGCATCGCCATCTTTGGTTTCCTTCTCGTCGTGGTGATGATCTTCAAGCCCGGGGGCCTGCTCGCGGCGCGTAGACGACGGACCGAGCTGCACGAGACGGGGGCGGAGGCTGCCGTGCTCCAGACCGGCGGGTCGAGAGGCTCTCGGCCGCCGGCGCCGCAAGCGCAGAGCGCGGGCAAGGACGCAGAGTGATGGCTGCTCTCATGAAGATCGACGAGGTGACAATGCGCTTCGGCGGGCTGCGAGCTCTGACCGAGGTAGACGTCACCATCAACGAAGGTGAGATCTTCGGCCTCATCGGCCCGAACGGCGCCGGCAAGACTACGTTGTTCAACTGCATAACCGGTGTCTTCCGTCCCACCACCGGACGCGTGACCTTTGGGGGCGAGTCGATAACCGGTCGGCGCCCGGATCAGATCGTTGCCATGGGCATTTGCCGCACTTTCCAGCAGATCCGCCTGTTTCCGAGCATGACCGCGCTCGAGAACGTCCTCATCGGCCTCGACGCCCGGCACCGGACCGGCGTCTTCGGTGCCATCTTCCGCGGGCCAAGACTGCGGCGCGAAGAACGCGACGGAGAGACGCGTTCGGTCGAGCTGCTCGACTACTGTGGCATCAAGCGCTTTGCAAACGAGCTGGCTCGCAATCTCTCCTACGGGGACCAGCGTCGTCTCGAGATCGCCCGGGCCCTCGGCACTCAGCCCAAGCTCCTTCTGCTCGACGAGCCTGCTGCAGGCATGAACCCGGTCGAGAAGAACGGACTGCGCGACCTCGTCCGCAAGATTCGCGACGAGGGCGTCACCGTGCTGCTCATCGAGCATGACATGAGAGTGGTAATGGGTCTGTCTGATCGCGTAGCCGTGCTGGACCACGGAGAGAAGATCGCCGAGGGGCAGCCCGAAAAGGTGCAACGCGACCCCCGCGTGGTGCAGGCGTACCTCGGGGGCGGCGCGGGCGGCGCTGCGGGAGCCCCCGACGCGGCGGGGGAAAAGAGCTCCGATGGCCACTGACGGCAAGCCGCTTCTCGTGCTGGAGGACGTGCACGTCAAGTACGGGGTAATCGAGGCAGTGAAGGGCATCGATTTGACCGTCAAAGAGGGCGAGATCGTGACGCTCATCGGCGGCAACGGCGCCGGCAAGACCACGACGCTGCGAGCCATCTCCATGGTGCACGGTCCCTCACAGGGATCGATCTCCTTCGACGGGGATGACATGGTGGCGTTGAAGAGTCACGATGTCGTCAGAAGGGGGATACTCCAGGTTCCCGAGGGCCGCCACATCTTCCCGAACATGTCGGTGCAGGAGAACCTCGAGATGGGCACATTTCCACGCACCAAGGAGGCGCGCAAGTCGTTGACGGCGGAGCGCGACCACATCTTCGAGCTCTTCCCCGTGCTCAAGGACCGCCGCAAGCAGGCGGGCGGCACCCTGTCCGGCGGAGAGCAACAGATGCTCGCCATCGGCCGCGCGATGATGGGCCGGCCGAGGCTGTTGATGCTCGATGAACCTTCGATGGGCCTTGCTCCACAGGTCGTCGAGCGCGTGTTCGAGGTCGTGCACGCGATCAACGAAGAGGGCACGCCGGTTCTCTTGATCGAGCAGAACGCGCAGATGGCGCTCCAGGCGGCGCACCGTGGCTACGTTATCGAGACGGGCGAGATCGTCATCGAGGACGATGCCAGGGCCTTACTGAAGGACGACCGCGTGCGTCAGGCTTACCTGGGCGAGGAGTGACCGGCGCTAGCCTGTCGCCCAACGAGGCAAAAGGAGGGACCATGGGCAGTGGCAAGGTACTCATCAAGTCGGTCGCCATTCTGGGGGCCGCGCTCCTCGCGCTGGCTGCGTGCGGGAGCACCGAGGGAGAGAAGCCGAGCAGCGGATCGTCCGGCTCGGGCGGGGGCGGTGGTGGCCCGATCACCACCAAGGTTGACGGGCACCTCACGATCGGATCCGACATCCCCTATCCACCGTTCGAGTTTCGCAAAGGGGGCAAGCTGGCCGGCCTCGACATCGACCTCGCGAAGGAGATCGCCAAACGGCTGCATTTGACGGTCGCGGACAGCGACATCACCGACACCAGCTTCACCACCATCTTCAGCCAGCTCGCCGGGGGACGCTACGACGTGGTTGTGGCCGCGTCGACCATCACGCCCGAGCGAGAGAAGGAAGTCAACTTCTCGATCCCTTATTACAACGCGCAGCAATCCCTTACGGTGCAGAAGTCTTCGGGTATCAAGACGATCGATGATCTCAAGTCCGGGGACGTGGTGGGGGTCCAGAACGGCACGACGGGTAAGGACTATGCAGAGGCACATCTGGCGAGCGGGGTTGATATTCGGTCGTTTCCTCAGGGCCCCGACGGCTACACGTCGCTGGAAGCCGGGCAGGTCGACGCCGTCATCAACGACGAGCCTACGGCCCTGGCCGAGGTAGCCAACAGGCCGGGCCTCGTTCTCGCGCAACGCATCGACACAGGAGAGCACTACGGCATAGCGGTGGACCCAAGCAACAAGCCGCTGCTCGAGGCCATCAACAAGGCGCTCAAAGGCATCATCAAGGACGGCGCCTACGCGAAGATCTACGCGCGTTACTCGGGTCTCCCCCCCGGCGGGAGCGTGGCGAAGGGTTCCTAGGCCACCGCGGCCGCAAGTGAGCAAGTTCAGGTGAGCAGGCGGCCATCCGAACAAGGGGAGAGGTAGCAATGGCGTCGCGCATTGAAAGGCTGGGGGAGTGGCGCAGCGAGCTGACGCTCTTCTCATTGGGAGTTCTGGTCGTGGGAGCGGCCTCGCTCATAGTTGCGGTTGTCGGCTCGGCCCTGTTTTTTCTCGTCCAGGGAGTCACTCCCTACGCGAAGCTCGTTTCCTCGGCAACGAGCCCGTTTCAGGCCTCCATCCTCTATACGGCCCTGGCGCTCGCCCTGGTAGCCGTCATTGCCGGATTCGGCACCTACAAGCGCATGTTGACCAAAGCAGCCCGCGAGGCGGTGATCTCCGGTGGAGCGCTTGGTCTCCAAACGGTGCTGGTGTGCGTTTTCTATCTAGCGTTCCGCGAAGGCGACAAGTTCTCCATCTTCGTGCGGCAATTCTTCAGCTTCGACAAGCTGGGGCCGTTCATGGGCCAGTTCTTCAACGCCGCCAAGAACACGGTGATACTTGCGTTCTCCGGCCAGCTGATCGGAATGGCTCTCGGTTTGACGCTGGCTCTGCTCGTGTTGTCGAATCGCGTTGTCGTCAGGGCCCCGGCACGCGTCTACATCAACTTCATGCGCGGGGTCCCGTTGTTGATGCTGCTCTCGGTCGGATACCTGGGGGTCGTTACCGGCCTCGGACTCGACGTGAGCGTGTACAAGGCCGGGATCGTGATCCTCGGGCTGAATGCAGGCGCTTACAGCGCGGAGATCTTTCGTTCGGGCATCCAGTCACTCGAACGTGGCCAGCTCGAAGCCGCTCGTTCGCTTGGCATGTCCTACTTGCAAGCGATGCGCTACGTCATCGTGCCGCAAGCCGTGCGCAGGGTCATCCCGCCACTCATGAACGAGTTCGTTATCCTCATCAAGGACACTTCGCTGATCGCGTTTCTTGGTTTTGCCTTTCAGGACCGAGAGCTGCTGGCGTGGGCAAGCGATACCTACGGAGAGCTCTTCAACTCAACGGCCTTCACGGCGTCGGTCTTGGGCTACCTCGTGATCACGCTGCCCCTGATCCGTCTTGTGACCGCGCTCGAACGTAGGTTGCGCAGCGGCCTGGTGGGGATAGGCGCATGAGCGGGAACTCTTCACTTGTACGCCTCGAGGGCATTCACAAGCACTTCGGAGCGCTGCATGTGCTCAAGGGCATTGATCTGGCGGTAGAGAAGAGCGGGGTCGTGGTCATCATCGGTCCGTCCGGCTCGGGCAAGTCCACGCTTCTGCGCACGATCAACCTGCTCGAGGAGCCAAGCGCGGGGCGCGTCTTCTTTGACGGGCGCGAGATCACCGACATACGCACGGATGTCAACAAGGTGCGCACCGAGATAGGGATCGTCTTCCAGCAATTCAATTTGTGGCCGCACATGACCGCGCTCGGCAACATAGCGATCTCGCTGCGAAAGGTCCTCAAACTGAGCCAGGAGCAGGCACGCGACAGAGCACTCGAGGAGCTCGAGCATGTCGGCCTCGGCAACAAGGCCGGCGCGCACCCGGGGCAGCTCTCGGGAGGCCAGCAGCAGCGTGTGGCGATAGCGCGCGCTCTCGCCATGCGCCCCAAGCTCATGCTGTTCGACGAGATCACCTCGGCGCTGGACCCCGAGCTCGTCAAAGAGGTGCTCGATACCATGAAGCGGCTCGCCCACGAAGGCATGACCATGGTCGTCGTCACGCACGAGATGGGCTTTGCGCGCGAGGTGGGGACCCGTCTCATCTTCATGGATGATGGCACCATCGTCGAAGACGGCCTGCCGAAAGAGATCTTCTCCCAGCCGGGCGACGCCAGGACCAAGTCGTTTCTCTCGCACATCCTCTAGCGGCGAGCCCGGCCGCGGGGCCACACCGCCCACAGGACGACACCGAAGAAGATTGCGAACACCATGAGCTTGCCGTCGTGGGCCCTCGAGAAGTCGCCCTGAGCTACGTCTACGGCTATCAGAGTCAGCAGGAGGAGCAAGAGGAGGCCGACGATTACGCGCACAATGATGCTCATCTGCTCGCCGCTGGCGGTGAGGATGGTGCGCAGAGGAACCCCGCTCCGTCGCCCGATCGCGAAGGCGCGGCCCACGCTCGCGACGAGGGTCACCACCAGTGCGCCGAAGAGCAGAAGCTTCATCCGTCCTCCTAGAGGAAGAGGGCCACGAGGCCGGCGATCAGGGGACCGATGAACAGGGCGGGGAGCAGGGCCACGACTCGCACTCTAGCGACGTCGAGGAGCCTGAGGCCGATGCCGAGCACGAGGAGGCTGCCGACTGCGCCCAACTCGGCAAGGACCTCGGGCGTGAGAAGCGGCTCTACGAGGACGGCGGCAGCGGTGATGGCTCCCTGGTAGACGGCGATCGTGACCAAGGAGATGAGAACACCCCAGCCGTACACCGACGCGAAGCCGATGGCGGCGAACCCATCGAGCGCGCTCTTGATGGTGAGCAGCCGGATCGAGATGCCCAGCCCGTCTTCGACCGCACCGAGGATCGACAGCGGACCGACGCAAAAGACTGTCGACGCGACAACGAAGCCTTCGACGAAACGGGAATGGTCGCGCGGCGGGGCAGAAGATGCAGCGTTCCCGCCGCCGGCGCGTTCCTCTTGCTCGACGCCGAAGCGGCGGCGAATCCTGTCCCCTGCGCCTTCGAGCCTTTCCTCGAGCTCGAGGGCCTCGCCGAGAATGCCGCCGGTGATGATCGCGGCGATGAGGATGACGAAACGCCGCAGCCCCGCAGTGGGATCGTAAAGAGGCTCGAGCCCGACCACTCCCACCGCGATGGTGACGAGGCCCAAACCCTGGAGCACGGTCTGCCGCCACCTGTCGGGAAGCCGGTCGCCGAGAAACACCCCCAAGAGGCCGCCGCTGGTTACGGTTATGAGGTTGATGACTGTGCCGAGGCCTCTCACGCGCGATCCAGGTGCGAGCTGATAAACATCCCAGGCAACCTAGACGATTAGCGTGGCGACGAGAGAGGAGCGATGACTTCAGAGCGGCTGCACAGACTTACCGACGAGGTGGTGCGCTGTCGCCTCTGCCCGCGTCTCGTCGCGTGGCGCGAGGAGGTTGCAGAAAAGAAGCGGGCGGCCTTCGCCGAGGAGACCTACTGGGGCCGGCCCGTGCCCGCATACGGTGACTACGCGGCGCGGGTCGTCGTCGTGGGGCTTGCGCCCGCGGCGCACGGCGGCAACCGCACCGGGCGCATCTTCACCGGTGACCGCTCGGGCGACTGGCTGTTCGGGTCGCTTCATCGCTGCGGCTTTGCGAACCAGCCCGAGTCGGTGGCCCGCGACGATGGCCTCATCCTGCGGGACCTCTACGTCACGGCGGCGGTGCGCTGCGCCCCTCCGGCCAACAAGCCGTCGCCGCAAGAGCGTGACAACTGCCTCGGCTATCTGGCGCGCGAGCTCGAGCTGCTCCGGAACGCGACAGTGCTCGTGGGGCTGGGCGCGTTCGCATGGGACGCGGTCCTCAGGGCGCACACTCTTGGGGGTGGCCACGCGCTCAAGCCCAAGCCGCGGTTTGGCCACGGCGCAGAGGTACGGCTTGGGGAACGCACTCTCCTGGGCTGCTTTCACCCCAGCCAGCAGAACACCTTCACCGGAAGGCTCACCGAGGACATGCTCGATGCGGTATTCATGCGCGCTCGCGCGCTGGCGCGCTGAGCACAGGTTCGCCCGCCGCCTGTACGGTCAGCGTCCCAGCTGATTTGCGAGCTGCTTGGCGCAGAGGTTCTGCTGGTGCTTGCCCGGCGCGTTGGTCACGCAGGTCCAGAAGTGCCTGAAGTCGGTGGTGTGGCTCGAGACGAGGCCGCCGATCTTGACTCCGAGATAGATCGCCCCGGCCAGAGCCACAATCCCCAGCACCAAGCCGGTCAGCGCGTACTTGCGTGTTTCGGCCGTGCCCCGGCTCACCCGGCGAAGGCCGATGATCCCGGTGACGGTGGCTATCAGCCCGAGCAGACCTCCCAGCGGGAAGGCAATGACCACGAGGACGAGAACGATGCTTATCCACCCGAGGACCAACGAGACCACGGTGATGCCGTTCTTGCGCCCGGATCCTCCCCAGCGTTGAGCTCCGATCTGTTCGGTCGAAGACATGACCCCTCCCTCTTAGACCTTGTGCCTTGTGAGCTGCCCCGGTTGCTCCGAGTGTAGATAAGACACGGTCCGTTCTCCAGGAGGCAGGCGAAAACAGCGGGTCCCGGGGCTTCGCTGCTACGCGGCCGCGCTCCGCCCGCGAAGGGACAAGACGAAAGCCGCGCCCACTAGGAGCAGGGTTGCGATCTCGGCGATGCCGGAGACTTCTTGGGCGCGGCCCGTCAGGGCCTCGGTGAAGTTGAACAGCCCCACCGTGACACTGAGGATGAAGGCGGCGAGCGTGGTCGCGGCGAAGCCTGCCGCCAGAAAGAGAATCAGCACATGGCCGCGCCACAAAAGGAGGCCCGCGATCACTACCGCGGCGACGATGTTGACGACGAACAGAGGCCCGATCACCGGGATCAGCTTGTAGCCGCCGCGCCACAGGTCGTAGTGCTCATAGCCGGACACGAGAATCGCCGCGGCCGCGAGCCAGCGAAGGACCGTCGCCGGCAACCCTGTGCCGCCCGCCGGCCGGGCACGGCTCACAGCCCGTTGCTGCCTAGGCTCGCCAACTTCGGTGTCTGTCATTGCGCTTCCTTTGCCTGGAGACTTTCTCTGGACGCTTTCTCTGGGTACGGCCGGGGCGCCCCCGGCGGATTGCGCCCGCGACCCCCGCTCCCACCCAAACGCCATCGGGGGCGAGGAGGACGAGGGATTGACGCGCTGGTTAGGCTTGCCTAACATCGGACCGCCTAACCTAGTATGTCCGGTACGCAGCACCTAGCCCCACCGCCATGACCTCGCCCCCGACCCGGAGCGGAGAGCCCCATTTGAGTGTCACCAGCCGTTTTCGCGCCGCGCCGGCAACCTGTGCCCTCGCCATTGCCCTCGTGCTGGGGGCGTGCAACGCGTCCGTCCCGACTGTGTCGGGCAAGGCGACCCCGGCGCCGAGCGCGACTGCGCAGGTCACGCGTGCTCAGGCCGCCGACCCCCAGCTCGTGGCCGCAGGCTCGGCCCTCGCCCGGGCCGAAGCAGATCTCACCGCCAACCCGCGGCCGCTGACCGGCTCCGCCGCACAGGAGGCGTCCACGGTCGGCTCGGAGCTCGGCGCTATCGACCCCGCCGCGGGCAAGAAGGTCGCCCGGTCTCTGTCGGCGCTGCGCTCGGCGACCGCGGGCAAGATCGCCCGTGTAGCGGCTGCGGTGCGCAACGCCGAGCGAGTGGTGGAGGCGCGCGCCGGCGATGTCACCGCGTACCGCGCATCCGTCGTCGCGAGTCTCGCGGTGACGGCGGCTCAGAGCTACGGCGAGGCGACGGCCGCCGGGACGGTGACGGATACGGCCGGATATCGCACGGCTTCCGCCCTCGCGAGCGCAGCGCAGTCCCGCTACGGCCGGATCTCCGGCGCAGTGCAGGCGAGCTCCTCGAGTCAGGCAGCCGAGGTCTCGGCTGCGCTCTCGGCTCTGGCGCAGTCGCTTCCTGCGGCCCCTGCCCAGGCTCTTGCCGACTCCGGCAACGTCGACGCCAGCGCGGCCACGGCTGCCCGTGGTCTCGAGCTGTCGGCCGGAGCGCTCTTTCCGGGCGCCTCCAATCCGCGCGTCGTCTTCGACCGGCTGGGGCAGACGTACGCCGACGCTCTCGACGCATACGGGGCAGGAGGCGCCGACGAGGCGAGCGCGCTGCTGGCCCGCGCGCAGAATGCTTACAGGGGAGTGGAGGCGGAGGTCGCCTCGGTGTCGCCCGAGGTCAACAACGACATCACGCTCGCCCTGGAGCAAACCTCCGCCCGCATCGAGGCCGGAGCGGCGCAGGATGAGATCTCCTCTCTCATCGGGCACTTGAGCGATCTCACATCGGCAGCCGGCACGGCCATATCGAGTGAGAGCTTCAATGCGGCGGGGTAACCGAGTGGGCGGCCACACCCTTGTCTTGATCGCGGCCGTCGCGGCCGTCTTGGCGGCGCTGGCGGCGCCGGCCTTCGCCGACGAGGACGAGCACGGCACGGTGACGCCGAGCGCCGGCGTGAGCCAACTCGACACGGCGCGCACGATGGTCCAGTTGAGCCTCGACCTCTACGGCCGCGGGGAAGTTGACCGGGCTTATTCGGCAGCTCGCAGCGCCTACCTCGACCACTTCGAGATCGTTGAGATCCCGCTGCGCGTGCGTGACGAGTCCGTCACCCTGACGAGCGAGGAAGACTTTGCGACGCTGCGCAATCAGATCCAGGCGGGAGCCTCCCAGGGCAGCGTCAAGGCTGCCGCGTCGGGCGTGCTGCGCGATCTCGATAGGGCCGAGCGCGCGCTGTCGGTCCCGGGGATAGCGGGCCCGCTCCTTGCGGCGAGCTACGCGTTCATCGTGTTGTTCCGCGAGGGTGTCGAAGCCGTACTCCTCGTTGCCGCCGTCCTCGGCTACCTCGAGGCGTCGCGCAACGCGCGTTACAAGGGCGCGGTCCTCAAGGGAGTCGGTCTCGCAGTCGTCGCGACGATCATCACCTTTATCGTGGCCGGGTTCCTCATCAGCATCGCACCGCTTCAGCGCGAGCTCCTCGAGGCCATCACCGCGCTCGTCGCAGTCGTCATTCTGTTCTATGTATCGTTCTGGCTCGTGGCGCGCCTCGAGCAGCGGCGCTGGATGGAGTTCGTCAAGGCCAAGGTATGGGCTGCGGCGACCACAGGTTCGACGGTGGCGCTCGCAGGAGTCGGTTTCACCGCCGTGTATCGGGAGGGTTTCGAGACGACTCTGTTCTATCAAGCCCTTCTCTCTTTTGCCCAAGGTCTCGAGATCTGGGTCCTGTGGGGGACGCTTGCAGGAGTCGCCGCGCTTGGCGGAGTCGGCTACCTCATCTTCAAAGCAGGGCGCAGGCTCCCGATCAAGGTCTTTCTCACAATCGCGGTATCGCTCGTCATGGTGATGTCGGTGGCCTTCACCGGAAACGCGGTCCGTTCGTTCCAGGAGGCAGCGCTTCTTCCGGTGACGTTCCTGCATGCGCTTCCCAACCTGCCGATCTTCGTGGCCAGCCTCACGGGTCTTTATCCAACACTGCAGACGATCATTGCGCAGGCTGCGCTCGCTCTCGTCTACATCGCCGGCGCGTTGTGGGTATTCGTAATCGCGCCGCGCCGGGAGCGGGCGCTCGTGACGGGACAGGACGCCGGGGTGGAGGCGGCCCAAGAGCCCAAGGTCACGAGCTGAGTCCACAGGTGGCCGTCAGGATCGGAGTGGATGTAGGCGGAACCTTTACGAAGGCGGTCGCCTGCGACGCAAGCGATGGTTCCGTTGTCGCGCGCGCCGTCGTTCCCACAACTCACGGCGGCGAGCTCGGAGTTGCGCAAGGGGTCGTCGCAGCCGTAACCAGAGTGTCGGGGGAGGTCCAGCGCCGGAACCTCGGTCCCATCCTTCTCGTAACACATTCGACGACTCAGGCCGTCAACGCCCTCCTCGAGGGTGACACGTCGGTTGTCGGCGTTGTCGGCATCGGCAGGCGACCCGATTTGCGCAAGGCGAAGAAGCGCACCGAGGTTGGCGAGGTGCTTCTTGCGCCGGGGCGGCGCCTGAAGACGGTGCACGAGTTCCTCGACGGAACCGACGGAGTCGACTCGCCGACGTTGCGCGCCGCCCTCGAGAGGCTCAAAGAGGAGGGCGTCGAGTCGGTGGTGGTCTCGGAGGCATTCTCGGTCGAGGACACGGCCACCGAGGAGCGTGCCGTTGCGATCGCCAACAGCCTCGGCCTCCCCGCGACGGGAGGGCACGAGCTGTCCGGGCTCTATGGGCTCGAGATGCGTACCGTAACGGGCGCGCTAAACGCCAGCATCCTTCCCACCGCTCTCGCTACCGCGGGCGTCGTCGAGGCGGCCGTTGCGCGCGATATCCCGGGCGTGCCGCTGCTCGTGATGCGCGGCGACGGGGGAGCGGCAGACCTCGCCGCGATGCGGCGCCATCCACTGTTGACTGCATTCTCGGGTCCCGCTGCGTCGGTCGCAGGAGCTCTGCGTCACTTGCTCGTCACCGACGGGGTAGTCGTCGAAGTCGGCGGAACGAGCACCAACGTCAGTGCCGTCAAGGGAGGGCGGCCGGTCCTCGCGTACGTGCGCGTGCTCGATCACGTGACCTGCGTGCGCAGCCTTGACGTGCGGGTTGCGGGCGTCGCCGGCGGAAGCATGCTTCGACTTGCACGCCGGCGCGGGCTGCGCAGTGGCTTGGGAGTCGAGGAAGCCGGTCCACGATCGGCGCACATCGCGGGGCTGCCCTACTGCTGCTTTGCAACCCCGGACGACCTCGACGGAGCGGTGGCGGAGCTTATTGCGCCCCGTCCCGGCGACCCTGCCGACTACGCAGTTCTGCGCACGTCCGACGGCAGGCGTTTTGCACCGACGCTGACGTGCGCGGCAAATGCGCTAGGCGAGGTGCCCGGCGATTCCTACGCGGCGGGAAACCGGGAGGCCGCCCGGCTGGGCTTCGCGGCCGTCGCCGCCCTTAGCGGAGGGACGTGGGAGAAGGTGGCCGCCAAGATGCTCGAGCTCGCGATGTCAAAGGTCGGAGGGGTTGTGTCCGAGCTGATCGCCGGGCAGCGACTCGAGTCCCCGGCTCTCGTAGGGGTGGGGGGAGGCGCCGGGGCACTGGTGCCCGCTCTGGCGCGCGGCATGAGGCTCGAGTACAAGATCCCACCCGATGCCGAGGTCATCTCGTCGGTAGGCGATGCGCTGTCGCTGGTGCGCGTCGAGCTCGAGCGCACCCTGGATCACACGACGCCCGCGCAGCTTGCCGCCCTGCACCGTGAGGCAGAGCGAGCTGCCATCGCCGCGGGGGCGTCGCCGTCGACGCTCCAGGTCGAAAGCCAGGGCGTGCCCGAGCGCCGCGCTCTCCGGGTTGTCGCCATGGGCGCGGTGGCCCTCGACTCGGATGCTCCTCCAGCCGATCTGCGCGTCGACGAGGACACTCTGCGCATGGCGGCTCAAGAGGCGATGAAGCGAGAGGCCGAGCTCGTGGCCGGCAACTTCTTCTATGCCGTGTTCACGGCCGGGAGCGATGACGTCAGGGGATTTGCCGTCGTGGATCGGCACGGCTCCCTCGCGGCGTCCGGCAGCGGCCGGGTAGTGGCCGGGCTCGGGAGCGAGGTCGCCGCCGAGCTAACGACGCTCCTGCCAGTTCTCGTCCGGCACATCGGACCGGTGTCGGTGGCGCCCGCCGTGCGCATCGTGCGCGGCCCCCGGTTAGTCGACCTGACCGTGCTGTCCTCGCCCGACGCAGTGCTGGCCGCGGCGCTCGCCGAGTGCGAGCTGGCCGAGGGCGAGCCGGTCGTGGCCCTGGTGTCGCGCAGCTGACGTGGCCATCTACCGCCCTCCCAAGGCGCGCTGGCCACTCGCGCTGGCAGTGGGCGCAGTCTGCCTTGTCGCCGGGCTCAGCGCCGGCTACCTCGCCGGCGGACACGGCAGCGACGATCCCCTGTCTGCGGCTCGCTCTTTGGAGCAGTCGCTCAAAGGGGCGGCGGTGCCGCTCGACGTGGCCGCGCTCGAGTACCGGCAAGGGGTCAAGAACGGCGTTGTGGTGAACCAAGACGGCTACTCGGGCGCGTCGGCCAACCTCGCCCGCGCGCGCAGCCGCTACCGCGACGTGAAGAGCGCGGTAGCCGCCTTCGATCCCACCCGGGCTTCGGAGCTCGACGGCTCCTTCGAGCGCGCTGCGAGGTTGATTGTCGGCAAGGCCTCTCCAGATGCGGTAAGTGCCGCCCTCGAGCGTACCAAGGAGCTTCTCGGATCGGGCTAGGTTCGCGCTCGGTCCCGCAGCATCCACAGGTTGTCGGCGAGGTCCCCCCGAGCGCGATCTTGCGGCCGGCCACCTCGAGCGTGCGGGTGCCGTGGGGGGCCACGGCGACGAGTGACACTCGCGCCCCGGGCATGAGGCCCTGCCGCTCGAGGTAGTAGAGGACGTCGTGGTCGAGCTCTACGTCTTCGAGAAGGCGCGTGAGCCTCCCGCCGGAGCCAGCCTGCAAGGCTGTAACGGGCTCGAGGTCAGACCACGGGATCGCCGATGATGCGCCTGGGATCGGGTTGCCGTGCGGGCAGGTCACGTCTCCTTCGATGCGGGCAAGGATGGCCGCTTCGACCTCGGGCGTCATGACCTCCTCCCAATCCTCGGCTTGCTCGTGACACGGATGCCACGGGATGCCGAGGATGTCGGTGAGCATGCGCTCGGCGAGGCGGTGGCGGCGCACGAGGTTTCACCGAGTGTGGCCGAGCCGGCCGCTGGATGACGAGGATTGTAAGCTCGCAACATATGCCCCCCTCGAAGTCGCCGGCTCGCCGCAAGCTCCTGCTCCTCGACGGCTACTCGCTGGCCTTTCGTGCCTTCTACGCGCTGCCCGAGGAGCTGACGACCACCGACGGCACGCACACCAACGCCGTCTACGGCTTTACCTCGATGCTGATCAAGCTGCTGCAGGAAGAGCGTCCCGACTACCTCGTCTGCTGCCTCGACGCAGGCGCGCCACTCGAGCGCACCGAGCAGTTCGCCGACTACAAGAGCAACCGCAGCCAGGCACCGGACACGTTCTCCTCGCAGGTCCCGCTGATCAGAGAGGTGCTCGGCGCTCTGCAGATACCGATCTTCGAGCTGCCCGGCCACGAGGCGGACGACATCATCTCGTTCCTCGCCACGCGAGCGGCCGGTGAGGACCTCGACGTTCGTGTGGTCACCGGGGACAGGGATTTCTTTCAGCTCGTGGGCGACCGCATCCATGTTCTCTACAACCGGCGCGGGATCACCGACATCGTCGACATGGATGCCAAGGCGGTGACGCAGCGCTACGGAGTCCCGCCTGCAAAGTACGTCGACCTCAAGGCGCTCGAGGGCGACAACTCCGACAACCTGCCGGGCGTTCCCGGGGTCGGGACCAAGACGGCGGCCAAGCTCGTGCAGAAGTACGGAAGTGCCGAGGAGGCAGTGGCGCATGCAGATGAGCAGACACCCAAGCTGGCGCAAAATCTCGCTGCCCACGCAGAGCAGGTGGCTCTCAACAAGAAGCTGTCGACGCTTGCCGAGGTGCCGCTGGAAAGTGTGGGCCTCGAGGACCTGAAGATGGGGCCCTGGGATCTCGAGCGCGTAACTGAGCTGTTCAAGTCGCTCGAGTTCCGCACCCTTCTCGAACGTCTCATGGCCGACTTGCCCGCCGCCGCGGAAGGTGAGGGTGAGCCTTTCGAGCTGGCGATGGAGGTAGTTGCGGACGCGGGCTCGCTGACGTCCCTCGCAGCTCGGCTGCGCGTTACCGGGGAGATCGCCCTCGACATCGTCCCTTCATCGGCGCGCGGCGTGCCGCACTCGCTCGCCATCGCCTGGGAGGAGCGCGCCGCTTTCGTGGCGGTCGGGCCCCGCGGCGTCACCCCGGTGGAGCTCTGCGACGCGCTGGGTTCCCTCTTCGAATCTGACTCGACGGCAAAGATCGTGCACGGAGGACGCGCCGCGCTCATCTCCTTGGCGGCCGCGGGCATCGAGCTCGAGGGCCTTCGCCTGGATACGCAGGTTGCCGCTTACCTCCTCGATCCTGCAGCGCCCAACTACGCGCTCGAAGACGTCGCGCGCAAGTACACGGGCCGCGAGCTCAAGGCTGTCGATCCCGTCGAACGCGCTGCCGGCGACGCGCAGGGCGCACTCGATCTGGGCGGAGACATGGATGAGGGCGCGGCGGAAGACGCGTGCCTCAGGGCACTGGCGGTGGCCGAGGTGGCCGCCGCTACCGAGCCCGAGCTGAAGCGGCTCGGGATGCTCGATCTCTACTACGACATCGAGCATCCATTGATAGGTGTTCTGGCGGGCATGGAGCGCGCCGGTGTGAGACTCGACCTCGACTACCTGGCCACCATGGCGGCGGACCTCGACGAGCGCATTGAGAACCTCGAGGTTGAGTGCTACGAGCACGCGGGCCAGAAGCTGAACCTCGGCTCTCCGCAGCAGCTGCGCATCCTTCTCTACGACAAGCTCGGGCTCAAGACGACCCGGCGCACCAAGACGGGCCTGTCGACCGATGCGCGCGCCTTGCAACAGCTGGTCGACCAACATCCCTTCGTCAAGGCGCTGCTCGACTACCGGGAGCTGGCCAAGCTGAAGAACACCTACGTGGATGCGCTGCCGCCGCTCGTCGACAAGGTGGACGGGCGCCTCCACACCACTTTCGACCAGACGGTGGCGGCCACGGGGCGGCTCTCGAGCACCAACCCAAACTTGCAGAACATCCCGATCCGCACGGACATCGGCCGCACCATCAGGCGCGCGTTTGTCGCCGAGCCCGGCAACCTGCTGCTGTCGGCCGACTACTCGCAGATCGAGCTGCGGGTCATGGCCCACCTGTCCAAGGACCCGCTCCTCGTCGAGGTGTTCGCCAAGGAGGAGGAGGACGTGCACGCCGCAACGGCCGCGCGTGTCTTCGGCGTAGACCCCGGTGAGCTAACGGTGCGTCAGCGCTCGATCGCCAAGATGGTGAACTACGGGCTTGCCTACGGCATGGGTGCGCCAGGGCTCGCGGAGCGACTCAATGTTCCGGTGCCGGAAGCCAAGGTAATCATGGAGGCCTACTTCGAGCAGATGGACGGTGTGCGCAAGTTCCTCGACAACGTCGTGACTCAAGCCTATGCGGATGGCTTCACGACGACGATGTTCGGACGGAGGCGCTACCTGCCAGAGCTGGGGAGCGGCAACCCGCGCGTGCGGGCCATCGGCGAACGCCAAGCCCTCAACGCCCCAATCCAAGGATCGGCCGCCGACATCATGAAGCTGGCCATGATCCACGTCGACGGTGCGCTCCGAGACGAGGGCCTCACCAGCCGCATGATCCTCACGGTGCACGACGAGCTCGTGTTCGAGGTCCCCCCGGACGAGCAAGAGGCCGCCGGTGCCCTCGTTCGGCGAGCCATGGCGGGCGTCTGCGCCATGGAGGTCCCGCTGGGAGTGGAGGTCGCCTTCGCCGCTACCTGGGCGGCGGCCAAGAGCTGACCCCCGCCAACTTTGCTCAAATCCGTGCGATTTTCGTCGCCTGGGGCGAAAAGTTGGGGGTTAGAGGCGGCCGGCGGCGATTATGCGCTGGAGAAATTGCTTGGTGCGGGGGTTTTCGGGGGCCGAGAAAATCTTCTCCGGCCGGCCCTCCTCGAGGATCCTGCCGTTGTGAAGAAAGCATACGCGGTCGGCTATGTCGCGTGCGAAGCCCATTTCGTGGGTGGCGATGAGCATGGTCATGCCCCCCGTGGCCAGCTCACGTATTAGTCCCAGCACCTCTGCGACGAGCTCGGGGTCGAGCGCGCTGGTGACCTCGTCGAGCAGCATGAGCCGGGGCCGCATCGCGAGCGCCCGCACGATTGCCACGCGCTGCTGCTGGCCGCCCGACAGCCGGTCCGGGTACTCGTCCTTCTTGTCGGCAAGCCCGAAGCGATCGAGGAGCTCGAGGGCGCGCTCCGTAGCGTCCGCCTTGTCCATGCCCAGAGCCTCGATCGGGCCGAGCGTGATGTTGCGGGTCACTGTCATGTGTGGAAAGAGGTTGAAAGCCTGGAACACGATGCCGATGTGACGCCGGATGCGGTTCACGTCCACCCGGGCCTCGGTGATGGCCTCGCCGGCGACGACTATCTTGCCGGAGTCGACGGGTTCGAGCAGGTTGATGCACTTGAGCAGCGTCGACTTGCCCGAACCCGACGCGCCGATGAGGCACACAACCTCGTGCGGCGAGACGCTCATCGATATGTCCTGCAGCACGACGTTGTCCCCGAAGGACTTGGTGACGTTCTCGACGGTCACGGCGCGCTCGTCGGCAACGTTCATTGTGCAGCCTTCATTGCGGGACGCCGGTGCGCCGGCGCTGGCGGTCACGCTTGATGAGGTGGTCGGTAAAGCGAGCGAGTGGAATGGTGATGAGCACGAACAGCACCGCGGCGATCACGTAGCTTGCGTAGTTGAACTGTTCGGCTCCATAGATCTGTGCGGCGCGCGCAGCTTCCGTGGGCCCGAGCACCGACACCAGCGCCGTGTCCTTCTGCAGTCCGATGAAGTCGTTGAGCAGAGGAGGGACCACTCGCCTGATGGCCTGTGGCAGTACGACGAACCGCAGTGACTGCCATGTCGACAGTCCGAGAGAGCGCGCCGCAGCGGCTTGACTTTCGTGCACCGAGTCGATTCCTGCCCGGTAGACCTCGGCGACGTAGGCGGAGTACACGAGCACGAGCGCAGTCACTCCGTACACCACGTCGCTCTGCTGAGAGAAGAACTGGAGACCGAGCCCGGGGATGCCGAAGCCAAGGATGTACAGAACGAGGATCAACGGCACTCCGCGGAACAGGTCGGTATAGGCAACGGCGACAGCTCTCAGTGGAAAGAAGACGGGGCCGGGAATGCTGCGCACCACCGCTATGACGAGGGCGATCGCAAGGATGAAGACCTCGGCGATAAGGAACATCTCCACGTTGAGGCCGAATGCTGCAACCACCGACGGCGTGCTGACCGTGCCGGTAAAGGCTGCCTTTAGATGATGGAGGTCGAAGAACCGCTGCGTGACGAGGGACGTGCCCGGCGCGAACGCGACCACGGCGACAATGAGGGCGAGAAAGACGACGGTGCTCGCGCTCGAGATGAGCACGTTGCGATTACCGAGCATGCGCGACCCGCGTCCGGACCTGTCGGCCTCCAACGGCTCGGGTCAGTCCTTGAGCGTGGGCACGTTGAGGTAGTCCTTGAGCCACTTGCTCTGAAGCTTGTGCAGCGTGCCGTCCGAACGGAGCTTGCCGAGCGCATCGTTGACGCAGCCGACCAGCGGGCTGCCCTTCTCGAACAACATGCCGAAGGGCTCGTGCGTAGGGTACTGACCCACCACGGTGGAGCCCTTTATCTCGAAGTCGCGCAGATAGACCGTGGTCACGACATCTGTGACCAGCGCGTCGATCTGCTTGTTTTCGAGGGCTGTCTTGGCGTCGTTGGTTTGGTCAAAGACCTTGGGATCGCCGGCGGGCTGGATCTTGCTGTTGATAAATGTCAGGCTCGTCGTGCCGACTTGGGTTCCGAGCTGCGCATTCTTGAGATCGGCAAGGCTCGAGGCTTGGGTCACGGGCCCGCCTTCGAGGGCGAGGACTCCCTGGTTGTCGTCGAAGTAGCCGTCGGAGAAGTCGACGACTCGGCTGCGCTCGGGCGTGATCGAGATCTGGTTGATGTCGAAGTCGAAGTCCTTGGGGCCGGGTGCATAGGACTTGTTGAAGGGCTCGACCACCCACTTGATGGGCAGACCGAGCTGCTTGGCGATGCCGCTGGCGAGATCGCCCTCGAAGCCGGTGTAATGCTGGGGGGAGCCCTTGAACCACGGCGGATAGGCGGGGCGGTCGGTAGCCACCGTCAGCACACCCTCTTGCACCAGCGGAAGGCTGCCCTTGTCGCACGAGGCGGACGAGCCTGCCGAGGTGGCTGGCTTTTCTGCCGCGCAGGCGCCGAGCAGGAGCACGAAGACGGCTGCCGCCGCCACGAATCTCGGAATCACGGATCTTTTCCTCACCGGTCGGGGACGCGTCCTAGAAGGGCCCGGTCACTCTTACTCCCGTGACTCTAGTGCACGCCCGCCGAGGCGGAGCGTTTTCAGGGGCAGGTAATGCCCGCGCAGGTGCGGTCAGCTCTCAGCTCACGGGACAAGCGCGCAACGTGTCCGGTGGGGTTATTTGAGCGATCCGTGTCCCCGAGCAGGTTGTGCAGCTGGTACGGGTCGCTCGCAAGGTCGTAGTACTCGCGAAAGAAGGGAAGGATTTCGCCGGGACGGTAGTACTCGACGTACTGGTGATTGAGCGTCCTCTCCGAGGCCCAGGTCGGGACGTCTGCGGTGTTGCGGTCCCAGAACTCCGTCAGCATGCGATCTCTGCCGACCGTGGAATCGAGCAATGAATGTCCGTCCATCTCGGGATGCGATGGCGCCCTGATCCCGGCCGCGTCGAGGACGGTGGGAGCGATGTCAACGTTGCCTATGAGGCGTGAGTCTTTTTGCCTGGCGCCGTAGCCCCCATCGGGCCACGACATGAGGAAGGGAACCTTGATCGAGGGCGTGTAGGGAACTGCCTTGCCGTTTCTCGAGTGCTCGCCCCACAAAAGACCATTGTCGGACGTGAAGATCACCAAGGTGTTGTTCAGCTCCCCCGAAGTCTTGAGGGCCGAATGCAGACGGGCGATCATGTCGTCAACCGACATCAAGGTGCGTGCTTGCGCATCGTGGAGCTTGCGTCCGCGCTTGAAAGTGAAGCCCGAGTCCTGGACGTATTGGGGCTTGTCGCTCAGGCCCCCGGGGTCGACGGCCGGATCGTCCTCTCGCATGGCCGGGTTCACTTGCATCGGGGATACGGGCGCGTCCGCGTATTTCTTCTGTGGCGTGAAGGGCGTGTGGGGAGCCATCGGGGCCAGGTAGAGAAGCCAGGGCCGGTTGCTGGGAGTGTTCTGGGTGACGAAATTGACGGCCAGATCGGAAAGGAAGGTCGTGTCGTACTGACGCACCCGCTGGACGACGCCGTCGATGTTGTACTTGGCGCCCCTGTATACGCCCGAGCGCGGGGTCGTGGCCCACTCATCGGCATACGGGGGCTTGCGACGCAGAGGCCATGAGTTGAGGTACTTGCCGAAGATGCCGGTGTGATAGCGGGCGTCGAGGTAAGCCTGCATGGTGGCGCTCTGGTCGAGGTTCAAGGCCTGGTGGTTGTCTTTCACGCCGTGGTTGTGGGCGTAGCGGCCGGAGAAGATCGTCGACCGGGAGGGGCAGCACTGCGGGGTGGTGACGAACGCTTGCTCGAAACGCGTGCCGTGGGCCCGGAGCCACTGCTGAGTTTGGGGCAGCTGCGCCATCGTGCCGGCGCGCTGGTCGTCGGTGACGATTATGAGAATGTTGGGTCGGGCCGGATGACGCTGCGAGACCGGCGCCGTCTGGGCGGAAACTGCGTCGGCGGCGAGTGCCCCGGCGGCCACGAGGGCCGCGGCTCCGAGGATCATCAGCTTGCTCTTCATTCACTTTCCCCCTTCATTCACTTCCCCCAACGTGATGTACCGGCGCGGCCGTGGGTTTTCGTAACGAGCGAGAAGCGGCTGGGCACCCACATACCTCCGCGACGGGGACGGGCGTGGTCCGGCTTTCGTCCTGATTGTCGGAAGGAGCACAATAACGCCTTTCACACAGCCGCTGCGAGCCGGTCACTTACCCCTACGTTCAGCAGGAGCGCGACCCTGTCTGGGGCGGAACGAGCTCTGTTTGGGGGTGACCCTTGCGGCCCGTATACTTTCCCGGCCCCAGGCGGGGCCACTTTTGTCGAGGAGGAATCCAGCACACATGACCGAACAGCAGGACGGGGCTGCCCAAGCCCCGGCAGCGGGGTCCGGCGCCGGCCGCGGCGAGGAGACGCTTCCCGACGGGCGAGGCGGCGTGATCACGAGGACCGCTCCGTCCACGTCGGGTGGAACGTATGCAGGCGGCACCATCGTCGAGAACGACATCGGCGACAGCCAGGAAGAGCTGATGGCCGCCATCGAGGCCACCATCAAGCCCTTCGGCGAGGGCGACATCATGGCCGGCACCGTGGTGAAGATCGAGAAGGACGAGGTTCTCCTCGACATCGGCTACAAGTCTGAAGGCGTCATCCCCTTGCGTGAGCTGTCCATTCGCAACGATGTCGACCCGCACGAGGTCGTATCTGTGGGCGACGGCGTCGAGGCCCTCGTGCTCCAGAAGGAGGACCAGGACGGCCGCCTGATCCTGTCCAAGAAGCGCGCACAGTACGAGCGGGCGTGGGGCAAGATCGAGGACATCAAGAGCGGAGACGGGACCGTCACCGGCCCCGTCATCGAGGTCGTCAAGGGTGGACTCATTCTCGACATCGGCCTGCGCGGGTTCTTGCCTGCATCCCTCGTCGAGATGCGCCGTGTCAGGGACCTTCACCCCTACGTCGGCAAAGAGCTCGAATGCCGCATCATCGAGCTCGACAAGAACCGGAACAACGTGGTGTTGTCGCGCCGCAAGTTCCTCGAGGAGAGCCAGGCGGAGCAGCGCCATGACTTCCTCCAGTCGCTAACCAAGGGAGAGGTGCGCAAGGGCACGGTGTCCTCGATCGTCAACTTCGGAGCCTTCGTGGATCTCGGGGGAGTCGACGGGCTCGTGCACGTTTCCGAGCTTTCCTGGAAGCACGTCGACCATCCCAGCGAGGTGGTCGAGGTCGGACAGGAGGTCGCCATCGAGGTGCTCGACGTCGACCTCGAGCGCGAGCGTGTGTCGCTGTCTCTCAAAGCGACTCAGGAGGACCCGTGGCGGCAGTTCGCGCGGACGCACGAGATCGGCGAGGTCATCGACGGACGGGTCACCAAGCTCGTGCCGTTCGGCGCTTTTGTCGAGGTCGACGATGCCATCGAAGGCCTCGTTCACATCTCCGAGCTTGCCGAGCACCACGTCGAGAAGTCTGAGGACGAGGTGGCGGTGCAGGAGAGCGTGCCGGTCAAGATCATCGACATCGACCTCGACCGCCGCCGCATCAGCTTGTCGCGCAAGCAGGCTCTGCGTGAGGCGGCGCCGCCCGAGTACGCCGAAGGGACGACGGAGGCCGCGCAGGCGCCGGTCACCGAGGCGGGGGCGGAGGAAGCCGCCGAGGCCGAGATGGAAGTTGAGGTGCGCGCTACATCCAACGGTGCGGGCGTCCCGAGCGAAGACCCTGCCCAGCGTGTGTCCCCGGATGAGGAGATCGTCTCCGCGGCGGAGTCGGCGCCCGAGATCGCCTCCGAGACGACGGCCCCCGAGGCGGCATCTGACGCACCCAGCGCCGGGGACGCGGCTCCTCCCGAGGAGCGCGAGGAGGCGGAGCAGACCGCGATGATGTCGCCGGACTCACCGCCCGAGGGTCACGAGGGCGTTACGGCGGCCGAGGACGAGCAGCGCAGCCTCGAAGTGCGCCTCAGCCAGGAGGAGCCCGACGAGGGCGCCGTGCCGGGCGACGCAGTCGCCGCCGTCACGGACGAGGATGATGAGGATGAGGAAGAGTCCGAGCCGCCCGCGCCGGGCGACGAGGAGTCCATCGAGTCCATCGTGCAAGATCTGAAACGCGAACGCGGCAAGTAGCCAAGCGCGCGTGACCGGCATGCTCGTCGTCGGGCTCACGGGGGGGATCGGTTCGGGCAAGTCGACCTTCGCGCGGCTTCTCGCCGAGCGCGGGGCCGAGGTTATCGACGCAGACAAGCTCGGCCGCGCCGCGCTGAGCGCGGGAAGCCCCGCGTGGCGCCTGGTCATCGAGGAGTTCGGGCCGGGGATACTGATCGAGGGCACCCAGGAGATCGACAGGGCGCGCCTCGCCGGGATCGTGTTCAACGACCAAGGACGCCTCGCCGCCCTGAACTCGATTGTCCACCCCGTCATCGCAGTGGGAATCGCGACGACGCTCGAGCGCCTCGAGGGCCGCGCCGCAGTTGCGGTGGTGGACGCTGCGTTGATAGTCGGAACACCTTTGCAAGAGATGATGCACACGCTGGTCGTGCTCGATGCTCCCGAGTCCGTGCGGCGCGCCCGCCTGGCGGGACAGAGGGACATGTCCGCCGCCGACGTCGACGCCCGCATGAGGTCCCAGGCCGACCCGGACGAGCTCGTGCGGCAGGCCGACATCGTCGTGACCAACGAGGGGGACCTGTCCGAGCTGGAGGCGGAGGCGGATAGCGTGTGGGCCGAGCTGACTGCTGGACGCTCGAAGGCATGATCGAGGTCGTCTTTCTCGACGCCGGCGACACTCTGATCCACCCGCACCCCTCGTTTCCCGAGCTGTTCGCATCGGTGTGCCGGCAAGGGGGGCTCGATGTCAGCGCGCCGGACGTGAGCCGAGTGCAGAGGCGCCTTGCCCCACGCCTCGTCGACATCGCCGAGGAGACCGGCGTGCGCAGGGGCCCGTCTCTGTCCAAGGAGGACTCACAGACCTTCTGGCTCTATCTCTACCGGCGCTTTCTGGACGAGCTCGGCAGCGCCGACGAGGTTCTCGCGGCCCGGCTCTACGACACCTTTTCGAGCAGCTCCTCCTACGCTCTGTTCGAGGACGTGCTGCCGGCGCTGAGGCGCCTCCTCGCGGCCGGGCTCCGCCTCGGGCTGATCTCCAACTTCGAGGGGTGGCTCGAGAACATGCTCGTGGAGCTCGAGGTTGGCCATCTCTTCGATGTGTCTGTGATCTCGGGGATCGAGGGGGTGGAGAAGCCCGACCCCAGGATCTACGAGCTGGCCCTGCACCGGGCCGGGGCCGACCCCGGGCGCTGCCTGCACGTGGGCGACTCCCCGGAGCTCGATGTGGAGCCCGCCCGGGCGGTGGGCATGGAAGCAGTGCTGCTGGACAGAGCGCGCCTGCACCCCAGCCCGGATTGCACGGTTATCGGGACCCTCGAGGAGCTTCCCGAGGTCGTGGCAAAGCTCTAGGCCGGCGAGAGCCGTCGCACGTCCTGTCTAAACTCGTTTCATGCCTCCCTTCAAGGTAGTCTCCGACTTCGCTCCTGCCGGCGATCAGCCCACGGCCATCCACGGCCTCGTCGATCGGGCGATGGCTGGCGAGCGCTTCTCGACTCTGCTGGGGGCCACGGGCACCGGCAAGACGGCGACGCTCGCCTGGGCCCTCGAGCAGGTTCAGAAGCCGACGCTGGTCATGGCGCCCAACAAGTCGCTCGCCGCGCAGCTGTGCAACGAGTTCAAGCAGTTCTTCCCGCACAACGCGGTCGAGTACTTCGTTTCCTATTACGACTATTACCAGCCCGAGGCCTACGTTCCCCACACCGACACCTACATAGAGAAAGACTCGTCGATCAACGACGAGATCGAGCGGCTCAGGCATGCCGCGACGAGCGCGCTTCTGCAACGCAAGGACGTACTGATAGTCGCCTCGGTGTCGGCGATCTACGGTCTCGGCTCACCGGAGGAGTACCTCGGTCAAACCGTCGAGTTCGCACGCGGCGGAGTTGCCGAGCGCGACTTCATCCTCGATCGGCTGGTCGACATCCAGTACGAACGTAACGACGTCAATTTCGTGCGCGGCAAGTTTCGGGTGCGCGGCGACAGCATCGAGATCTTTCCCGCGTACGAGGAGAAGTCGTTGCGTATCGAGCTGTTCGGCGACGAGGTGGACCGCATCATCGAGCTCGATCCGCTGACCGGGGAGATCACGCGCGAGATCGACCACATAAGGGTCTATCCGGCGTCTCACTACGTTGCATCGCGCGCCCGCATGGAGCGCGCCATCACTGCCATCGAAGAGGAGCTCGGCGATCGGCTGCAGGTCCTTCACAAGGAAGACAAGCTGCTCGAAGCTCAGAGACTTCGTATGCGCACCGAGTACGACCTCGAGATGATGCGCGAGGTCGGCTTCTGCTCCGGGATCGAAAACTACTCGCGTCACATCGAGGGCCGGGATGCAGGGACGCGGCCTTACACCCTGCTCGACTATTTTCCCGACGACTTCCTCATGGTGCTCGACGAGAGCCATGTCGCGGTCCCGCAGCTCAACGCCATGTACGAGGGCGACCAGTCGCGCAAACGCGTTCTCGTTGAGCACGGCTTCCGGCTTCCGAGCGCGCTCGACAACCGGCCGCTGAAGTTCGAAGAATGGCTCGATGTCACCAATCAGGTCATCTTCATGAGCGCAACGCCCGGCCCCTTCGAGCGCCGCCACGGCGGGGTTCCCGTCGAGCAGCTCGTGCGCCCCACCGGCCTCGTCGACCCCGAAGTGCTCGTCCGACCCACCAAGGGTCAGATCGACGACCTGCTCGAGCAGATCCGCCAACGGGTGAAGGTGACTCAGCGCACGCTCGTCACCACGCTGACCAAGAAGATGGCCGAGGACTTGAGCGACTATCTGCTGGAGTCGGGCATCAAAGTGCGTTACTTGCACGCAGACATCGACACGGTCGAACGTATCGAGATCCTGCGTGATCTGCGTCTCGGCGAGTTCGACGTCCTCGTGGGCGTAAACCTCCTGCGTGAGGGCCTCGACTTGCCGGAGGTGTCGCTGGTAGCGATCCTCGACGCCGACAAGGAAGGCTATCTGAGAAGCCAGACCTCGCTCATCCAGACAATAGGGCGCGCCGCCCGGCACGTAGACGGTCAGGTGGTGATGTACGCAGACGAGGTCACCGATTCCATGCGCTCGGCCATCGACGAGACGCAGAGGCGGCGCAGCATTCAGCTCGCCTACAACGAGGCCAACGGCATCGACCCACAGTCGATCCGCAAGGCCGTGAGTGACATCCTGCTGCACGGCATGGGCTGCCGAGATCGCAACGGCACCGTCCCGGCCAAGTCCAGGAGCCGCCGGCGCGAGCCTGTGGGAGGGGCCCCCGACGAGCTGCGGCGCCTCATCCTGCAGCTCGAGGAGGAGATGCACCAGGCTGCCGAGGACCTGCGCTTCGAGTACGCGGCGCGCATCCGCGACGAGGTTGCCGACTTGAGGCGCGAGCTGCGCGACGTGGGTTGAGCTCGGCGTTCCCCTCGTCTCTTCCTCTTTAGAGCAGGCTGCGCAGCTCGCTAAAGCAGCGCTCGATATCGGTTTCGTTGTTGAAGAAGTGCGGCGAGATGCGCAGAGTGTCGGCACGTGAGTCGAGTACAACATCACGTTCGAAGAGAGCATGAAGCGTTGCCTCGGCGCGCTCGCGGCCCCCGGGGACGCGGACTCTAACCAGGCCGCCTCTGCGCTTTTTGTCGCGCGGCGTGAGCACCTCGAGTCCTGCCTCGTCGGCGGCGTCCACGACCAGCTCGGTGAGCTCCTGATTGCGAGCCCGTATGCGCTCCACTCCGATCTCGTTGATGATCTCGAGCCCGCCCGAGGCCGTCCACGCCTGAGGGAGCGTGTAGGTCCCGGTTTCGAAACGCCGCGCATCGTCCCGTAGCGCAAGGCTCGAGCGGTCGAAGTCGAAAGGATCTTTGGTGCCGAACCACCCCACGACCGTGGGCGTAAGTCGCTCGATCAGCTCTTGGCGCACATACATGAACGCGATGCCCTGCCCGCCGCATAGCCACTTCAGCGCTCCCGAGACTAGGAAGTCGATGCCCAGAGCGTGTACGTCGATGGGAACTATCCCGGAGCCGTGGAAGTCGTCTACGAGCACATACGCGCCGTGCGCCCGTGCAGCCTCAATCACCGGCTTCAGATCGACTATGAAAGACGACTCGAACAGGACTCGGTTCGTGTTGACGATAGCCGTCGAGTCGTCGATGCGTGTCACGAGCTCTTCGGCCTCGAGCCGAATGCCGTCCGGCGACTGCGCGATGTCGAGCTTGGCGCCGCGGCGCTCGTTTGCGAGCCACACGTAGTGGTTGGTGGGGAAGTCCATATTCGAAGCGACGACCTTCGGCCGAGTTGTGAAGTCGAGGCAGGTGGCGAGCTGCGAGATACCGGCAGATACGGAAGGGATGATCGCGATCTCGCCGGGGTCCGCCCCGATGAGGCGAGCGAAGTGCTCGCGGCAGGCCCGAAGGCGGGGGAGCCCGTGCTCGAACCACAGCTCCTCGGGGCCGAGGCGGGACCACAAGTCGAGGTGCTCCTCGGCACGGGCCCGGCTGCGGCGCGACAGAGGCCCGAGCGATGCCGAGATCAAGTAGGTGCGCGCCTGGGCAACGGGGAATTCGGCGCGATAGTCGTTGAAGTCGCCCATCGACCTAGATTAACGGGTCGGGTAGCAGCAAAAGGGGGGCCCGAAGGCCCCCCAATGTCGCTGCTCTTCGAGACGCTCTACGGAGCGACGTGGAAGGTGTTGAGTCCGCTGTCGCGCGGGGTGTGCTTGCGGACCTCGGTGAAGTGGAAGTACCGGCCCGGCTTGGCGCCCTTCTGGCCAAAGCCGAAACCCGCCTCCTGGAGCTGACGAACTGCGCCGTCAACGTGCGTGAAGCCGCGATGCCCGCGGTTCGGGGCGTTCTTGGCGTGCTCGACCTGGTCGTACTTCATGAAGACACGGTCGTTGCCGAGCTCTCCCAGCGACTGCCGCGCCAGGGCGCGGTGGACGGCCTCGACGCCCATGAACTCGGCAGCGTAGGCGGCAAGCTTGCCGCTCCCATGGTTGCCGAAGTGCTTGGTGCCGATGAGGTAGGCGTTGATGAAGATCTGGTCGCCGACCTGAAGGGTGTTGAGGAAGTTCTTGCGGCTCGCGAACACCGCGTCCGGAACCCAGATCTTCTTGGTGAGAGGCTTGCCGCCGACCGAGCGCAGAGTCTTGTAGTGCTCCAGCTCCTCGCGCGCAGCGGCCTTTACGTTCCGCTGGGTAACGGGGTCGCCGCCCAGTCCCCTTCTCCACCCGACCGTGTTGACGATCGTCGCGAGAACCTCGGCGGTAGCCGCGATGTTGAGGATGTTGGCGGTGCTGTTCCGGCCCGAGGCAAAAGCCGCGTCCGGCAGGCTGAGCAGGCCGAGGCCTCCGAGCGTTGCGGCAGCTCCGGTTACGAACTGACGCCGGGTGCTGGCGGGCTTATCCCGATGCTGCTCCTCGATCGTGCGATAAACGACATCCATGCCTTCCGACATTCCGTCTCCTCCCTACGGCCTGTGGCCGTAACTCCCGCGTCCCGGTGACGCGTTGCACGCCACCCTAATGTCCGTGCCGCTCAACCCAATTCCCTCCAAGCTTCGCGGCAAGTCGATCCGCGCGACCGACCGATCCGCGCGACCGATCGATCACAGCAGGGGGTTCGGTCACGGGGGCAGAGTCGGATTGGAGGAATTTTGAGACCCGAGACGAGCCAGAGTTACAGGCGCGTCGTTTACGATAGATGCCTATGCGTGAACTCTCCGAACACGACGCCTTCCTCGGCCGGCTGGTAATCCGCGGCGCCCGGGAGCACAACCTCAAGAACGTCAGCCTCGACCTTCCTCGCGACGCGCTTATAGTCTTCTCCGGCATCTCAGGCTCGGGAAAATCCTCCCTCGCCTTCGATACCGTCTACGCCGAGGGCCAGCGCCGCTACGTCGAGTCGCTGTCCTCTTATGCGCGCCAGTTCCTGGGACAAATGGACAAGCCGGACGTCGATTTCATCGAGGGTCTGTCCCCGGCCATCTCGATAGACCAGAAGTCGGCGCCCAAGAACCCGCGTTCAACGGTCGGCACCATCACGGAGATATATGATTACCTGCGGCTTCTCTTCGCACGTGCCGGACGGCCGCATTGTCACAACTGTGGGCGGGCGATCGCCCGCCAGACGCCCGAGCAGATAGTCGATCAGGTTCTGCAGCTCGCCCCGGGGACCCGTTTCCAGGTGCTGGCACCCGTGATCAGGGGCCGCAAGGGCGAGTTCGGCAGCCTCTTCGAGGACCTTGGCCGGCGCGGCTATGTGCGTGCCCGGGTGGACGGCGAAGTCAAGGAGCTGAGCGGGAAGCTGAGGCTCGACCGCTACTTCCAGCACGACATCGACGTCGTGGTGGACCGGCTGGTCATCCGCGAGGGCATCGGCAGCCGGCTGACGGATTCGATAGAGACCGCTCTCAAGCTTGCCGAAGGCGTCGCGGCAATCGATCTCGTGGACGACAACTCGGAGGACATCATGTTCTCCGAGCACTTCGCCTGCATCGACTGCGGCATCTCGTTCGACGAGCTCGCGCCGCGCAACTTCTCGTTCAACTCCCCGTACGGTGCCTGCGAGCGCTGTGACGGCTTGGGCACTCACCTCGAGGTCGACCCCGAGCTCATCATCCCGAACCCCGATCTGGCGCTGGCCGAGGGGGCAATCGCGCCGTGGTCGGGGCGGACGCTCGAATACTTCGACCGGCTGCTGCACTCGGCGGCCGAGGAGTTTGGCTTTGCGCGCGATATTCCCTTCAAGAAACTGCCCAAGAAGGCTCGCAACATCTTGCTGCACGGCTCGCAGGACACCGAGATCCACGTCCGCTATCGCAATCGCTTCAATCGCATTCGCTCTTACTGGACTACTTTTGAGGGCGTCATCCCGTGGCTGGAACGCCGCCATTCCGAAACGGATTCGGATTACGCGCGCGACCGCTACGAGCAGTACTTCCGGCAGATCCCGTGCCCGGCGTGCAAGGGAGCGCGGCTGCGGCCGGAGTCGCTGGCCGTGCTCGTCGGCGGCAAGAACATCCACGAGGTGTGCAGCCTTCCGATCGGCGACATCGACGACTGGCTCAAGAAGCTCGAGCTCGACGACAGAGAGGCCGCCATTGCAGAGCGCATCTTCAAAGAGATCCACGCGCGACTCGGCTTCCTTCTCGACGTCGGGCTCGATTACCTGACCCTGGCGCGCGGCTCGGCGACGCTCGCCGGGGGAGAGGCGCAACGTATCCGGCTTGCTACCCAGATCGGATCGGGGCTCGTGGGGGTCCTGTACGTCCTCGACGAGCCCTCGATAGGCCTGCACCAGAGGGATAACCGGCGGCTCATCGACACGCTAATGCGGCTGCGTGACCTGGGGAACACGTTGATAGTGGTCGAGCACGACGAGGACACGTTGCGGGCCGCCGACCACGTGGTTGACATCGGTCCCGGGGCGGGCGCCGCGGGTGGGGAGATCGTCTACTCGGGAACCTTCGATGGCCTGCTCGAGCGGGACGACTCGCTCACCGGGGACTACCTCGCCGGCCGCAGGAAGATCCCGATCCCGCAAAGCCGCAGGAGACCGAGCAGAGGTTCGGTGCGTGTCAGAGGCGCTCGCCAGCACAACCTCAAGGACATCACAGTGGACTTCCCGCTGGGATGCTTCGTCGCCGTGACGGGAGTGTCTGGCTCCGGCAAGTCCACGCTCGTCAACGACGTCCTCTACCGCGCGGTGCAGCAAAGGCTGTATCGCAACGCAAGGATGGTGCCCGGGAAGCACAGGTCGATCGAGGGGCTCGATCTCGTCGACAAGGTCATCGATATCGACCAGTCGCCCATTGGGCGCACACCGCGCTCGAACGCCGCCACCTATACCGGCGTGTTCGATCACATCCGCAGGCTGTTCGCGAAGACGCAGGACGCCAAGCGGCGCGGCTATCAGCCCGGCCGTTTCTCGTTCAACGTCAGAGGAGGGCGCTGCGAGGCGTGCTCGGGCGACGGCACCATCAAGATCGAGATGCACTTCCTGCCCGATGTCTACGTTCCATGCGAGGTGTGCAAGGGCAAGCGCTACAACCGCGAGACGCTGGAGGTCCGCTACAAGGGCAAGAACATCTCCGAGGTTCTCGCCATGAGCGTCGCCGAAGCGTGCCGGTTCTTCGCCCCGATTCCTCCCATCGCCCGGCACCTCGACACGCTCAACGACGTGGGCCTCGGATACGTCAAGCTCGGGCAGCCGGCCCCCACGCTGTCCGGCGGGGAAGCCCAGCGAGTCAAGCTTTCGACAGAGCTGGCCAAGCGATCTACCGGGCGCACGCTCTACATCCTCGACGAGCCCACGACGGGCTTGCATTTCGACGACATCGCAAAGCTGCTCGGGGTGCTGCACAGACTGGTCGATGCGGGCAACACGGTGGTGGTCATCGAGCACAACCTCGACGTCGTCAAGACCGCAGACCAGATAGTCGACCTCGGGCCCGAGGGTGGCGGGGGTGGGGGCGAAGTCGTGGCCACAGGAACCCCCGAGGAGGTAGCCGCGACGCGCGGCTCCTACACGGGTGAGTTCCTAGCCTCGCTGCTGAGTCGCCGCTCGGGACGTTCTGCTACGCGCGCCCCAAAGCGCACCACCGAAGGGGCCGCGAAGAGATCCACGCCCAGCGCTCGGGCTTCCCGTCGCGCCGTGAGCTGAGGCGACGACGAGCTCCGACGCCCGCTAAGATTGCCGATCCTACGGGCGGTTGGCTCAGCCTGGTTAGAGCGCTGCCTTCACACGGCAGAGGTCACTGGTTCGAATCCAGTACCGCCCACAGAGCAAACTCGCAGGTCAGAGGCAGTTTTCCGACAGCGTCAGATTCCGTGGGTCCGCCCCGAGCCCATAATCCCTGGTCAGCGCCAGTATCCGTAGTAGTTATCCGGTAAACGACCGGATAAGGGGGTTCGAGAGTGGAAAAAACGGCGCGTCCGCTGCCCGAAATGCGGA
>JBBSGD010000006.1:0-65779 GCA_038254435.1 Actinomycetota bacterium
AACGATGTCAGGTCCATCCTGTCCCTGGCCATTGCCTCTCCTCTCTGGTTGCTAGTCCCAACTCAGATGAGGATGGGCGATGGCCGCCCTCCTTCAGAGGAATTCAACCCCGAATTTCCACCACTTCTCGGGACGCTAACTTTGATCGCCTTCTCGGTCGCCTGCTGCGCGTGGAAGCACAAGTGCTCGAAGAGCACGCCGGGGATCTCGGCCTCGGCCATGGCGAGATCGCTGCGGGCGTGAGTCAGCCACTCCCGTACGTCCTCCTCAGGCCACTTGCCGCTGGTAGACAACCTTGCCTTCCTTCAGCGCAGGATGGATGACGTAATAGGGCCGATCCCCGTACTCCTCGACTTCCTCGGTCGTGAACATGACGACGTCAAGGGGTTGGTCGAGTCCCCTCATACTCATGTAGATATCGCCCGTCACACGATGGCGATCTACCGGCGGCTCGACCACCACCAGGAAGTCAGCGTCACTGTGACGGCTCATCTGCCCGCGGGCAGCGGAGCCGAACAGGACGACCTTGACGGGGTCGGCAACCTCGACGATGCGCCGCACGATCTCCTGCAGCTTCTCCTCGGTGAGGGTGGCGGCGTAGTCCATCAGGCCACCTCGGGCCAGTCCGTGAGCCGGATCCGCCCGGTCATGAGCTCATGCAGAAGCGTCTTAAAAAGCTGATCGAGAGCCTCCCGCCGCTGTTCTCCGGCCCGAATCTTCTTATCAATTGCTTCAAACATGTCCGCGATAACCACTTGATCCCTCAGTGATGGTAACGGGAGCACTATCTTTCGAAGCTCACCTTGACTGATTCCTTGAGCAGTTGTACCTCTAGCCCGTCCATGGAGCTGTCTTTGAACGGGCCTACATCGAAGGACGGCCAGCAGGTAACGCTCGTCCAGCTTGGTGGGGTCCGCTCTTAACCCGAAGAGGCGCTGTCCTAAGCAGTATCTATCACCATTGGGAATTCGGCCAACCTGGCCCAGCGGTGCCTCAGAAGTAAGTAGGGCGTCCCCAGGGCGAAGTTTCTTAGACATCCACCGCTCGTAGAGTTCCTCGCTCACGAAGCGGGGAGTGCTGTCGAGAGCTATGGCGCCTTTCTTGACATTCAATGCCGAGATCACTGGAATCCCAGAGCTAGAGAAGGCCCCTCCGAGCTTCTTCGGCGTCTTCCCTCGATAGTCAATCAGTTCAAGCAGCACAGATTGCAACTCTGCGACCGCCCAGTGCTCAGGTATCTGTCCAAACTGCATTCTCTTGGTTCGTGTGTTGCAGACATCATCAACTGCCACAGGGCCATACGTAAAGAGTTGTGCTTCCAAGCAATCTCTCACTTGCTGACTTGCACCGATGGCTTGGTCAGTCTGTTCCTTGGCTCGCTGCACGGTGTGGAGCACATGAGCGATAGCGCGCTGTTCGTCAAGGGAAGGCTTCGCGAACTCAAACGACCTTAGCTTTGACCAGGACGTTCGGGGATGATTAAGGCCGCTAGTCGTCGCAGAGGCGTGCCGCCGAAGGGCGGCGGTATGCAGAAGGAACGCCATGAAACCCGGGTCGTACCCGTCCCGCGCTCGGAGCACCAAAATATCCGTGGAGCAGATCCCCTCTTCTTGAGCCAAAGCCGCCTTATCGAGGTATGGCCGCAACTTGCCATAGAGGATCTCATTGGGGCGGAAGCGGGTCTTGGCGCTCCGCACGTCGCCAGGAACGCCGGGATGAGTGACCGTGGTGCTTCCCGGTTCAATGTGCTCCAGGCCCACGTAAACGAGCCCCCCAGCTCTCGAGGGAAGCAGCGTTTGCGTCTGCATCTCCAGAGCCTCTTCCAGCTGCACACTCGACCACCTGGTCCCGGGGAGTCCGGGATCCACGGAACGCTGCTGCATGCTCGGGGCGTTAGACACCCCGGCGTGTCCCCACTCCGAGGCGCGCGAGCACCCGGGTCAGTTGCTCGTCGGCTCTTGCTCGTTCTTCTTCCGCCTCTTTCAGGAGCACTACCGCATCTTCCAGCGGCAGGACTTCCTCGGCTTCGTCGGTGGAGACGTAGCGGTTGGGGGAGAGGTTGTAGTCGTTGCCGACGACCTCCGTCTTGTCGATGACGGCGGAGACGTTCTCTTGATGCTTCCAGGCGTGGTACAGGTCGGCGATCTGGGCAACGTGTTCGTTGGTCAGGTGATTCTTGGGCCGGCCCTTCGTGAACTGCTTGGAGGCGTTGATCAGCAGGATCTCGTCGGGGTGCTGCTTGGCCTTGTTGATGACCAGCACGATGCCCGGTGCGCTCGTGTTGTAGAAGAGGTTCTCGGGCAGAAGCACCACAGCCTCGACTAGGTTCCGCTCGACGAACGCCTTGCGGACGTCACGTTCCCGGTTGGAGCCGCTGGCTTCGCTGCCGCGACTGACTGCTCCTGTGTCAAGGACAACCGCTAACCGTCCACCCTCCGAGAGTGACGCGTGCATGTGCTGGACCCAGCCCCAGTCGGCAGTCGAGGCCGGTGGGACGCCGAGGCCGAAGCGCTCGTATCCGTCACTCTCGTAGCTCGAGACAGGGAAGTCCTGATTCCACATCGGATTGGCCGTCACGATGTCGAAGCGCCGCAACGAGCCCTGGTCGTCCAGAAACTGCGGATGGTGCATGGTGTCGCCGAGGGCGATCTCGGCGTCCATGCCGTGCAGGAACGAGTTCATGCGGGCGATGGCGAAAGTCGCGGGGTTGATCTCCTGCCCCAAGGGGCGCAGGGGGGCAACCGTGTTAGGCAGCCGCAGGTGGCCGTTGACGCGTTCGCCGCGCTCCTCGAGCAGGCCAAGGTGGCACTTGATCAACAACCCTCCGGAACCGCAGCAGGGGTCGTAGACCGTCATCCCCGGCTCGGGTTGGAGCATGCGGGCCATGAGAACGGCCACCTCCCGGGGGGTGTAGAACTCGCCGGCCGACTGTCCCTGACCCTCGGCGAACTTGCGCAGCAGATATTCGTAGGCGCGACCCAGGATGTCGGGCTCGACGTCGTCGAGACCGAGGCGGTGGCGTCCAAGGATCTGTACCAGAGCAGCGAGGCGGGCGTCGTCGACCATCCGCGACCCGCCGCCGTGGCGTTGAAGTCGACGATGTCGATCACGCCGCGTAGGCGCGGATTCTCACCAGACAGTGCTCGGACGGCATCTGTCAGGTGCTCACCCAGCCCGCTTGTGCGGCGGGCGATCTCGGGCCAGCGCGCCTCCGCGGGAACGAAGAAGCGCACCACCCCGTGATCGTTCTCGGCGAGAGCGAGCGCTCGATCCCGGCCCTTGAAGTCCCTAGCCAGCCCCTCTATCTCGTCGTCGAAGACGTCCGAGATGCGCTTGAGGAAGATGAGCGGCAGGATGTAGTCCTTGAACTTGGGCGCGTCCAAAGGCCCCCGGATCTGGCAAGCGGCATCCCAGAGCCATTGCTCGAGCGTGGGGACGTCAAGCCGGCGCTCCCGCCCTTCCAAGGCCTTCCTCCTCTCTGTCCTCAGTCGAATGTTAGAGGAGACTGCCATGGTTCTGCGCCGATGCCTCCAGAGCTAAGCAAACGTCGCTGAGCGCTGGACAGGGGTGACTGCTACTGGAGGCGGGCAATCCATGCTCGATGTCCACCAGACCTCTTCCGCTGAGCTAACCGCCCATGGCTATCAAAGTACTTAGGCCGGCCGGTTCGGGTCACGCCCACCGACGTGGTGTATGAGAAGCACCGCGTCATCCTCTGAACGGAACTCTAGCTCGCGGGCTGAAGCTCCTTCGTCACCTCCTTCTCGGTCTTTGCCTCACCCTCGATGACGCTCACGCGCGCGTTGGCCAGTGACTCGACGCTCATGTATCGCCGGGCGACCGTCCACTCGAGCTTCTATGTCAAACGCACGCTTGCTCCCTGGTCCCGAAGGTCCGGTAGATTCGATCGGAGATGCGTCTCTTGAGGCAGCGGATAGCTTCCTTCTTAGACTTTCCCTCCGAGATTTTGCGAGCGTAGTAGCGGTGGAGAGATGAGACGCATGATGGCCTCGTCGTTGCCGTCGAGAGGAACGAAGCGGGCGGACACAAGACCGTCTTCGCCCGGCTCCATCGAAGGCGTCTCGAGGCGCGCGGCCACGAGCTGCACCCGACGCGTCCCGAGGGGTACCACCTCGTCTCCCACCCGGATCGCGAACGTTTCGTCCCGCACGACGGTTTGCGCGGGGTCCACGGACGCGAGGGCATCGGGCTTGACCTGGATTGGGAAGCTGTCCCACTTCGTCGTCACCGTCTCGCCGCGCAACAACCGCGCCCCGATCACCAGCCCCTCGCCCTGCGCCCGCGTGAGCACCGAGAGGTCGGGGGCGAAGATCTGGGCAGCCGTGTGTCCCTGGATGGTGGCGAGAGCCTCGACGGTCTGCAGGACGAGTTTCCCCTCAGATCCCTGTGCGAAGTCGGTCGGGATCGCTATGCCCGACGCGAGCGCGGGACCGTAGGCGGGCCCGAACCGCAGTTCGTGTGGAGGCCGGAAGGCGGCGAGGAAACGCAGCCCCGGGATGACCTCGGTGGGGCGCTTCGAACTGAGGTCGTCGCGAGGGCGAAGCGACATCTTGACGCTCTGTGCCGCCAGATCCATCCACATCTCGATCGTGAACACACCGTTGGCTTCCTCGCCCGAAGCGCGAACACCTTCGCCGGTCAGACCTCTGGTCACGGGATTCATCTTGAGCAGCGTGTCGGCGATCGCCTGTCCGGACGCGTCGACCACGTGAACCCTGAGCTCGTAGCCCTCACCTTCCGACGGGCCCAAGACGACTCCGGCGCCCTCGACCTTGCCTCCGAGTCCCCCCGGTAGGTCGAGGTCCAGTGTCGCAGAGCCCAGGGGCGCCTTGAACGGCGTGCCGAACTTGATCCACTCCTGGAGGTGCTCGGCCTCCTCGCTGTTGCGGTCGAGGTTCCACGTCAGCCGGATCGGGATGGGTCGCTCCCCGGTGGCCTCGTCGAAGCGAGCGAATACCTTGAACGTGATGCACAACTCGTCGTCGCCGAAGTGGGCGGCGAACACGAGACCCGGCTGCGAGCCGATTTCGGGCCGCGTCGCGTCGACCGAGAAGTCGTAGCGGTAGTGGGGGTCGTAGCGGTTCAGCTCGCGGTGGAGTGCCGCGAGACCCGGCTGAATGTCTGCCGGCGACAGCGTCTTGTCCCCAGCGGTCGAGTCCTGCACGGAGCCGCCGAGCGCGACCAGCTTCGTGAGATCGGCGACGGCTGCCTCCAACCGCTCCTTGCCATCGTGCAGGTAGTAGTCGATCACGTCGGGGAACTTGGCGGCCAACCCGTCCAAGAACGCGAGGCCGCGCCACTCGCAGTTGAACGTCGCCTTCTCGGTCAGCTTCTTCAACCAGTCCAGATTCTCTCGGGTCGCGTCGAGCGGCAATGCGAGATACCAGTTGCGGACCCGAAGATCTCTGTCCTTGATCGTCTTGAGGATGCGTGCGTACGACTTCTTGATCTGGGTCTTCTGTCCGGCGGTGAGGTTCACCGAGAACCCCTTCACCTGGTAGACGTCCACCTCCGACGGGACCCCGGTCGGGACCAGGACGTCGATCCCGCCATCACCGCGCGACGGACGGATCCGTTGGGCACGCTGGTTCTCGCGCGCCAGCAGTACGGCAGAAACGTGTTCGATGTCGTCGGGCGCGATGCGCGTCCACCCCACCCGCGCCATACTCAAGCCTCGTGTTTCGTCATGTAGGTCACGCATCCATTCTCCGGCACCGTGGCCCTACACGGGTCCGTGACGCATCGCCTCACCGCCACCTCCTCCAGCCGCCGGTCTCTTTCACATAGCAGAGCCGGCCCACCCCGCAAGGGCGCTCCGTTCCTCCCTGCGGTCCGGTACTCGCGTCTCTGCGAGAGAGCTGTCGCTCCCCTTGCTGGCTGGTCCTCAAGCCCTGCTCGCGGTCCGGGTCGACCGGCGACTGGACTCAGGAGGTGGCTTGATGGCTATGGCGGAGCGAGATCTCACGAACCCCCCGGTGCAAGGACCCCGCCCGAAGCTGAGGCGTGCACCACAATTGCTCACCGTTGGAGACGCTGCAATACGTCTAAGCGTCTCAACCAAGTCCATCCGTCGTTGGATCGAGGCCGGGGAGCTGCCGGCGGTGCGGCTCGGGCGGGCGGTCCGGATCGAGGAGGCGGCGGCGGCCGACTTCGTTGCTCGGCGTGAATCCTTGGTGTTGCCGGCTCCCCGCGATCAGAACGGTGACGACGGGTCTCGCGCTGGCTCCTGTGGCGCGGCGGTGCGGCGCGTCCAACAGACGGGCAACGGGGGGTGGGTCGATCTCTTGGTGAGGAAGAGAAGCGCGCCCTCCTGCAGATTTGACGGTGGCCCCAACGGGATTTGAACCCGTGTTACCGCCTTGAAAGGGCGGCGTCCTGACCAGGCTAGACGATGGGGCCCTCGGCCTTGCGGCCGCGTTCTGAGGGTACCGCCTCCCACTGTGCGGCTCGCGTAGAGTGAGCCGAGATGCGATCCCTTGCAGTCTTTGTCGGCGGCGCGCTCGGGGCGCTGGCTCGCTGGGGCATCGGCCTTGCCCTTGCCGGCTCTGCGGGAACCTTCCCCCTTGCTACCCTGCTCGTCAACGTGTCCGGGGCTTTCGGGCTCGGCTTCGCGGCGGCGGTCCTGACCGAGCGCATGCCACCCAACCGGTTGCTAAGACCCCTTCTCGGAGCAGGCTTCTTCGGCGCCTACACGACCTTCTCGACGATGGCCTTCGAGGGCGTCCGCCTCCTCGACAACGGCCATGTTGCAACCGCGGTGACGTACTGGATCGTGACGCTGATCGGCGGACAGATGGCCGGCGTTTACGGAATGTGGCTCGCTCGGATCAATTGGCGAGCGCGACGGGAGGCGACATGAAGCTCCAAGGCGAGGGCCTGCTGGTGCGGATCTTCATCGGCGAGTCCGACAAATGGAATCACAAACCGCTGTACGAGGAGATCGTGCGGGAGGCGCGCGAGCGAGGGCTCGCCGGAGCCACGGTCTTGCGAGGGATCGAAGGGTTCGGCGCGCACTCCCGTCTGCACACGGCCCGCATACTGCGGCTGTCCGAGGACCTTCCCCTCGTCATCGAGATTGTCGACGAGGCCTCCAAGGTCAAGTCGTTTCTCGACGAGGTGGACGACATGATCGAAGAAGGCATGGTGACACTCGAACGTGTCGAAGTGCGCAAGTATCAGGCCAAGGACTCTGGAGGCAGGTGACCGCGCTCGCCGTTGCAATCGGAGGGGGCGTAGGAGCGCTTGCCCGTTACGGACTCGAAGGAATCGTGGCTCCGAGGCAGACAAGCCCTTTTCCTTTGAGCACGTTCCTTGTCAACGTGATGGGGAGCACCGCACTCGGAGCGCTCATGGCGCTGGTGCTCGGGGGCCATCTCCCCGGGCAGTGGCTGGCCTGGGGCGGCACTGGGTTTCTCGGAGGATTCACTACCTTCTCGACCTTCACGTACGAAACCGTGCGGTTGATCGAGGACGGAGCGTGGGGCTACGCGACTCTAAATCTGCTTCTCTCCGGCCCACTCAGCTTCGTTGGCGCCGGCGTCACGTACCTGCTTCTCAGGTAGCGCTTGCCGCTGCACAATCCGCGCACAACCCGCTGACCACGAGGTCGGCGTTACCTCCCGTGAAACCCTTGCGCCCCGCCGCCTCCAGGACAGGAGCAACGTCCACAGGGGCGGCGATGTCTTCGACGCGTCCGCAGCGCCGGCAGATGGCGTGGTAATGGACGTCGGTTCGAGAGTCGAACACGACCGCGCCCCCTGCGGTCAGCACGCGACGCACGAGGCCGAGCTCCTCGAAGAGCTCGAGCGTCGCATAGACGGTGGGAAGGGACACCCCGGGGAGCTCGCCCGCGACCTCATTGAAGACGTGCTCGGCGGTCGCGTGCCGGTCGAGGGAGCAAACCACGTGATGGATGAGCAGCCGCTGCGGCGTGGCCCGCAGCCCTCTGGCCCGCAGAGTCGCCGCGAAGTCGGCCGGCTGCGCAGCTTTCGTGGCGCTGCTGGACATGGCTGGGGCTTGCCTCGCTTCCGGTCGACGCATGCGGATGTTAGGTGCACCTTAATTTAAATCCTTTGCTCCTGCTATTAAGATACCTCCATGAGCGAGCGACGCAAGGTCATTGAGCCTCCCGGGCAGCAGCGCCCGAACGGCGAGCGTTCGGTACTGCACAGGCTGCGCAACGACGACGACAAGGATCGTCTCCTCCAGATCGTCCAGCCCGGCCTGATCGGCCTGATCGATGGAACGGTCTCGACACTGGCGCCGCTGTTTGCGTCTGCGTATGTCGCCGGCACGCACGCGGCCCTTGTCGTCGGGTTCGCAGCGGCCCTCGGCGCGGCGGTGAGCATGGGTCTGTCCGAGGCGCTGTCGGACGACGGGCTCCTTACCGGGCGGGGGGATGCCACCACGCGCGGCATCATCACGGGTATCGCGACCTTCCTCGGGGGCACCTTTCACACTTTGCCGTTTCTCATCGACAACCTGAGCCAAGCGCTCTCAGTCGCCTACGTGGTGGTGGCAATAGAGTTGCTGGCCATCGCCTTCGTGCGCAAGCGCTTCTTGTTCGTGTCGATGTCGCGCTCGCTCATTCAGGTCACTCTCGGCGGCGCCCTCGTGGCCGTGGTGGGCTTCTTGATCGGCCACGCCTAGCCGTCGCCAGGGGCGCGGGCACTGCCGAGGGTCAACCACCACGAAGTTCCTGCCCGTGACGCGACCGAGCGAGTGCAGCGCCGCTGGGGCGCCCGAACCACTGTGAATGGGATACCGATCGGACCACCCTCATAAATACCGCACCGAAATCGGAATGCAGGCCCGAGTTCGACCCGATTGAAGTGACGATTGCATGCGAGTTTCCGGCGACCACGACTGTCGCAACGGCCGTAATCAATGCTCGGAATCGCATGCTTCCTTCCTTCATCTCGGTCAACGGCTTCGTCCGCGGCTGGACTCCAGCTTGGCCTTTTGTCGGCTGGCGCGGGTCCGAGCCTTGATCTTGTCCCGACGCTGAGACCGGGAACGCGCGTCCCTCTTTGATTCGACGAACCTGAGCTCCCGCTGAAGCTTGTCGTAGCTCGACAGCCGGCTCGGGGCAAGCACCCCTTTCTGGATCGCCTCCCGCACTGCACATCCGGGCTCATCTGCGTGACGGCAATCGTTGAAGCGACACTGCCGAGCGAGATCTTCGATGTCGTCGAAGGCGTCCTCGAGCGAGCCTTCCCACAACTGCAGCTCGCGCATCCCGGGCGTGTCGATGACGAAGCCGCCCGTCGGCAACGCGACCATGCGCCGGTAGGTGGTCGTGTGGCGGCCCTTGTCGTCTGTGCGAACGGACTGCACGGCCAAGAGCTCCTCGCGCGCAAGGTGATTCACGAGCGTCGACTTGCCCACGCCCGAGGAACCAATCAGCGCGATCGTCTGCCCGGCCACGAAATAGGTGAGAAGCTCGTCCATGCCCGCGCCGGTGCGGGCGCTCAACGCGTGGACCGGCGTGCCGGGGGCGATGGCTTCGACCTCACTCACCACAGAGGAGACGTCGTGATGCAGATCCGCCTTGGTGAGGACGATGGCGGGGGCGGCTCCACTGTTGTATGCGCTCGTCAGGTAGCGTTCTATCCGCCTCAAGTTGAGCTCGGAGGTGAGCGAGGAAACAACGAAGATGCCGTCGATGTTCGCGGCCATTACCTGCTCGCGCGTCTCGGTGCCGGCCACTTTGCGCGACAACGCCGAGTGTCGAGGCATGACGGCGTGGACTATGGCACTGCCGCCATCAGGGACTTGCAGCGCGACCCAATCGCCGACTGCGGGAAGCTCGCCGTCGAGGGCGTGGTGGCGAAAGGCCCCGCTCAGCTGGGCGGGCAGCGATCCGCATTTGCTCAGAACGGTGTAGGCGTCGCGTACTACGAGGGCGACCCGGCCGGGCTCCATGCCTCGACGGGAGTGCTCGATGAAACTCTGCTCAAGGCGTTCGTCCCAGCCGAGGATGGACAACGAGATGGTGGAATTCAAGGTGATGGGCTCCTGTTCGAATAGCGGCCACAACGACGCGCGGCGCGCCTCGTTAGAGAACGGCGAAGGGACTTGGATCTGAAGGCCGCGCCGCGGAGAGCCCGGGTACCAGAGTGGCTAGGCGCGGAAGGCGTTCGGCCTCACCGCGGCGCGGGGCCCTATTTCTCTTGCAGTCATAGTCCCCACCTCCTCGCGGCAGACTCGAACGGGCTGATCGCATCAGCCAATCACATCGTGACGGCTGGACGCAAGCCCCCCGAGCGTATCTCCTTCGATTGCACAGAACGCCTTCGCGGGCTTACGAGTAGCGAGAGATGAACCCGCGCGTGCGGAAAAGCTTGAGCATCCGCGTCAGGTAGATGAGAGCGAGCGTTGCAAGAGCCACAGTGCTAGCTCCCGCGATGGCAATCTCGCCCCAGGGCAACCCTCGGCCGTCTATTAGCGCCCGCATGGCAGTGAACGCATGGGTCGTGGGTAGGGCCAGGGCGAGCGGCTGCAACACGCTCGGAAGGGCGCCGACTGGATAGAAGACCCCCGACAACGGCATGACCGCAAACAGCACTCCCCACGCTAGGGCCTCCGCTCCGCTGCCGAAGCGCAACACGACTCCGATCACGAAGAGAGCGATCACCCACCCCACAACCAGCAATATGGCGGCCACGGGGATCAACCCGAGCCCGAGGCCGGTGATGTTGAAGGCGTAGAAGGCGGCCGCGGCGATGGCAACGAGCCCAACTCCCATGGCCAGCTTCACCATGCCAAAGAGCGCGACTCCGGCTACGTACTCCACCTCCTTGAGGGGTGTCACCATGAGATTGAGGAGGTTGCGCGACCACGTCTCCTCGAGGAACCCGGTCGAGACGGCGATCTGCGACTGGTACACGACGTGCCACAAGATGATCCCGCCGACGAGGTAGCCGAACGCCGTCTGTCCGCCGCTGCCCTTGGAGATGAAGACGCCGATCGAGCCGAATAGTAGGACGTCGACGAGCGGCCAGATGGTGACATCGAACAATCTGTGCGGGCTGCGGCGCAGAACGTAGGAATGTCGGCGCGCAACTGCTCGAATGCGCAGCCAGCTCAGTCCCGAGGTGGCTGCTTTCACGTCGGCCTGTCCGTTTCCTGGGACGCCGGCTCGCGGTGCTCGTAGGCTTCGTTGCCCGCGAGATGCAGGAACACGTCCTCGAGGCTTCCCCGGCCGAAGCGGCGCGCGACCGCGTCCGGCGTGTCGTCGGCAACGACCCGGCCTGCGGACAAGAATACGACCCGCTCGCACAGCCTTTCTATCTCGACCATGTTGTGGCTCGTAATGAGAAGAGACATGCTCTCCTCGCGGCAGAGATCGCGCAGGCCGGTACGTACGCGCAACGCGACGTCGGGATCGAGCGATGCGGTCGGCTCGTCGAGCACGAGGAGGCGAGGCCGGTGCAAGGTGGCTTTCACCAACCCGATTAGTGTTCGCTGCCCCGAGGACAGCTCGGTGCACATCGACTCGGCGAGGTGGTCGATGTGAAAGCGTTGGAGCCCATCGTCGATCTGGGCGCGCGCATTGCGCAGACCGTAGAGCTCGCCGAACATGCGCAGGAACTCGTGCACGCGCAGCCTCTCGGCCAGCGGCATGTACCCCGCAGAGAAGCCGACCTTCTTTAGCGCGTCCGAGCGCCGACGCGGCAGGTCGTAACCGAGGATGTCAACCTCGCCTTCATCGGGGTCGATGACGCCCAGCAGCATCATCAGAGTCGTCGTCTTGCCGGCGCCGTTGGGTCCAAGCATGGCGACGCGCTCGCCTCGCTCCACGTGCAAGTCGACTCCGTCGACGGCGAGCTTGCCACGGTAGCGTTTAACGAGCCCTCTTGCGCTGAGAACTAGTTCTGTCGTTTGCATGGTCATGGTCATCTCACTATGGCAGGCGAAAAATGGTCCCGGAGCGCTTAGGCTGTAGCGCCGTGAAGGTGTTCATCTCGTGCGACATAGAGGGCGTTGCCGGAATCGTCGACTGGAACCAGACAGGCGGCGCGGGCCCCGCCTACACGGCGGGATGCAGACTCATGCTGGGCGAGGTCAACGCGGCCATCGCGGGCGCGACGGAAGCCGGAGCGGCAGGCTTTGTCGTCAACGATTCCCACAGTCGCATGAACAACCTTCCTCCCGAGGAGCTGGTGGGCAGCGCGTCATACCTATCGG
The DNA here is from genome assembly GCA_038254435.1 of Actinomycetota bacterium. Classification (GTDB taxonomy): domain Bacteria; phylum Actinomycetota; class CADDZG01; order CADDZG01; family WHSQ01; genus JBBSGD01. The sequence goes on from JBBSGD010000006.1 coordinate 12,211, forward strand.
GGCACCACAAGCCTCTCTACATGATGCAGGGCCTCGACGAGAGCTTCGACGCGGTCTTCTTCGTCGGCTATCACGGGTCCATTTCCGGCGATCAGGCGACACTCTCTCACACCTATAGCCCCGAGGCATTCTGGGACATCAAGCTCAACGGGATCTCGGTAGGCGAGAGCGGCATCAACGCGCTGGTCGCGCTTGCCTACGGCGTGCCGGTTGCGCTCGTCACCGGGGATCAGCATGCGGCCGGCCAGATCGAGCCGCACTGTCCTCATGCCGTCGCGGTAGTCGTCAAACGATCGATAACGCGCTCTGCGGCCGAGAACCTTCATCCAGAGGCGGCTTGCAGAGCAATCACGGCCGGCGCCAAGCAGGCGATCGAATGCCTCGGGGATGCAAGGGCCCCGGCCGTAGATATCCCGGCGAGCCTCGACATCACCCTCATAAACGCCGACTACGCAGAGCTTGCAGCGTGGATCGACGGGGTGACTCGCACCGGCATCCGGTCGGTGCGGCTGAGCGACTCCGATCCGCTTGCGCTCTACCGCCGTTTCGTGACAGTCGATTACATCAGCCGCGCGCTAAGAGATCGTTAGGCTACGGGCTTGCGGGCCTTGACAGTGGCCGAGAACATCTCACCGGCGACCTCGTGCGTTGGATCGATGCTTATGTCGCTGAAGCCTGCGTCCTCGAGCTCACTCCGGTACTCGGCGAAGGACAGAGCGCCCGCGATGCAACCGACGTAGGTGCCGCGCTCGGCCCTTTGCGCTGCGTCCAGGTCGTCGGAAGAGACTACGTCGCTTATCCCTATGCGACCGCCCGGCTTCAAGACCCTGAACATCTCGTGCATGACCTTGCTTTTGTCCGCCGCCAGATTGATGACGCAGTTCGAGATGACGACGTCGATCGTTCCCGCCGGGAGCGGGATGGCCTCGATGTAACCCTTGAGGAACTCGACGTTGGTAGCTCCTGCTTTTTCCTTGTTGACGAGTGCGAGCGCAAGCATCTCCTCGGTCATGTCGAGACCGAACGCTGTGCCGGTTGGGCCGACTTTGGCCGCCGACAGCAGTACGTCGATGCCGCCTCCGGAACCAAGGTCGAGCACCGTCTCGCCCTGCTCGAGATCGGCAACGGCTGTGGGATTTCCGCACCCGAGGCTGGCCAGCAGCGCGCTTTGTGGCAAATCGTTCCGGTCCGAGACGTCGTATAGCCCGGCGCCGAAGACAGCTTCACCAGCACGGCACGAGGATCCGCAACAGTTGTCGTCGGCAGGCTTGCCACTTGCCGCGCCCGCGGCAGCCTCTGCGTACCGGTCCCTAACCACCCGCCTGATGTCGGTCATGCGCTCACCTTTCGGGTCGTTCCAACCAGACCGGCCAGCTTCTCGAGGGCGTCATCTCTCAGCGAGTAGTAGGCCCACGTGCCGCGCTGCTCACGCTCGATGAGACCCCCGGCCATCAGCTTTTTGAGGTGATGGCTGACGGTGGGCTGGCCGAGCCCAAGGGCGGCGGTGAGGTCGCACACGCACACCGGATCGGAGCTCGTGGCCAAGAGGTTCACGATGCGGACTCTATGCAGGTCGGATAGGGACTTGAAGAGGGCGGCCAGCGAGTGGGCCTCCTCGTTGCTCATGCGCGCCCCCGCAAGCGGGGTGCAGCAGTTGACCGGGAGCGTTGACTTCATCTGGTTGTGCACCTCTTGCTCTTGCTTGAAAGCCATCAATCGATATGCGTCGATGAATACCCCACCACATTAATCGATGGATGTCAATACAAGAGGAGGAGTGAGTGAGAGGAGTGGGCTCCGTCCGCCGGGCGTTGCGGACGGAGCCTGCCCGCTAGCAGCGGAAGTGTGGGACCGGCAGCCTTGTGCCGGGGTTGCTGATCGACTCGAACTCGACGCTCATCCACACGGTGCCGTTGCGGGTGTGATGGACGCCGACACCGAGGTGCGTGTAGCCACGGCTGAGGATGTTTGCCCGGTGCTCGGACGAGTGCATGAAGGCCCGCTGGACCGATCTGATTCCAGGGCCTACTCCCACGTTCTCGCCCAGGCTCCGCCAGTTGGTGATCTTCCAGGTGAGGCGGCGAGTGTGAAAGAGGCGATGGACGTGCTTCATCCAGTGGGTATGACGTGAGGCCACCTGTGAGAGCTCCGTATCGATGTGCAGGGCGGGCAGGCCGTGGGCGCGCCGGGCCGCGTTGGTCTTGTGAGCCAGACGCTTCTGGGCATCGCTCAACCGGTAGCAGGAGTGCAGCCTCGTGGCCGCATTCGAGACGGCCGGAGTCGTCAGCGAGAGCGCAGTGACGAGGGCGCATATCAAGGCCGCGTAGCGGTTGACGGTGCGAGTCATTTTTTACCCCATTTGATCGGAAGTCTCAGAACCAACAGGGTCACCTCACCGCGTTGACAGCCCCAGGGCTATCCCCCGCGCGGGGAGCCTTGTTCCACAATCTGGGTCTAAAGAAAGGCACTCCGGGGCCGAGGATCTACCCTCGCTCGCGTCGGGCGATCAGCGCCTAAACCGGTTTACTACTAAAAAAAGGGAAAAACACCGCAATCCCCCCGAGCTATGCGCCGGGCTTCGAGCTGAGGATGCGCCTATGGCTCGCTGTACTTTCTCAGCGGATCTCAGGCGCTCAGCAGCCGCGATCCAATTCGCCCCCTCCGTCCAGTGGACCGTCTGCCGGACGGATTTCCCGATGCCGGGAAGCCGGGACCAGGCCGAGCGCGACCACGATGACCACCACACGAAGTGTTGTCATCCGACGGGGGTAGATGCACGTTCCCTGCCCTTTCGCTTACCTCCAGTGTGCGCGGGCGGGGATCGGGCCGTTAACGCGAGCAAATTCGCGCGCCGGGAACAAGAAAGAGGGGCCGGCAAGCGGCCCCTCTTTCGGTCCTGCGTTCCTCTTTACCAGTTAGTGGATGACGTTGTAGGTGAAGCGTGCTCCGACGCGTGTGAACTCGATCTTGATGGTGCCTCCGGGGCGTGGACCAAACCTGCCGTTTCCGCCCGTGACGGCGAGACGGATGGTCCGCTTGTGAGCGCGCACGTCGCCCGAAGCGTAGATGGTGCCCTTGCCGTAGATCTTCGTGGCGGTTTCGCACATGAAGCGCTTGGGGTGCATCCGCACCGTCGTGCACTTGTACTCGAACCAGCCTTTGAGCTCGTGGTGCTTGTAGAGCTTGAAGGACCCGCCCATGACGTCGCCACGGCTCGGGCCCGGCTTACCGTTGTCGATGTGGTAGGGCCGAGCGTTCTTGTGGTAGTTGGAGAAGTAGGTCTTGTGGAACGTCTGGGCGCCGAAGGCGGGTGCAGCCGCCAGGCTCAGCAGTCCGGACATTATCGCGAGAGCGATAATTCCTTTGATTCCAATTTTCCGCATGCGACCTCCCAGGACAGAAGGACCCCCAACGAGTCCCGCGCAGGACAAGAAAAGCACTTCGGGCCGCGCCCTACTAGAGGGTTCGTAAGTTTTGAAGCAACTTTTTCCGGAATGTCTGTGGTGCGGCCTCCGGGGGAGGCTCGTCGCGATTTGTCCCGCATACCGCAACAAGGCGCGACGAGGGTGGCCCGAGACGGCGTGCGCCGCATCTAAACCTCTCAGCTGAGTGCCCGAGGGGGCATCCACGCCTCGCACACGACTAGCGACGAAGCCTTCGCCAAACACGGCCAGGCAAGCCTTCGCCGAGGTAAACAAGGCCAACGAAACATGGCTCGCCGCCGTTCAAGCCGCGGGTCGCCGATCCCCGAGCCTCGGGACCGACCGGCCATCTACGGTTAGCGAAGTCGCCTACTCGCTCGGGTGCAGCGCGCGGGCTGCGAAGAAGATGGGCACCTGATCGTAGCCAGGCTGCTGCTGCGAGAGGAGAGGCGAGGCCTCAGGCTCGTCGACGATCTCCAAGCGGAAACCTGATGAAAGGAGAGCGTTGAGGTAGGTGGTCAAGGTTCGGTGGTAGTTTCCCGCTCGTCGCCGACAGTCGCACACCGTTCGAGTTGGCCGATCGCCAGAATCGCTTGTTGAAGTAGCCGGTAACGAGCCGCCCAGGCTGCTCGTCGGGAGCCGGCACGGTGGTCGCCTCGGGGGCTAGAAAGCATGGATGACCGATCACGAATACGAACAATCCCCTGGGCTTCAGGACTCGATAGACATAGCGCAGCGTTGCACCGAGGTCGGGGAAGTCCATTAAGCCAAGCCGACAGGTCAACGTGCTCACCAAGGTGGCGCGCTCGGCGCAGCTGTTCGTGGCTCCGTTGGTCCGCTCGATCTTCGAGCAGGCATCGAAGGACGAGGTGTGGGCGCAGCACGCGCGCGTCCGCTGTCGAGGCTGGCGCGGTGGTCAGGGAGCGGGTGAGGCTTGCCACGGCATGGGGCGACAGAAGCGACTCTCACGCGGCTTGGCGGCCTTGCAGGCCGGCGACCTCGCCGTGACGCTACGGACCACCCAGCCGGTGCAGCACGACGTCGAGCGCAAACCACGGCGAATCCCCGCCCAGTCTCTCCTGGACGCACCGCGCGAACAGCCACTGCCGGACCCGCCCAGCGTCCAGACCCGCCAGATCGGCGACCTCGCTCAGCAACCCGATCGGGTTGGCCTGCAGCGACCCGATGCAGTTCAGCAGGTGCTGCAGGACGTCGTAGTGCGGGTCGCCGACGTACGGCTTCGGGTCGATGAGCAGCCACGGGCGGCGCGCGCCGGACAGCACGTTGCCGGCGTGCAGGTCGGTTAGCAGCAGCACCTCGGTCGGTCCGGTGCGCGACAGCTCGCGGAACAGCGCCAGCCCCTCGCGGGCCAGCCCGGCGTCGAGTCGTCCCGGGTCGACGGCGAGCCCCGCCTCCGCGCGGACTACCCAATCGTCGGCCATCACCGACAGCGGACGGAACGGGTGATCGGACGGCAGGTCGACAGCCCAGACCGACCGGAGCAGGTCGGTGACCACGACGTGCTGCTCCGCCTCGGCGCGTCTGCCCAGCTCGGTCCCGGGACGGCATCGCTCAAGCAGCATCGCGGTGGTGTCGCCGGTGTCGCCGTCCTGCCCACTTCCGGGCCGGGCCGGCGCCAAGTGCTCGAACGCGTACACCTCGACCGCCCCCTGGCCGCCGAGCGCGACCAGGCCCTCCGCCTCGTGCAGCGCCTCGGTGTGTTCCCACGCCACCTTGAGCACGACCTCGCGTCCGTCGGAGTCGGTGCCCGGCGCGACCCACGAGCAATTGCCGCCCGGCTCGAACGGCTCGCCGAGGTCCAGTCCCCAGCGAGCGGTCAGCTCCTCGACCCGGTCCGGCAGCGCTGCCAGCCACTCCACCCGCGCCGGCCCACCGACGTCAGTCGAGGCCTGCAGGTGGGTGGGCACGCGTAGCTTCGCAGTCATGCAGCACACCGTACGGCTTCGGGTCGACGACCGGCCCCCTGGTTTCCGCCCTGGCGGCGGACGGCCGGAGAGGTGCCGTCGTCTACCTGAGCGCTCAAGTCCATCGGCTCTCGGAGGCGCCAGATCGATGGGTCGGCATTCGGCTCGTGCGGCCCGGGGTCGGGACAGAACGTCGGTTCGCTGGGCTCGGCCGCGTGACATGCTGCCGGCGGTTAGAGCCAGTCGAGCGCCGCTGTTCTGGGACGCGCATTCCGGGGCGGTCAGAGCGGTCGGGATCACCGCTCTGAGGACGCAGTCGAGGGCGGGCCGCCTCGCGTTCCCGGTCGACGTTCGGCGCTTCCGTGCGGTCCACAGGTTCACACGGAGAATCGGGGTGTCGAGTAATTGCGGCTCGGCGCATGTCGCGACTGGCTGATACTTGGGGAGTGAGCGGGCGGCCTGTCTAAAAGCGGCCGTCCAGGCGTTCGTTCACGAACTACGCGTTACGGCCTCCGACGCCGTGCAGCCGACGTTTCGCGTGCTGCCGGGGCTGCCAGGCTGGCCTGACGGGCAAACACCGCCGAACAGCGACACCCCGAACAACGCGGTTCGTACAATGTCAGCTTCGGTGGGCCGCCAGGGACTCGAACCCTGCCCGCCGGATTAAAAGTCCGGAGCTCTGCCTGATGAGCTAACGGCCCGCGGCCCCCGAAGGGACACTCGCAGTATAGAAAGCTCGCCGTTGCGTCCGGCCCCAGGGCTAACTCACGCTAGAGCGTCGGCGTGGCGTCACGGGCAGGCTCCACTTGGAGCTCGATACCTTCGGCTCCTGTGACCACGACCTCGGCTCCCGCATCCACGCCGGTCGCGCAGCGGGCGTTCCAGATCTGGCCGTTGAGCGTCACTTGCCCCGCGGGACGGCAATGCGTGATGGCCTTGCCGCGCGTTCCTGCGATTGCCTCGACTCCGGTGATCGAATGCACTTTGCGCAGCCTCATAAAGATCACCCACTCGACAATCTCAAGCGCCGCGAGGGGAACCAGCACGATAATGCGCCACGGCCAGTCGAGAAGCCAGAAGGAAAGTGCGAGTCCTACGAGAAAGACCATGCTCAGCGCTCCCTTGGTCTCGGAACGAGGCGGTAGCCGACGTTGCGGATGGTTTCGATGAGGGTCTCGTGCTCCGCCCCCAGCTTGGCACGCAGCCGCCGCACGTGGACGTCGACCGTGCGAGTCCCGCCATAATAGTCGTATCCCCACACCTCTCGAAGGAGCAGGTCTCTGTCGCACACCCGGCCCGGCCTTTGGGCGAGGAACTTCAGCAGCTCGAACTCCTTGTAGGTGAGGTCGAGCGGCCGGCCCCTGACGTACACCTGATAGTTGTCTGGGTTGACCACGAGGTCACCCACTTTCAGGACGACGTCTTGCTCGGTGCGGCCCGCTCGACGTGCGGCGAGGTCGAGGCGCGCGGCGATCTCGTTGGTGGACGCGCTCGTGAGGAGAAAGTCGTCGGCGCCCATCTCGAAGCGGAACTTTCCGAGGTCGTTCTCCTCGGCGATCACAACGACCGGCGGTAGACCTATCTCCCATGCAAGCGCGACTCGTTTCGTCGTCTCTTCGGCCGCACCGATCTCGCTGGTTGCATCGATGAGCAGCAAATCCGGATGAATTGGAATCAGGTCCTTTGCCCCCGTGTTCTTGAGCGGCGCCGTTACCACCCGGTAGGGCGCGGCGGGAAACGCCGGGAGAACGTCCCTAACATCGCCGGCTTGATCTGTGAGCAGCAATGCAGTCCATGCCACGGGATCATCCTGCTACGTCTCGACCGCTTCGCCAACCGAACGGGCGGGCAGATCGGAGCGGCCCGGCCTCCAGCGGTTTGTGATGGGCAGGCGCCGGTCTCGTCCGAAGGCCTTGGTCGTCACCTTGGGGCCGGGAGGCGCCTGCCGCCGTTTGTATTCGGCCCTGTCGACGAGGGTCATGACCCTTTCCACGACGGCGCGCTCGTGCCCGGCGGCAATGATGTCCTCGACCGGCAGATTCTGCTCTATGTAGCCCTCGAGGATCTCGTCGAGCTCCGCGTAGGGCCCGAGCGAGTCCTCGTCTTGTTGCCCGGCACGCAACTCGGCCGAGGGAGCCTTGGTAAGCACGCTCTCGGGGATGACCTCACCCTGCTTGTTCCGCCATCGGCACAGCGCGTAGACCTCGGTCTTGAGCACGTCTTTGAGGACTGCGAAGCCGCCCGCCATGTCGCCGTACAAGGTTGAGTAGCCGCACGCCATCTCGGACTTGTTGCCCGTCGCCAGCACGAGGTGCCCGTAGCGGTTGGAGATCGCCATCAACAGGTTGCCCCTGATACGCGCTTGTATGTTCTCTTCGGCAAGTCCAGGCTCGTGCTTGTCGAAGGAGGTGTCCAGGGCCGAGACGTAGTCTTCGTAGGTTTCGGTGATCGCTACAGTCTTCGTCTCGATTGCGAGGTTGCCGGCAACGGTCCGCGCGTCGTCCAGTGAGCTTTGGGACGTGAACATCGACGGCATCAAGACTCCGAGAACGTTGTTCGGACCTACCGCGTCGACCGCCAGGGCGGCCGTCAGGGTCGAGTCGATCCCGCCGGACAGACCGACGACGACTGCTCTAAAGCCGTTCTTGATGACGTAGTCGTGCAGCGCGAGCCGGAGCGCCTCGTAGATCTCCTCGTCCGAGGACGAGGGCTCAGCCAACAGGGCCTGTGGCGGCGGGACGGTTAGGGCCGGCAGAGTGGTTGACAGGCGGCGGATCGAGGGATGGTGCCGGTGTCCCGCCTCCCCGAGGGGAACTTCCACCACCCCGAAGTGCTCGGTGAACTGAGGCCAGCGAGCAACGACTTCTCCGTCCGGATCGATCACAAGTGAGCCTCCGTCGAAGACCAGCTCGTCTTGTCCGCCCACCGTGTTGACGTAGACGATCGATGCCCGCGCGCGCCTGGCGCGCTCGGCGAGCATCTCGGTTCGCTCCTCGAGCTTGTTCTTGTGGAAGGGGGATGCGTTGATGTTAACGATGATCTGCGCGCCGGCGTCACCTTGCGAGGTCACCGGTCCGCTGTTGCTCCATGCGTCTTCACACACGCACACGCCGATGATTCCATCCGGCGTGTCGACGAGAGTGTGACCGCGTCCCTGCTCGAAATATCTGAACTCGTCGAACACTCCGTAGTTGGGTAGTAGATGCTTGCGATAGACGGACATCACTCGGCCGTGCTGGCAAATGGCAGCCGCGTTGTAGAGCCGATCGCGCCCCTCATCGACGAAGCCGACGATCGTCAGGACGTCGCCGGTGGCAGCCGCAATCTGCTCTAGCGCGTGACGATTGGCGTGCAAGAACTCGGGCTTGAGGAGCAGGTCTTCCGGCGGGTACCCGGGTACTGCCAGCTCCGGCGTGACGACCAGCTGGGCGCCCTCGGTTGCCGCACACTCCAGCGTTTCGAGAATGCGTCCCATGTTGCCGTCGATGTCGCCGACAACTTGGTTCATCTGCGCCAGGGCAACTCGGATCATTTCCCAAGCCTACGCGCCTGGGGGCCGGGCTCCTTCCTCGTAACGTGGCCGAAATGTTCGAGGCGTACCCTGCAGGGCGATGGAGCGGCAGCAGGACTACGTGCTGAGGACCGTCGAGGAGCGGGGCATTCGCCTCGTCTGGTTGTGGTTCACCGATGTCCTGGGGTTCCTCAAGTCTTTCGCCGTCACCTCCGAGGAGCTCGAGCAGGCCTTCGAGGAGGGAATCGGGTTCGACGGCTCCGCCATCGAGGGCTTCGCGCGCATCCAGGAATCGGACATGCTCGCCAGGCCCGATGCAGGAACCTTTCAGATCATGCCCGCTTACGGCAACCACGAGGGCGGGGCTGCTCGCATGTTCTGCGACATCTACACCCCGGACGGCAGGCCATTCTGGGGCGATCCTCGCTACGTCTTGCGCCGCAACCTCGAGCGCGCTTCCGAGAAGGGCTTCACCTTCTACATGCACCCGGAGATGGAGTTCTTTCTCTTCAACAGCGTGGAAGATCCCTCGCCGATAGACGCGGGCGGCTACTTCGACCTGACTCCTCTCGACGTTACCCAGCTGCTGAGACGAGAGATGGTGTCGGTGCTCGAGCAGATGGGGATTCCGGTCGAATTCTCCCATCACGAGGTAGCGCCGTCCCAGCACGAGATCGATCTTCGGCACGCGGATGCGCTCACGATGGCGGACTCTGTGATGACATTCCGGCTCGTGGTCAAGGAAATGGCGGCGCAGCGCGGCATGTATGCAACGTTCATGCCCAAGCCGGCCACCGCCCTGCCGGGCTCGGGGATGCACACTCACCTATCGCTCTTCGAGGGAGATCAAAACGCCTTCCACGACTCCTCGGACGAGTATCACCTCTCCAAGGTGGCGAAGCACTTCATTGCAGGTTTGCTCGTGCACGCGCGCGAGATAACGGCAGTGACGAACCAGTGGGTGAACTCGTACAAGCGCTTGATCACCGGCGGCGGGTATCCGGTCCCGGAAGCACCTGTGTACGTGTGCTGGGGCCGTCACAATCGCTCCGCCCTGTTGCGAGTGCCGATGTACAAGCCCCGCAAGGATCAGTCCACGCGCATCGAGCTGCGCTCCCCGGATCCGGCCTGTAACCCGTACCTCGCTTTCTCAGTGATGCTCGCAGCCGGTCTCAAGGGAATCGACGAGGCCTACGAGTTGCCGTCCGAAGCCACCGACAACATCTACGAGATCAGCGATCAGGAGCGCCGCGCTCGTGGCATCGCCCGCCTTCCGGACGATCTCTTCGAGGCTCTTCACGAAATGGAATCTTCGGACCTCGTCGCGGAGACCCTCGGGGAGCAGGTCTTTGAGTATCTGCTGCGAAACAAGCGGGCCGAATGGGACCAGTACAAGAGCTACGTGTCCCCCTACGAGCGCAGCCGCTACCTTCCGGTCTTGTAGACGCGGCCGCACACCACAAACCCCCGGCTTGCCGGGGGCTCGAGTGGTTAGGTGAGTGGGCCGAGGATTAGCTGCGTCGCAGGGCGGGAACCCTTGTGGCGCCGACCCAGCGGGAGCCCCAGTAATAGGGGTCGTGCACGGAGTCGACGCGCACGCCGGATGATGACGTCACGGAGATGAACTTGCCGCGACCCATGAAGATGCCGACATGCCCTACACGCGCGCTCGTGGTCTTGAAGAAGACGAGGTCGCCGCGATGCAGGTTCTTACGCTTCCAGATTCGCTTGTAACCGGAACGATGCGCGAGCTTGAATTGATCCGCCGACGAATGGGGAAGATCGGCGCCGTGGTGGTGAAAGGTCCAACTAGTGAGTCCAGAGCAGTCAAAGCTACTCGGAGCATCTCCGCCGTAGCGGTAGCTGGCGCCGAGCTGCGTTTTCGCTCTGTCCTTGATGGCGCGGCGGTCTTTCCAAACCGAAGCTTGAGCCGGCGCGCTCAGAAGGAGAAGAGTTGCTGCGAGTGTTGCCAAGATAACCAGGTGCTGCAAGATCGAATGCCGGGTAGAGCTACCTGTCATTCCCACCTCCCTGTCGGAGAGCCGTTCCTTAGTTGCTCCGCGCGAAGAGACGGCTGGCTACGTCTTCTCCGCAGGCTCTCGTGCGGTTCCCGCGCGGCGCGATCCACGGTGATCACGTGCCACCCGCGAGGGCTCGCTGCCCATGGCGGCCTCTGGCTTGAGGCCTTTGGCGCGCCACCGATTCCCGCGATGACTCGATGGCCCGCCCGCTCCGGCTCTCGTGCCCGCGTCCGGAACATTTGTACGGTAACCAACGACTCCAATCCCTGCCATGTGTTGAAACCAGCGCGCTTGGGCCGATAGTTTGTGGTTCCAAGCCAAAGGTTTTCCTGGAGGGCGGCGAATATGGTCTCGTTCGTCTGATGCCACCCACAACGCGCGCCGTGCGAAGCAACGCGATCGAGCTCTATTCGAGGAGCCTTCGCGAGCTCGTGGCGCGCGACTCAGTCGCGGCCTCTCTTCTCGAGGAGGACTTGCGCTTGCCGTCGCGCAGCGCCTGCTACGACATCATGCGTGGCGCGCACTCGCGCGGTGGCTGGCCGAGCCTGCGCGAGGAAAAGCGTCGCCGGCTACTCGTAATCGCGGCACGGGACCTTGCCGGCGAGCTTTCTCTCGAGGAGGTGGGCGGAGCTCTGACCGGCTTGACCGACGCGTGTCTTCAGGTGTCCCTCGAAGCGCTCAAAGCGCGCCATCTTTCGGTGATCGCCATGGGCAAGCTCGGCGGCGAGGAGCTGAACTACGCATCAGACATCGACTTGATGTTCGTATCGAACGCGCAGCCCGCCTCCGCCGCAAGAGTCGTAGAAGCCCTGTTGCAAGAGCTGGGTACATTCTCTCCGCAGGGTCAGGCGTATCGCATCGACTGCAACTTGAGGCCCGAAGGGCGCAACGGGCCGCTCGTGAGATCACTCGACGGCTACCTCAAGTATTACGCGCGCTGGGCCAAGTCGTGGGAGTACCAGGCACTGCTGAAGGCGCGCGCGTCGGCGGGGGACATGCAGCTCGCGCAGAGCTTCATCGAACGCACGCGCGCGTTTGCGTTCTCGTCAGAGGTGTCACAAGAGCGCATCGCGGGTGTGCGCAAGATGAAGGAGCGCGTCGAGAGCCATGCTGCGGATTCGGCACGCCGGCGTAAGTCCACCGAGACAGATGACGTGAAGCTCGGTCCCGGCGGCATTCGCGACATCGAGTTTTCGATTCAATTGCTGCAACTGGTTCACGGTGGAAGTGATCCCTCCGTTCGGGCGCCGGGGACGCTCGCCGCGCTCAACGCTCTCGTGGCGGGCGGCTACGTTGCCGAGGATGACGGCGCCGGGTTGTCGGTCGCGTACCGGTGGCTCCGAAACGTCGAGCACCGCTGTCAGCTGTGGCAAGAGCGTCAGGTGCATACCCTGCCTGCCGGCGGCGAGGCACGGGCTCGCATCGCCCGCGCCATGGGCTTCAAGGATTCGCCGCTGGCAAGCGCGCTCGAGCGCTTCGAACAGGCGCACGGATCGATCCTCGCGGACGTCAGAAGCCGTTTCGAACGCCTCTTCTACCGCCCCATGGTGGAATCTCTCGCCGATCCGTCGGGGCCGAGGTTGTCCGTCGATGCGCTCAAGGAACGACTGAGGGTGCTCGGGTTTCGGGACGCCGATCGGGCCGCGCTCACGCTCGGTGGTCTCGTAGCGGGCAGCTCGAGGCGCGCCAAGCTGTTTCGGGTGTTGACGCCTGCCTTGCTGCGCTGGCTCGCGTCTGCACCGCAGCCCGATGAGGGCTTGTTCGCTTTCCTCCGCCTGGGGGAAAGGCTCGAGGAACGCCTGGACATGCTGGGAGCCCTGCGCGATAACCCTCCGGGCCTGGCGCTGCTTGCTCGTGTGCTCGGCAGCGGCCGGGTGCTTGGTGAAATCCTGGCGGCGGCTCCCGACGAGCTGGCAACGATTGCGGCGCCGCGCGGGCCGGGCACGCCCAAAGGCCGGGAGCGCCTCGTTCGGGAGGCCGTTGCCTCGCTCCAGTGGAGGGAGCCGGAGGGCAGGTTGGACGGTCTGCGCCGTTTCAAGCGGCGAGAGATGCTGCGGATCGCAGTGGCCGACATCGCCGGCGAAGCGGATGTGCAAGAGGTCGGCACCGGCATCGCCGGCATCGCCGATGCCTGTCTCGAGGCTGCCCTCAGCGAGTGCAAGCTCCCCTTCGTGGTAATTGGCATGGGCAAGCTGGGGGGCCGGGAGCTGCACTACGCATCGGACATAGACGTCATGCTCGTGCACGACTGCGCTACCGAGGAAGCAGAGCGCATCGGCAACGAGCTGCGCCGCGCGATCAGCGAGGTCACTCCCGAGGGACAGACCTTCAAGCTCGATCTGGGGCTCAGGCCCGAGGGCAAATCCGGCCCCATCGTTCGCTCGCTCGATTCCTACCTCGAGTACTACGCGCGCTGGGCGAAGCCGTGGGAGCACCAGGCTCTGCTCAAGGCTCGGGTCGCCGCCGGAGACCATGCCCTGGGGCTGCGATTCATGGACCAGACGCGCTCGCTCGCTTATCCAGCCCGTCTGCCGCCCGGGGCTCTCGCTCAGATAAGGCACCTGAAGGCACGCATGGAACGCGAGCGAATTCCGCGCGGGACCGACGCCCGGCGCAATCTGAAGATGGGCCCCGGAGGCATCGCAGACGTCGAGTTCGCAGTGCAGCTGCTTCAGCTTCAGCATGCTCATCGGCACGATTCGCTTCGAGTAACCAACACTCTGCAGGCCCTTGGGGCGGCACTTGATTGCGATCTGTTGACAGTCGACGAGCACCGTCGCCTGCACGACTCGTACGTCTTGCTTACGAGGATTCGCAATCGCTGCTTCTTCTTTACGGGGAGGGCGACGCAGGCCCTTCCCACTCTGCCCGAGGAGCTCGAGTCTCTAGGCGTTGCGCTCGGTTTTCGGGAGCAGCCGCGCCAGGAGCTAGAGGAGAGCTACTTGCGGGTCACGCGCCGCGCACGGGTAGCAGCCGAACGGCTCATTTACGGTTAGTCGCGCCCGTGAGCTGCAAGCTCATCGAGGGCTGAGATCAGGTCGTCTACCGGCGCGTTGTCCGACGAGCTGGCGGCTTGGTGCCGGTAGGCGATCGTCCCGTCGGGCCGGAGGACGGCGGCCCCCCCAAGCTGTAACGCGTCCTGCCTGGGCGCGGCGATACCGTGGCCTTTGAACAGGCTTACGAGACCGTGGCGCCAGACTCTCGGTCCGATCACGGTGGCGAGACCGGCTCGCTCGAAACCCAGCATCTCGTATGAGTCCTTGTCACCGTCGACCAGCAAGGGAAAAGGCATGTGCCGCCCTGCCGCAAAGGCTCTGGCCTCGGCCGCGTCCCCCATGCCGATCGCAACGACCTTGGCTCCGCGTGTTGTGAACTCGTCATGCCGGTCGCGCAACTGCGCGAGATGCTCGCGGCAGAAAGGTCAGCCGTAGTGGCGCAGCCACACGACGACGAGAGGCGAATCATCTCCGAGCTCTGCAAGCGTGGTGGTGCTCCCATCGACGGTCTGGAGCGCGACGCCGAGCAGCTCGGTAGTCATCTTGGGAGGAACCCCCGGCTACCTACGGCCGTCGCCTCGGCCTGATCGCCGGCCGATCAAGGTGACGACAGCTACCGCTATGACGAACACGATGACCGACAAGATGAGCTCACCCGAGATGTTCATGCCTGATCAAACCCTCCTAACGGACTCGGTTCTAAAGCGGGATACCCCGGCACGCGCCGGTGGCTAAACGTCGTAGTAGAGATAGAACTCCCATGGATGCGGCCGTAGCCTCAGGGCGTCGACTTCCCGGCTGCGCTTGTACTCGATCCACGTCGTGATGACGTCTTCTGTGAACACGCCCCCTTCGAGAAGGAAGTCGTTGTCGGCCTCGAGAGCGTCGAGCGCGGCGTCGAGCGATGCAGGCACTTGCGGCACCTCGGATAGCTCCTCGGGCGGGAGCTCGTAGAGGTCCTTGTCCATGGGCTCTGGTGGCTCGATCTTGTTCTTGATCCCGTCCAGCCCCGCCATGAGCATCGCCGGGAAAGCGAGGTAAGGGTTGCAGGAAGGATCGGGACAGCGGAACTCCATACGCTTTGCCTTGGGAGACTTCGAGTACAGGGGGATCCTTACTGCCGCCGATCGGTTGCGCTGCGAGTAAACGAGGTTGACCGGAGCTTCATACCCGGGGACTAGCCGTTTGTAAGAGTTGGTGGTCGGAGCGCAGAAGGCAAGCAACGCGGGTGCATGCTCGAGGATTCCTCCGATGTAGTGACGGGCGAGATCGCTGAGTTGCGCGTAACCTAGCTCGTCCCAGAATAGCGGCTCGTCCTCTTTCCACAGAGACATATGAACGTGCATGCCCGACCCGTTGTCCTGATAGATCGGCTTGGGCATGAACGTCGCAGTCTTGTGGTGCTTGAGCGCGATGTTCTTGATGACGTACTTGTAGGTCATCAACCGATCGGCCATCGCCAGGAGCGGTGAAAAGCCCACGTCGATCTCGGATTGTCCCGCGGTGCCGACCTCATGATGGTGCACCTCCGTTGGGATTCCGAGATCCCTCAGCGTGAGAGCCATCTCCGAGCGCAGGTCCTGGTAGTGATCCATCGGAGGGACGGGGAAGTAACCCTCCTTGTAGCGCGGCTTGTAGCCGAGGTTGCCTCCCTCCTCCTCCTTGCCCGAGTTCCACGCACCTTCGACCGCGTCGATGTAGTGGTAGGCGGAGTGCTGATTCTGGTCGAAGCGGATCGAGTCAAAGACGTAGAACTCGGCCTCGGGGCCGAAGAACGCGGTGTCGGCGATGCCCGTGCCCTTGAGATAGTCCTCCGCTTTGCGGGCCACGTAGCGGGGGTCGCGCGAATAGAGCTCTCCGGTGACAGGATCCTTGACGAAGGCGTGCAGGACCAAAGTCGGATGCTGCCGGAACGGATCCATCAGCGCCGTCCCCGCGTCCGGCACGAGGATCATGTCCGATTCCTGGATCTCCTGGAAGCCGCGAATGGAGGAGCCGTCGAATCCGAACCCTTCCTCGAACGACTCCTCTGTCAGGCTCTCGAAGGGGATCGTGAAGTGCTGCATGAGCCCGGGCAGATCCGAGAAGCGCAGATCGACGAACTGAGCGCCGTTGTCTTTACCCAGTGCCACAGCATCAGACGGGCTTGGTGCCATGAACGCCTCCTTCGTGGGCGGCCGCGTGCGTAGTCCCTGTGTCCTTGATGCAGGCTAGAGGAACGCCGTTTCCCCGCAGTTTCAGCCGTGTTACGTAACCGTTAAGCGGCGGCGACCGCCATCTTCGAGCCACGCCTGGAGTCGCTTGGCCTCACCGTCGTAGCCGCGACGCAGACCGTCGATGATCACCCGTTCGACCTTGCTCCCGTAAAGCGGCACGCGCACCTCGACCGTACCAACCACGCTACGAAGGGTTCTCTCCCCTCGCTCGCCAAGCTCGATTGCGCCCTTGGCGGAGAGAAGGTCCTTGGCAACGCGGGGCACGATCTTCCACTCCCAGCGGCGCTCTTCTGGATGCCAGATTGCCTCTTCGGTCCAGCTTGGCTTGTTGCCGCCGAGGAGACTTCGGGCAGCGCCGGGAAGTGGCGCGTCCAGCTCGTAGTGCGTATGACGCAGGACCGAGCCGTCGGGGCGCTCTTGCTGGGACTCGACGCGCCGGGTAGCAGACGTTCTCAGACTCGCCAGCGAGTGCTGATAGTCGAGGTCGAGCATGACCGCCGCGACTTCGTGCACGGGCGCTTTGAAGTGGTGCTGGAGCTCGAGGTTCACCGGGCCGAGCTTAGCCGGGCGTGCGGCCGATCTCGGCCTCGGGGGCTCAGCCTCCCCGCGTGACGACCGGCAGCGTGAGATAGCTCTGATCGCTCTCGTAGTTGATGCGAACAGTGGGAACGCTCGGAACCGGATAGAGCTTGGGAATCGCCCATTCCGAAGTCTCGGTTGCACCAGCAACACGAGGCGGTGGCCGGCTCGAACGGTGTAATCGGTAGGCATGAGCGGCACGTCCATGGCAAAGGGCTTGCCGGGAGTAACCGAGACCTGGTGATCGAGTGCGTTGCGATAACGCGAGTCGAGCCATCCCCGGCTCAAGGCGACCAGCGCCGTTGAGTCGATGGCCGTCGTCGCTGCACCGGAGCCCTCGTAGCGGGCCGGATCGAAGTCGTCACCGTTATCCACTCGCGTTCCACGGTCGACCACAGGTGCAGGCTTGGGCGCCCGAACACGCGGATGTCGTGTTGCAAGGGAGGCCCTTGAAGCCAGGTATGACCCGTCTGCGAAAGGCTGCGCTGCAGCTCGCGTCTCGGTGTTGGTCCCGGTCGACTCAACATCGCCGCCGGCAGGCCGCCCCCCCCAGCTCGGGCGGGAGCTCAGTGTCCACTCGGTGGACGAGTGCCCGAGGTAGAGGCGCGCGCGAGTAATGCTCGGCTCGGGTCCCGAGTGGTAGCCGAGCGGTCCCTTGGAATCGGAGGTCTGCGAGGTCACCGGTGGCAGCGTGGTTTCGAGGCCATTGGGGACGCCCTTCAAGAAATGAGCGAACCACGTGTCGACGGTCCTGGCGTAGGCGGCCCCCGGAGGCACGCCGTGTCCTCTCCAGCGCGTCCCGAAGTACATGCGGGCGAAGCGCGACTCCGTGAGCGCGTGATACGCGCTGTAGCCGTTGACCTGCTTGACGTTGTAGTCGCCCCAGTTGCTGGCCACGAGAACGGGGATCTTGACGGTGTGCAGCCCGGTGAGGTACCCGCGGTCGCGCCAGAAGCCGTCGTAGTCCGGGGTCAGGTTGTATGTACGCGGCGCCGGTGTGCTCGAGCTCGTCACAGGGAGTCACCGTGGAGCCGACGCGATTGGTCCAGTGAGGATCTTGCTCGTCCACCGGCGGCGGGATCGCGAAGCCGAAGTCGAACGCCAGAGGCGTGTCGACCCCCTCGTCGGTCGCGGCGGCGGGACCCTCGTGAGAGAACTCCTCGTTGCTGTCGGTGTAGCGAATGCCGCCCGAATATGCGTAGTCGTACCAGCGGCTGATCGCCGCCTCCGGAACGATGGTCGTCAGATGGGCAGGGTGCGTGATTGCCGTCGCGTATTGGGTTGTGCCGTCGTAGGAGCCGCCGAGCATGCCCACTCTCCCGGTCGACCACGAGCGAGTGCCGACCCAATCGACGAGATCGTGGCCCGTGCGCTGCTCTCGCTTGCCGCCGTAGTCGTAGCACCCGCCCGAGTTGCCCGTTCCAATGACGTCGGCCTGCGCACGTGCGTACCCGAGCGGCACCCAATGGTCGGCGTCGCCGTTTCGACCGAGCACCGAGTATGGCGAGTAGGTCAGGATCACGGGGGCCTTGACGACCTTTCCATTCGAGGTCGGTTCCACCACCTCGAGGTAGATGTCTGCGTCGCGCGTCGGCACGATGTACGACTTCGTCACGGATCCGGTGATGGGAGGCTGATCCACAGCAGCCGACCGGGCTAGCGCCGGCTGCGGAGTTGATGCGTGAGACCCGGAAGAAGAATGAGCCCGCGCCGGTTGCAGCGCGATGAGGCTTGAGATTGCCAAAGCCATGCCTACACACGCCCCGAGACGGTACGCCGGTAGCAGTGCGTGAACGCTGTGGCTCCTCTGAGGTTCATGTCACGTGGATTCGCTGCATGCGTGAACCTTTCCTGCCGGTCAGGCTCAAGACGCCGGGTTTAGTGTTCGCTGGCGGTCAGTCGCGCGACTACCTGCCTCACCGGATAGCCCTGGTCGTCCGAGGTAGTGAAGTAGCCGAGCGGACGCCACGGCCCGCCTCCGATGCGCCAGCGAGCTACCCAACGGACGGCGACGGATACCTCGTAGTGACCGCTCGTCTCGTAGAGGTGCCCGATGGTGCCCGGATGGCTGCGGCTCCACGGTCGGCCGGGATCCCTCGTTGCCAGGCCGGCGCCGTCGCCGAAGCTCCAGTCGTAGCGGTAGGGGATCGCCTGCGCCGTGACCGAGAAGCCCGCCACCGTTGCTATGGCGGTGATCGGATGCAGCGGGCTCTGCAGCCAGAAGTAGCTCTTGAGCCCCGTTAGCCCCACCCGTCCGGGTGCGACCGCAAGCTGAGGCCGTCCCGCCTGTTTGACGACTTTGTCGGCCAACCGCCCGGCGATCTCTTGCGGCGTTGGGGGCCTCGCAGGTGTGCCGGCAGCGGGCTTGGGAGCTTTCGGAGCCTTGGGGGCCTTGTCGGGAGCGATGAAGACGAAGCCAGGACAGTCCGTCGAACCCGGCTGCGCGACTGAGTACGACAGGTTTTGTGTCGCAGTTCCGTAGACCGGAGCGCAGTTGTGCGTCGAAAAGACGACAGGAACCGTAACAACGTGGGGGCCGGCACTTGAAGCTCCGCCTTCGGTACCAGACGTTGCGCTCTCGGTACCGGTCGGGGCACCTTCGCCCCCAGCCGAATGGTCAGTAGCTCCGGTTTGAGCACTTGCATGGGCGGCTGCAGAGAATTTCTTGGCCGCGCTTTGCACTCCGTGAATTGGGGTGGAGCCGTAGGTGATGACCTTTGCCTTGCCGGTGCCCGACGCTGATGAAGGCGCGGGGAGAAGCAGTAGGCTTGTTGCCATCAGAAGCGCGACCGTGTGCTTAGCCATTCTTTTTAGCCACGACCTGGGCGTTGACGATCGCTGAGCGAGTGATTCTCCATCCGTTGCTGCCCCTGGTCAACGTCCAATTGATTACATCTCGCTCTTTTCGCGGATTGCGTGTGACGTCCTGTTTAGTTTTCTGGCTGACAAATCGCGGCGTCACGATTACGCGCTGCTGTACGCGCAGCCTCGAAGGAGTCGTGCTCAGCACTCGGAGACTCAAAGTATCGAACTTCGTTCGAGAGGAAACCGAAGAGTCTTTGAGAGAGTGGATCTCCCTGGCAACCAACCTCTCCACGCGAGATCCGCTTTCGAAGGCAAGAGAGACGAAGGCTTGATTAGCTGTCCTGTAGGCGCGAAGGCGCAGACGGTTCAGACTCTTGAATTTGGCGATGGCTTCTTCGTCCGTCAGGGTGGGGGAGAGCTTTCTGCCCGTCGGTCCAGTCGCTTGGGTCTGCTCCGAGCCTGACGCAGCCTGTCCATTCTCATCTTTCGAATCGATCAAGAGGACGGCTGCTATTACGAGCACGACCAAGACAATCAGAAGACCGACGAAGACCTTCGAGGGGGAGAGAAAGCCGGGGTCGCGGGCAGACGGAGACGACTCTTGAGCCTGCGTTCGACCGCTGGGTTGCTGCATTGAGCCCACCTCGACCCCGACCATGATTTGTGAGATCTGCCCGATTTAAGGCTTACCCCAATCCTCAGTCCGGCGCAAGTGGCGCGCGCCACAGGTGCGGAGCCGCCCCGGAACGCGTCAGTGCACGAGGCCGCGCCGGAAGGCCTCGGCGACGGCTTCGGTCCTGTCGTGGACCCCCAGCTTGCGAAAGATCTGCTTGAGGTAGGTCTTGACGGTCTCCTCGGAGACGTGAATGCTTTCCGCCACCTCCCTCGTGGCCTTGCCATCGCTGAGCTCCTGCAGGACGGTGAGCTCACGGTCTGTCAAAGCCCGCTGGTCCTTGCCCGCGATGCGCCCAAAGATGCCCTCGGTCACGTTGGGGTCGAGCACCTGCCGCCCCGCGACGACGTCGTCGATCGCTTTCAGCACCGAGTCCTGTGACGCGCCCTTCGAGAGGTAACCGTCGGCGCCAGCCTTGACCGCCTTCGAGACGGTGGCGGGGTCGGTGAACATGGTGAGGACGAGCACCCGAACCTCGGGGGACGTCTTCTTGATCTGTGCCGTCGCGTCAATCCCGTTCATGCCGCGGCCGAGGCTTACATCCATGAGAACGACGTCCACCGAGGCAGACTGCAGTTTGGCGAGAGCGTCTTCGCCACTGTTGACCACGCCGACCAACTCGATGTCGTCAGACATCGAAAGCATGACTTGCAAGCCTTGGGAGACAAGCGTGTGGTCTTCGCAGATGAGCACTCTGACGGTCATCGCGCCACGCCTCCGGGCAGGATCGCCTTGAGGCGCGTGCCGGTTCCCGGCTGTGAGTCGAGCTCGATGCGCCCTCCAACTCGAGCCGCTCGTTCTTTCATAAGTCGCATTCCCACGTGATCGGAGCCCACCTCTTTCTCGGTGTCGAAGCCTGAACCCTCATCTTCAACGACTATGTGAACCATCGACTCCGATTCGCCGATCTTGATAATGATCCTAGGAGTTTGCGCGTGCTTCAAAGCATTGACCAAACCTTCTTGCAATATCTGGAAAGCAGCAAGCGCGACTGGGATGGGGGGCTCGTGCTCGATTCCGCCCTCTATGATCACCTCTGTCCCCCACAACGTGCTCACCTGATCGATGAAGTTGCGGATGGTTTCGATCAGGCCCCCCTCTTCGACCGATGAACGCCTCAAGTCAACTAGCGAGCTGCGCAGCTGCTTAATGGCCGCGTCGACGGCCTCGCCAGCCTGCTCGATCGATACGTTGGCTTCTTCTTGACGCGAAGCCTTGAGAAGACCCGAGGCGTTGCCACAACCGTAGGAGGCCGCGGCAAGCATTTGCAGGCTCGAGTCATGGATCTGCTCGGCGATTCGCTTGCGCTCCTGCTCCCGTTCCTCGAAGACTTTTTCCGTGGCTTCAAGCAGCGCTTCCTGCTGTTTGCGGAGCTTCTCTGAAAGTTCCTGTTGCGCCCGAGCCCCGAGGATGCTGAGCCGCGCGAACAAGAGGGGGATGAGGACCGCAGCAACTGCCCAAGCGCCATAGGGCAGTTGGTAGGCAAAGGCCGTTGCAGCTCCAAGAACAGTCAGGAGAGCATAAGAGGTTGCGAATCCGGCGATCGGCCGTGGCACCAATGCGCCGACAATCTTTACGAAACGAGTTCCGGTGTCGAAGTGGACTGCAGCGGCCACGAAGCCAAGGTTGGCTGTCAATCTTAGCAATGCAGACAGAATGATGGGGGTCGCCTGCAAACGATCCCCATTGGGCAAGTCATGAAAAGGCAACGTAGCAATCCCTAGTGCCAGCATGTTTTGGGCGACATTAAAAACGGCTCTGTGGATCTGGCTTCGCCTCTTGAATTCACGTGGGTCGATCGTCCCTATGCCAGCTATAACCATCGCGATCGCCGGCGGAAAAACGATGGCGATGGCGAGAAGTACTGGAAAGGACATGGTCACCCGAGTTTCGAAGCCCAGGGACACGGGCAATTGTTCAGCAGCAATTAGAAGGAGGATCCAGAAGAGTAACGTCGGAAGGGCGTACCGACTTGACCAACCCTGGCTAAGGAGGGTGGCCATGACAACAATCGTCAGAGTCACCACTGTCCATGCGTAGACTCGGCTCTTGCTCATTTTTCCTATCGTAGATTCGACAGGACCCACGTTGGAATAGGCAGCAACCAAAAAAGGAGGAGGCCATCTCTATGGCCTCCTCCTCTTCTTACTTCTTGGACTTGTTACCAACGCCAGCTGGCACCGGCTACCTGGAAGATCGCAGCCAGAGTGCCCACGATCGCAAGAAGACGAAACTTCATGAATGCGGCCCCTTTCGGGGGAAGAACTAACGATTGGGTCAGTAACCCGGTCCGTAGACCGCCGCTCCGCTATTCGTTCCTGGTAAAATCCCCCACCTATTCGCTGGACTTCGCTGACCCCCAGGGGTTGGTTACTCAACCCGTTCGGGGGATGTTGCCGTGACTTTAACGCTTGTTAACTAGCGAAGCAATGGCCCTGGGGATTTCGCGCTCTTCTGAATGGCAGGATTTGGCGTTCAGAGATCAGCCGACCTTGACTGTATTGCTCGTCGAGCCGGACGAGCCGGTCGTCCGATCGCTGGACAGTATTACCGCGTCCCTCGGAAACGCGGAGGTCGCGGCCGTTGCGCGCAGTGCCGCCGAGGCCGTCCACCTCGCTCAACGCCTTGCCCCCGACGTCGCCATCGTGGACCTCGCCATCTCCCACACCTTGGTCCAGTCGCTCCACGCCCGTTGCCCGGACGTGCGCATCGTGGTCATCGGAGATCGCTCTCCCGAGGGAAGCCGGGAGATGGTCCACGCCCTTGCTTGCGGAGCCGTGGGGGCGATCCACAAGGACGGCTCGCTCCAGGACCTCGCTCGAGCTCTGACCACGTCTACCCCATCGGCCCCGGTCGTCACCGACGAGGCAGCCGGCGTGCTGCTGGGCAGCTACATCGACGCGATGGCCGAGAAGCGGCAACGGGACTTCGCCACGATCCAGGCGCTCGCGGCGGCACTCGAGGCCAAAGACCTAGTGACCGGCCGCCATTTACACCGGGTCCAGAAGCTTGCTATGAGCTGCCTCCAGGAGATCGACGCCCAGCTCGCTCATAACCAGGAGATCGCCTTCGGCTTCCTGCTGCACGACGTTGGCAAGATCGGCATCCCGGACGCCATCCTCAACAAGCCCGGCCCCCTGACTCAGAGGGAGTGGTACATCATGCGGCGCCACCCCGAGCTCGGCGTGCGCATCGTGGAGCCCGTTGGATTCACTCGGTCCGCTACCGACGTGATCCTGTCCCACCACGAGCGCTGGGACGGCCTCGGCTACCCGCACGGGATCTCCGGGACGGGGATTCCTGTGGCTGCCCGCGCGTTTGCGGTGGCGGACGCTTTCGACGCAATGACCTCGGACAGGCCCTATCGGCGGGGCCTTCCGCTGCCCCATGCGCTTCGCATCATCAGATCGGAGACCGGCGCGGCCTATGATCCGGACGTCGTCGACGTCTTCATAGACCTCGCCGAGCGCACACCCGAGTATCTTGACTAGGAGTCGGCCCGCGGGCGACAGTCAAGGTTGTCAATTGGCAGTGCAGGAACCGGAGCGGGGTGCGGTGACATCTGATGCGAGCGTAATGCCAGAACCAAGACTGCGGCGTTTCGAGGAGGAGTTGACGCGTGTCGGGGGCGTCCGCAGAGTTCGCGTAATCGGCGATGATCAGCCGACAGAGATCCACGTGGTAGCGACATTCGACCGCACGCCCAAGCAGCTCGTGCGTGACGTGCAGTCCCTTGCCGCGGCGGCTTTCGGCTTCACGATCGATCACCGCATAGTTTCGGTAGTGCAACTCGACGATCAGGAACCCGAGGAGGCAGTCGAGGGAGTTGATCGCGAGGAGACGCCGCCACAGGAATCGGCTGACATCGTGACGGATGAGCCGGACTCGGCCCTCGCGCAGCCGAAACCGATCGATCCTTTCGCAGTTCTCGCAGAGGGCCACGACGCCGAAGAGGCTACCGACCGGCTCATCATCGAGCACGTCGTGATCACGAGCGGTAGCGCCTCGGGCTGGATCGAAGTGGCTCTGCGCTGGCCAACGGGAGCCATCACGCGCGGCGAGAGCCCCGCAGGACCAACCCGCGATGCCAGATCTCGTTCTGCGGTGACGGCGACGCTGCGCGCACTCGAACCCGTGCTGTCCGGCCGCAGTGCGACGGTGGAGGTCGAGCACATCGGTATTCAACGTGTGGGCTCGGACGAGTCGGTGCTGGTGAGCGCCGTGTTCCACGAGGGGGGTCGCGCAACCTCGGTGATGGGCGCCGCCGTGGTGCAGGATGACGTTGCGACCGCAGCCGTGCGCTCGCTCCTGCACGCCGTGAACAGAAAGCTCTAGTCCCGGCGAACTAGTCCGGTGGGGCGGCCCTCCTCGTGCCCTGAACCCGTTTCTTCGTCGCGGGTCCGAGCCCTAACGAAAATCAGCCTCCCGATACCGAGGGCCAGGACGACGTCACCGATGCTGGCAACCTCCTCGACCCCCGGGATCGGGATGACGTCCCCGATCCACGGCAGAAGGGTGTTGTCGGTCATGCGCTCGTGCTTGATGCCCCCAATGGAGAAGTGCTTGGCGGTCACGCCCGAGGCTCTGGCTGCCGAGGCCGATACCGGCATCGCTCCGTTGGAGAAGATGACTGCCACGTTGAGAAGCAAACCGGTGCTCGCTATGACGAGGCCCGGCAGCCGGGCATTGAGAGCGAGGAAGAGGGCGACGGCTGCGTTCGAAACCAGCAAGATCGCCAGCCCTGCCCGGTCGCCGATGAAGGTAGGTGACCAGTAGCTGAAGACGAGCTGGATCCCGAGCCCCGCGAAGAGCAGCCAAACGTAGCGGAAGCGCGTCCTGGCGATGGCCTCGAGCGAGCCGCCCAGGAGGAGCGCAAGGCTGGTTGCCACGATGATGATGATGAGTGTGAGCAGCAATGTCGCCCCCTGAGCGCGGCGGGGTACTCCAAGGAATATAGAGGGGCAAAGGGCTCTGCGCGTCCGGCCCCATCGCCGAGTGGGTGGCTACGCGCGCATTTCCCCGTTTTCCGCCCACTCGAGGGTCGGGGCGTGGCCCCCATCGCTTACCCTGGGCGAAGTGAAGTGACGTCGTCCGCGGCCACGGAGCCTGCCCCCTAGCTCGGGCGGCGGAGCTCAATTTCTGGGGGAGCCATGCCCACCACAGAGCAAGTTTCGGCAGTTCTCGGGAAGATCCAGGACCCCGAGCTGCACCGCGGCCTCAACGAGCTCAACATGGTCCGCGACATCCGCATCGCCGGCGGCGAGGTCTCGGTTCTGATTGCGCTCACGATCCCCGGCTGTCCGCTCAAGGACTTCTTTCACTCGGTTATTCCGCAGAAGCTCAAAGAGGCCTATCCGGAGATCTCGAACGTCGTGGTCAACCTCACCTCGATGACCGAGGAAGAGCGCCAGGCCCTCGTCGGCGGGCTGCGCAAGGACAACGTGGCGCCGTTCGCACGGTCGGATTCGCGCACTCAGGTGATAGCCATCGGCTCCGGCAAGGGTGGGGTCGGCAAATCGACGACGACGGTGAACATCGCCGCGTCCCTGGCCAAGCTCGGGCACTCGGTGGGACTGCTCGACGCCGATGTATGGGGCTTTTCGATTCCGCGCATGCTGGGGGTGCACGAGCGCCCCACGGTCGTGAGCGACATGATCATGCCCCCCGAGATGTTCGGGGTGAAGGTCGTGTCAATTGGACTCTTCACCAACGAGGACAACCCCGTGATGTGGCGCGGGCCGATGTTGCACAAGGCCCTGCAGCAGTTCCTCACCGATGTGCATTGGGATGAGCCCGAGTACCTGCTCGTGGATCTGCCGCCGGGCACCGGCGACGTGTCGATCTCCATCGCGCAGTTCCTTCCCGGCGCCGGGATGATCGTTGTGACGACTCCCCAGGCAGCCGCCGAGAAGGTCGCGCAGAGGGCCGGCTTCATGGCCGAGAAGACGGGCCTCAAGGTCACCGGAGTCATCGAGAACATGAGCTACTTCCGCGGCGACGACGGCAAGAGCTACCACATCTTCGGCGAGGGTGGGGGCCGCACCTTGGCGGACAAGCTGAACGTACCGCTGCTCGGCGAGATCCCTCTCGACCCGCGTCTACGGGAGCTTGCCGACATCGGCGCGCCGATCGTCCTGCAAGCACCGGACTCCGAGGTCGCACAGCTGCTCGATCAGAGCGCCAAGGAGCTCGTCAACCTGCTCCCGCCCAAGCCCAAGCCGTCCAAGCGCATCAACTTGCCAATCGTGCCCACTCATTAGAGATGGCCGTCACCGCTGCTCTTGGGCTCGACCTCGCCGATAGAATCGGTGGGACCGTCGACGCAGTGGGTCTCGAGCAGCGTGCCGACTCCCTCGCAGCGCGTTCGATAAAGAAGGACGCCAAGCTGTGGGCGCTGGACCTTGCCATTCGCTGCTGCGACCTCACGACGCTCGAAGGGGCAGACTCACCGGGAAAGGTGCGTCAGCTCGCCTCCAAGGCCATTCGCCCGGCCCCCGGGGACGACTCGATTCCTTCCGTTGCGGCACTGTGCATCTACCCGCGCCTCGTGCCCGAGGCAGCCGGCGCGCTTGCCGGTTCCACCGTCAAGGTTGCTTCTGTCGCAACCGCATTTCCTTCGGGGCAGGCGCCCTTGGATGTTCGGCTCGCCGAGATCACTCAGGCGGTCAAAGACGGCGCCGACGAGGTTGATATCGTCATCAGCCGGGGAGCGTTTCTCGCCGGCGACGACCCGTGCGTTTACGAGGAGATCACACGTTCGGTCGAGGCGGCGGCCGGGGCACACGTCAAGGCAATCCTCGAAACGGGAGAGCTGGGAACATACGACAACATGCGGCGCGCCTCGCTCGTCGCGATGGCCGCAGGCGCGCACATGATCAAGACGTCTACGGGCAAGGTGGTGGTGTCGGCAACTCTGCCTTCCGCCCTCGTCATGGCCGAGGCAATCCGCGATTACGTCGAGCTTACGGGACGGGCCGTGGGGCTCAAGGTGGCGGGAGGCATACGAAGCGCCAAAGAGGCCATCCGCTACCTCGTCGTGATGAACGAGACGCTCGGGGCGGAGTGGCTTACTCCCGACCGCTTCCGCATCGGGGCCTCGAGCCTTCTCAATGACCTCTTGATGCAGATAGACAAGCAGCGCAGCGGCTTCTATTCCGACCCTGATCGCTACACACTCGACTGATGCCGCATGACTGAGTGGACCTACGCGCCGGCTCCCGAGGCTACCGACATCGTCTCGGTGAAAGAAAGCTACGGGCTCTACGTCGGGGGCGATTTCGTCGATCCCGCCTCCGGCGAGGAGCAAAAGACGATCAATCCCGCGACCGAGGAGGTCCTCGCCGCGGTCGCGGTCGCCGGTGACAAAGACGTTGACCTGGCCGTGCGCGCGGCCCGTAGAGCCTTTACGACATGGTCTGCGCTCCCCGGCTCCGAGCGCGCCAAGTACATCTTTCGGATAGCACGCCTGGTTCAAGAAAGAGCGCGTGAGCTCGCCGTGCTCGAGACCATGAACGGCGGCAAGCCCATCAAGGAGAGCCGCGATGTCGACGTTCCTCTAGTCGCGGCTCACTTCTTCTATCACGCGGGCTGGGCCGACAAGCTCGAGTACGCTTTTGCGGGACGCCGCGCCGAGCCCCTCGGCGTGTGCGCCCAGATCATCCCGTGGAACTTCCCTCTGCTCATGCTGGCATGGAAGATCGCACCGGCGCTGGCGACCGGCAACACCGTGGTGCTCAAGCCGGCCGAGACAACACCGCTGACCGCGCTGACCTTTGCCGAGATCTGCCGGCAGGCAAAGCTGCCTCCCGGCGTCGTCAACATCATCACCGGCGCAGGCCCAACGGGGGCCGCGCTCGTGCGCCATCCCGGCGTCGACAAAGTCGCCTTCACCGGCTCGACCGAGGTCGGCAAGGATATACAGCGAGCCCTCGCGGGGACCGGAAAGCACCTCACGCTCGAGCTCGGCGGCAAGGCTGCCAACGTCGTGTTCGAGGACGCCCCGCTCGATCAGGCGGTCGAGGGCATCGTCAACGGCATCTTTTTCAACCAGGGCCACGTGTGCTGCGCAGGCTCCCGGCTCCTGGTGCAGGAATCGGTGCAGGAGCGTCTGCTCGCCAAGCTCAAGCAGCGGCTCGGGACACTGCGACTCGGAGACCCACTCGACAAGAACACCGATATCGGAGCGATCAACTCGCGCGCACAGCTCGACAAGATCCGATCGCTCGTCGATTCAGGGGTGTCCGAGGGGGCCGAGCTCTATCAGGCCCCCTGTCAGCTGCCCGAGCGCGGCTTCTGGTTTCCGCCCACCGTCTTTACCGGCGTGTCGCAGAGCCACCGCATCGCGCGCGAGGAGATATTCGGCCCCGTCCTCTCGGTGATGACCTTTCGCACGCCTGATGAGGCCGTGGCCAAGGCCAACAACACGCCCTACGGTCTCTCGGCTGGCGTGTGGACCGACAAGGGTTCGCGCATCCTGTGGATGGCCGATCGCCTCAAGGCCGGCGTGGTGTGGGCGAACACGTTCAATCGCTTCGACCCGGCCAGCCCCTTCGGCGGCTACAAGGAGTCGGGGTTCGGGCGCGAGGGCGGGCGCCAGGGCCTTGCTTCCTACGTAAAGCTAGTCGCCCCGTGACCCCCCAATGCAAACTTTTCTCAATTAGCTGCGTTTTCCGCACGTCCGTGAGAAAAGTTGGGTACTTTTGAGCCGGATCGACGTGCGCAAGACCTACAAGCTGTACCTGAACGGGGACTTCCCACGTTCGGAGTCGGGTCGCACTTACGAGGCCGTGGATGCCTCCGGCGAGCCCCTCGCCAACGCCGTGCTGGCGTCGCGCAAGGACGTGCGCGACGCGGTCGCGGCGGCGCGCAAGGCTGCGTTGGGCTGGGCGGCGAAGACGGCCTACAACCGTGGCCAGGTCCTCTACCGGGTGGCCGAGGTCATGGAGTCGAGGCGCGCCGAGCTGATCGACGAGGTGAAGCGGGCCGAGGGGGTCAAGAATGCCGCCAAACAGGTTGATGCCGCCATCGACAGATGGGTGTGGTACGCGGGCCTCACCGACAAGCTGGCGCAGATCAGCGGGAACCTCAACCCCGTGGCGGGCCCGTACTTCAACCTGACCGCCCCCGAGCCCATCGGCGTCGTGGGGTTGATCGCGCCAAGGCAGCCGTCGCTTCTAGGTTCGGTATCGCGCCTCGCTCCGGCCCTGAGCGCGGGAAACGCGTGCGTCGCTCTGGCATCGGAGGAGTTTCCCTTGTCCGCCATCGCGCTCGCCGAATGTCTCGCTACCTCGGACGTTCCCCCAGGTGTGGTCAACATCCTTACGGGGCATCGAGCCGAGCTCGTTCCCGTCCTTGCCTCCCATCTCGACGTCGACGCGCTCGACGTCACGGGCGTGGCGCCCGAAGCGGTGGCCGCCGCAGAGGAGCTCGCGGCCGGCAACGTCAAGCAAGTGATCCGTGCGGTGGACGAGCAGAGCCCTTACGAGGCGGCCGCCTTCATGCAGATGAAGACGGTGTGGCATCCCAAGGGGGCATAGGCCCTCTTAGGCAGCGGGGCGGTGCACACTGACACCATGGACAAGGGAGCAACCGAACGGCGTGCCCGAGCCGTGGGCGGCGTTGCGGTCGGGGCTCTCGCGCTCGTCGCGCTCCTCGGAACGCTCCGCTTCGCCGATCGCCCTGGCACGCACCAGCCGAGCGCGCCGTCCGCCTCGCTTGCCCATCTCGTTGTCGGACGCGAGGCAGGGTGGGTCAAGAACGTGCTCGCGGGCGTGGGGATAACCGCTCGCTTTAGCTATCCGAGTAGCGGAAAGCCCACCCTGTGGCGCGAGATTACCGGCATCGGCAATGTAGAGATTGCCCGGGGCTTTGCACGCGTGATAAATCTCGAGGTGACCCGCGTTAAGCGACCTCCTCTGCGACTCGACCAGGTGTCGCGAGCGGACTGTCGCACTGCGGTTCCGCGGCGCCGCGCCTTCTACGATCAGCCTCTGTTCGGGTCCGGGCCCCTGCTCGTGGGTGGTTTCTTGGCCCATCGCCAGCTCATCTTTCAGCCCGAGCCTGGGCTCGGCGGAAGGGCGCTGCTTCAGTTCGTCGTACGGCCACACACGTACACCGGCCCCGTCCTCGTGCGCGGCAAGCCGGTGAGCGGCGCGGGCACGCTCACCTTCGAGGAACGCGCCGCCACCGGAGCGGGGGGTGTGCACTTCGTGGGAACGCCGCACGAGCTTCACTTCCCGGCGAGTCACGGACAGCGCATCTGGGGCTCGGTCCTGCGCTTTCCGCGCCCGGGTTGTTATGCGTTGCAGGTGGACGGTCGCTCGTTCTCCGAAGTGCTTGCCATTCGTGCCGCGCCTTTCGCCGGCGGACTTCCGCTATTGCACGGCTACCAGTACTGAGGCTTACGACCCTCAGGTTCCGCGCGCCCGACCGGCAATCTACCGGTTGGTTTCGTCCTCGATGTCCCGCGAATACTTCGCATAACGTGCCGCGCTGTTGCAGCGGGCCCGGTGATACAGAGCCTTTTGCGCTTGCTCAACGTTTGCAGCCTCGCCCTTCCACAGCTCAGAGGGGCGACTGCAACGCCCGAGCATACGAGAAGCTGAGTTTCCCACGGCTGCTCATCGAGAGCATTCATCGCGTTGAGATGCTCGGTCGCGAGAACGTCGCTCGAAGCTGCTCGAGCTTACCGACCGTTCGCTAATGGAGAGCCTCGGTGTCGGCGGTGCGGAACTGCTTTCAGATGAACAGGTTGCCTTTGGCCGAGTGGGCAGCGCGGGTGCATGGCTCGGCTACGACGGCATTCTGGTGCCCTCCGCCCACGCACCGGGGGTGAACCTCGTGGTATTTGTCAATGTCCAGGAGCCGGATCTGCCCCTCGAACCTGTTAGCCATCAATCCGCGGGTGAGGACGAACCCTGAACCTACGATCATGAGTCCGTTGGGACCGACACGCTCTACCAGGAGTTTCGCGCGCTCTCCCCCTCAGACCCCAAACCGGAGCAGGCTTGTGAGATGGTCACGAACAGGAGTGCCTACCATGCAGTTTCACCTCATGTCTACGGATAGCGTCTCTGCAACAGGAGGGGGCCTGCCTTGTAAGGAGGACATGGTTGAAGCAGCGATTATGGGAAGAGCTTGCGAGCGAACACAACGAGCTCACCGAGCAGGGTTGGAGCTGCGGATGAAGGCCAAGTGGATTTCGAGCTAAGCGAACGGGCGCAGGATTATGCGGAGCGGCTCGGTGATTTCATGGACGAGCGCGTCTACCCCGCCGAGCCCGTCTTCGAGCAACAGGTGGCTGAGTCCGGGGACCCGCATCGGTCACCGCCGATCATGGAAGAGCTGAAGGCCGAGGCCCGGCGGTGGGAGCTGTGGAACCTGTTCCTTCCCGACCAGAAGTGGGGGGCCGGCCTCTCGAACGTCGAC
Organism: Actinomycetota bacterium; assembly: GCA_038254435.1. Classification (GTDB taxonomy): domain Bacteria; phylum Actinomycetota; class CADDZG01; order CADDZG01; family WHSQ01; genus JBBSGD01. The sequence goes on from JBBSGD010000006.1 coordinate 43,786, forward strand.
TACGCACCGCTTGCCGAGTTGACGGGCCGTAGCCCAATTGCTCCCGAGGCGCTCAACTGCGCGGCCCCCGACACCGGCAATATGGAGGTTCTTGCAATCTTCGGCACCAAGGAGCAGCAAAAGGAATGGCTCGTGCCGCTGCTCGACGGGGAGATCCGCTCGTGCTTTTGTATGTCCGAGCCCGGCGTGGCGAGCTCGGACGCGGCCAACATCTCCGGGCGCATCGAGCAGGATGGCGACGAGTACGTGATCAACTCACGCAAGTGGTGGACGACCGGAGCCGCCGACAGTCGCTGCAAGATTTGCATCTTTATGGGGCTATCTGATCCCGACGCGGAATCGCACGAGCGGCACAGCATGATCCTCGTGCCCCTCGAGGCTCCAGGCGTCACGGTGGAGCGCACCTTGCCGGTGTTCGGCTACGACAGGGGGCACGGTGAATGTGAGATCAGCTTCGAGAACGTGAGGGTGCCGGCGAGCAACCTGCTCCATGCGAGGGGCAACGGATTCACCATTGCGCAGACGCGTCTCGGACCGGGACGGGTGCATCATTGCATGCGCGCCGTCGGGATGGCCGAGCGAGCCCTCGAGGCGCTGTGCTCGAGGGCCTTGGAGCGGCGCGCCTTCGGCAAGTCGCTCGCCGAGCAGGGCGTCATCCAAGACTGGATCGCAGAGTCGCGCATTGCCATCGAACAAACGCGGCTTCTGGTTCTAAAGACGGCATGGTTACTCGACACCGTCGGCACCAAGGCAGCGCGCCTCGAAGTGTCGGCGATAAAGGTAGCCGCGGCCCGTCTTGCCACGAGCGTTATCGATCGCGCCATCCAGGTACACGGAGCGGCGGGACTGTCTGAAGACTTCCCCCTTGCTTCGATGTACGCCACGGCGCGCACGATTCACATAGTCGACGGCCCCGACGAGGTGCACAAGATGGTGATTGCCCGCGACGAGCTGAGGCGTTACGAGAGCTGACTCACCTGAGGCGCTCGATTACTCCGGCGATCAGAGATCCAAGTCGCTCCGAGGCTTTCTTCCCGGCTTCCTTCACCTCGTCGTGGCTCAGTGGCTCGCCGGTGATCCCCGCTGCGAAGTTGGTAACTATCGATATCCCCAGCGTGCGCAGGCTCAGCGCACGGGCCGTGATCGCTTCGAGCACCGTCGACATCCCCACGAGGTCGGCTCCGAGTGTGCGCAGCATCCGCACTTCGGCCGGGGTCTCGTAGGTGGGACCCACGAGCCCTGCGTAAACGCCCTCTTTGAGACCAGGATCGAGCGACCTCGCGATCGTGCGCAGCTCCCTTGAGTAGACCTCGGTGAGATCCACGAAGTGTGGGCGAGCGTCCTCGGCCCCAACGAGCGGGTTGTGACCGGTCAGGTTGAGGTGATCCGAGATGAGACACGGGTCGCCGACCTGCAGGCCCTTGTTGATACCGCCCGCCGCGTTGGTGAGGATCACCGTGTCGCAGCCGGCGGTGGCGGCGGTTCGTACGGCGGATGTGACCACGCGAGCGTCGTGGCCCTCGTAGAGATGCACCCGCCCGGCGAAGACGAGCGTAGCTAAGCCGGCGACCTCGCCGGAATAGAGCGCGCCCTCGTGACCGGCCGCGCGCGACACGGGTATCCCGGCGATGTCCGCGTATGGGACCGGGTTGCCGCCGGTTAGCGAGCGCGCCACATCGCTCAGGCCCGAGCCGAGGACGACGGCGACGCGGTGCGACTCACGCTCGGTGAGCGCCGCGATGGCGTCTCGGGTTGGGCCGCCCGTCACGGTCCGATCCTGGCGAGCACCAGGGGCCTCGGCTCGGGTGGCTCTGCTCCGATGTCAAAGGCGCCCTCGAGGGCGGCGCGGGCAGGACCGAAGCGGCGCGCGTCATCCGCATGCAACACGAGAAGCGGTTCGCCTTCGGTGACCTCGTCGCCGGGCTTCTTGAGGCACAGGACTCCCGCAGCCGCACTCACGGGGTCCTCCTTGCGCGCTCGTCCGGCTCCCAGCCGCCACGCGGCGATCCCCACGGCCCGCGCGTCGAGACGCCTCAAGTAGCCCGGCGCGGGCGACTCGATGACAAATTGCTCCGGCGCGTCCCGCAACGGGCCCGTGAGGTCGCCTCCCTGGGCTGCAATCATGTCCTTGAACTTGCGCCGCGCCGTGCCGTCGCCCAGCGCAGCTTCGAGGCCGCTGCGGGTGTGCTCGATGCCCGTAAGCGCGAGCATCTCTTCGGCCAGCGCGATCGTGACCTCGACGAGGTCCTTCGGCCCCGTCCCCGACAGCGCGTCGAGGGCCTCCCTCACCTCGAGTGCATTGCCGGCGGCCCATCCCAACGGCGTGTCCATATTGGTTAACAGCGCCGATGTCTTTACTCCGTGCGCAGCGCCGAGCCGGACCATCGTCTCCGCGAGCTCCCGTGCCGAGGCGGCGTCCGGCAGGAAGGCGCCGGAACCGACCTTGACGTCGAGCACCAGGGCGCCGGTTCCCTCGGCGATCTTCTTGGCCATGATCGAAGAGGCGATGAGCGGGATCGACTCGACCGTCCCCGTCACATCGCGCAGCGCGTACAGCTTGCGATCTGCGGGTGCAAGCTCGCCCCCCGCAGCGCAGATCACGCAGCCAACGTTGCGCAGGACCGTCATCAGCTCCGAGCGATCAAGATCGGCTCGCCACCCGGGAATTGCTTCGAGCTTGTCGAGCGTGCCGCCGGTGTGTCCCAGCCCCCTTCCCGACAACATCGGGTCGGCCGCACCCTGGGTCGCAATCAAGGGCGCAAGCACGAGCGACACTTTGTCACCCACGCCGCCGGTCGAGTGCTTGTCGACGGTCGGTGCGTCTATGCCCGAAAGGTCGAGCCGTTTACCCGACTCGATCATAGCCGCCGTCCAGGTTGTGAGCTCGGCGGTGTCGAGCGAACGCCACACAATCGCCATGAGCAGCGCCGAGGCCTGCTCGTCCGCTACGCCGCCTCTCGTGTAAGCGTCGATGAAGAAGCGAATCTGCTCGTCCGTGAGCCGCGCGCCGTCGCGCTTGGCGCGGATTATGTCGACGATGTCCACTCGCTAGCTGTTGAGGTCTTCTGCCGAGAACGAGTCGGGCAGGAGCGAGTCGAGACGCCTGGGCCCGTCGGGCGAGTCGATCAAGAGGGCCCCGCCTCCGGTTTCGAGAAGGAGCTGGCGGCAGCGACCGCACGGCATGAGGTGCCGCTCATCGGGATCGAGGACGCTGACGGCGATGAGCTGTCCGCCGCCCGAGTCGGCGAGGCTAGATACCAGACCGCACTCGGCGCACAGCGACAATCCGTAGGAAGCGTTCTCGACGTTGCAGCCGGTCACAATGGTGCCGTCGTCCACGAGCCCGGCCGCGCCTACGCAAAAATTGGAGTACGGCGCGTAGGCTCGCGTGGCCGCGGCGCGCGCCTCGGCGCGCAATTCTTCCCAATCGACGCGCTCGCTCATGACTTGCTCACTTTCTGCTCCGCTCTCTGCTCTGGTCGGTTAGGTGGCCCCGGCGCCCTCGTACGCCTTTCCCGCGGCTGCCGGGGGATGCACGCGGCCGATGAATCCTGCTATGGCGATGATCGTCACCACATAGGGAATCATGTTGATGAACTGTGGGGGCAATAGCGAGATGACCGGCGCGTCGCCGAGGCGCAAGGGAATCGCCTGCGCGAATCCGAAAAGAAACGCGCCCAGCATGAGCCTCAGCGGAGACCAGTTTCCGAGGATCAGCGCGGCCAGCGCGATGAAGCCGAGCCCCTGCGTTTGGCCCTCGCGGAACAGTCCGTTGATCTCTATGGACAGAAAGGCACCCGCCAGACCCGCAAGAAAGCCCGAGATGCCGACCCCTGCGTACCGAAGCGGCGCGACGCGCACCCCTAACGTCCGGGCGGCTTCGGGGTTCTCGCCGGCCGAGCGGAGCCGCAGGCCAAAGCGCGTACGGTTTAGGACAAACAGTGCCGGAATCGTTACGAGGAAGGCAACGATCACCATCGGGGACATCTGTTCGAATGCTTGGCCGAGCCCCAGCGGCAGGGATGACAGCAGCGGGATGTTGATGGCGGTCAGATGGGGGAGTCCAGGATCCGATTGCGTTGCCTGACCGAAGAACAGCTGCGACAAGAAACGAGCGATCCCAACGGCGACCACGTTGATCACGACTCCCGAGACGATGTGGTCGACCTTGAAGGTCACGGTCGCAACCGCGTGGACCATGGAAAACACGAGTCCGGCAAGGCCCCCGATGAGAAGTCCCTGGATTGGTCCGTAGGTGAACGTTCCCCATGCCCCCATCACCGTGCCGATGATGAGGAGGCCTTCGAGCCCGATGTTGACGATGCCCGAGCGTTCGCTGAACAGTCCCCCGAGGCCCGTCAAGTAGATGATCGTAAAGTAGTTGAAGGCGATGGCTATAGCCGCGCCGAGGTCGATGAGGGGCATCAGGTGGCCTCGGCCCCGGCTGTCGTGGTGGTATCGACAGCGCTCTCTTCAGAACGCGCCTCGCGCTGGGTGCGCTTGTTGAGGGCCCGGCTGACGAGCTCGTAGGCGATGATCACGGACAGGATGAGGACGCCCTGCAAGATGATGAGCGTTTCGATCGGAAGGTTCGAGGTCACCGAAAGCCCGTCCTGGCCTCTGCTAAGGAAACCAACGAGCAGCGATGCAAGGACTATGCCGATCGGGTTGTTGCGCCCCAAGAAGGCAACGGTGATCCCCGCGAAACCGAGCCCGGCCTCGTAGTTCGCGCCGAGGTAACCTTTGTCGCCGAGGATCTGGTTTAGCCCGACGAAGCCTGCGAGCGCCCCGGAGATGAGAAAGATCTTGATCTGGGTGGCGCCGATGGATACCCCGCCCGCCTCGGCGGAACCCATTGACGAGCCGATGGCGCGCACTTCGTAGCCAAGCCGCGAGCGGTACATGAGAAACCACACCAGCACGCACGCAATGAGTGCCACCGGGAACAGCCACGTGAAACGCACGACGGGCGGGATCTGCTGTTGGAGGCCGAAGGTCTGCGCGATGGTCGGGATAAGAGCGTTGTGAGGGAAGGTCTGGCTCCTCAAGTCGATCAGGTGCCGGGCGTGGCTGCGCAGCGGGTTAAGGATCGTCCACGCCACGAGGCTCACAGCGACGCCGTTCATCATGATGGTCGTCACAACCTCGTGCGCCCCGGTTTTCACCTTGAGGATCGCGGGGATGAAAGCCCAGATCATCGCCGCCACGATGGATCCGAGCACCGTGGCTATGAGAAGCAGAGGGCCGGGAAGCGAGCGCAGGAAGATCGCCGCAAACGCGGCCCCCATCATGCCCACTATGTACTGGCCTTCGACCCCGATGTTGAAGAGTCCGCCCTTGAACGCCACGGCTACTGCAAGCCCAGAGAAGATGAGGGGAGTGGCGTTGACGAGCACAGACGCGATGTCCTCGGGCCGGTTGACACCGAAGTGCCAGATAGTCGAATAGATGTCTATCGGGTTTTCGTGGTAACCGATGATGATGAGGCTGCCGATGAGAGCCGCGAACGTGAACGCGCCGAGCAGCGCGGAAGCCTGAATGATGAGGTTGCCGAGCCACGGCGGCAAACTGCGCCTGGTGCGTGTGCTCGACGAGGCAGTCATCGACCGGCCTCGGCCTTGCGGGCCGCCACGGACTTGCCGGTCATCCCCAGCCCGACCTCCTCGGGCGACGCATCCGGTTGGTATTCACCGGTGATGCGGCCTTCGTAGAGGGTCACGATGCGGTCGGCTAGCTCGTAGATCTCATCGAGCTCGGCCGAGATGAGCAGCACGCCGCGGCCCTGCGCCTTCTGCTCCAGCAGTTGCTTCCACACGAACTCGATGGCGCCGACATCGAGCCCGCGCGAGGGCTGGGCCGCGACCAGCAGCCGCGGATCGCCCTGCAGCTCGCGCGCCAGCACGAGCTTTTGCTGGTTCCCACCCGACAGGGTCTGCGCGGTGACGTTGACCCCCCTGGCCCTCACATCGAACCGTTCGATCAGCGTGGTCGCGAGCTCCTTGATCTTGCGGATGACGAGCAGACCGCTGCGTCCCGTGTACTCACGTTCGCCCTGGTGACCGAGCACGGAGTTCTCCCACAGCGTCATGTCGAGGACGAGCCCACGTTCGTGCCGGTCCTCGGGAACGAACGCCACGCCGTGCCGGCGACACTCGGCCACAGAACGCCCGCCGATGTTGTCGCCACCGAGCAGAATCGCACCCGCGCTGGGCTTGCGCAGCCCGATGACAACCTCGGCGAGCTCGCCTTGTCCGTTGCCCTCGACGCCCGCGACTCCGAGTATCTCGCCCGCGTGCACGGTGAGGTCGATGTCGTGGAGCTTGCCCTCGCAGGACAGATTCTTGAGCTCGAGTATGGGTTCGCCTGGAGCGGCGTCGGGCTTGTCGAGCTGGAACAAGACCGGCCGCCCTACCATCATCTCGGCGAGCTGTTGCTTCGTGGTGGCGCCGGGCGTTGTCTCACCCACGACCTTGCCCCGGCGTAGCACCGTGATGCGGTCGGCGATATCGAGCACCTCGTCGAGCTTGTGGCTGATGAAGACAACAGTCTTGCCGCTCCCCGTGAGCCTTCTGAGGTTCTCGAAGAGCTCCTTGGTCTCGGAGGGCGTCAGCACGGCGGTGGGCTCGTCGAGGATCAGGATGTCGACCCCTCGGTACAGAGCCTTGAGGATCTCGACGCGTTGCTCCGCGCCAACAGAGAGGTCCTCCACGCGTGTTTTGGGATCGATGCCGAGCCCGTAACTGCGCGCCAGCTCGGCGAGCTTCTGGCCGGCGGCTTCGAGATCGATCAAGGGGCCGCCTTCTTCGCCGAGGATGATGTTCTCGGCGACGGTGAAACGGTCGACGAGGACGAAGTGCTGGTGAACCATGCCGATGCCGTGTGCAATGGCGGCGCGTGGAGAGCCAATCTTCACCTCTTTGCCGCGCACCAGGATGCGCCCCGCAGTGGGCGGATAGAGACCGTAGAGCACGTGCATCAAGGTCGACTTGCCGGCCCCGTTCTCGCCGATGAGGGCGTGGATCTCGCCTTCCTTGAGCGTAAGATCGACCGAGTCGTTGGCAACGACGCCGGGGAAGGACTTGGTCACTTTCTCGAGCGTGACGAGGGGCACGCCGGAATGCCCCGCCTCGTTTCCGCCACTGCTCACCACTCCGTCGTCAGTTATGAGCTATCCCTGCGGCTTGGTAGGAACCTTGATCTTTCCGTCGATGATGGCTTGCTTGTACTTGTTGAGCTTGGCCTGGATGTCCTTGGACAGCAGCTGATCGTTGTCGTTGTACTTGTTTACCGCGTAGCCGACGCCGTTCTCCTTGAGCCCAAAGGTCTGTGCCCCGTGGATGAACTTGTTGTCGGAGGCGTCCTTGATGGTGTCGTAGACGGCCGTGTCCACCCGCTTGACCATCGAGGTGAGGATGAGCTTGCGTTGCGCCGCGCTCGCCGTAAGTGACTGGTCCGAGTCCACGCCAATGGCGAGCTTGTTTGCCTTGGCGGCCGCCGTGAAGAGACCGGCGCCCGAAGCGCCGGATGCATGGTAGATGACGTCGGCGCCCCCGTCGTACATCTTGGAGGAGAGCGCCTCCCCCTTGGTGGGGTCGTTGAACGCCGCAGTCGAGTCGCCTATGTACTGCACCAGGATATTGATGTTCGGATCGACGGCCCGGGCCCCCGCTTCGTAGCCAGCCTCGAACTTCTCGATGAGGCCCGTTCCTTGCTGGCCGCCGAGGAAGCCGATGGTTCCGGTCTGGGTCTTTAGGGCCGCGGCCGCACCCACGAGGAAGGACCCCTCGTTCTCGCGGAAAGTGAGGTCGGTGACGTTGGGCACGTCCTTGGCGAAACCGTCGACCACGGCAAAGTCCGTCTTTGGGTAGCTCGACGCGATCTTGTCGATGCCCGGCGAGAAGGCAAAGCCCACGGGGATGATGAGGTTGTATCCCTGGTCGGCGAAGTTGTTGACGAGGTCGTCACGGTTCGAGCCCGTGGCGTCTGGCTCGGCGGTCTTGACGTTGTTCTTGCTGACGATGCCGTCGTCGATCGCTTTGTTGAGTCCGCGATAGGCGGCGTCGTTGAACGACTGGTCGCCGAGACCACCGACATCGAAGACGACTGCTACGCGAAAGTTGCTGCCACCGCCACCCTTGCCGCCGCCGCTGCTCGTGTCGGCTGGGTTGCCTCCCCCGCAGGCCGCCGCGCCGAGCGCCACGAGAGCCGTTACCGCAAACCACCTGAGACATCGCATGTGCAATCGAACTCCCTCTTTTCGTGGAGCGACAGTGCTTGTTTGCCGATCTGTCGTTTCCTCGAGCTGCCTCGTTTCCTTGGAGCCGGCTTTCGAGAGTCAGCATATAGAGTCCCGGCGAAGCCGTCTTAGAGTGAGAGCGTTGCCGCACATAAGGAGCCCGGCAAATGAAGATCTACACCAAGAAGGGTGACGACGGCACCACGGGCCTGCTGTACGGGGGCCGGGTCGGAAAGGACGATCTCCGAACCGCCGTGTACGGGACGCTCGACGAGACCGTGTCCGCACTCGGGCTGGCCAGGGCGGGGGGCCTCTCGCCTCGAGGCGAGGCAATCGTCGTGCGTGTCCAACGGGAGATGTTTCTGGTCGGCGCGCAGCTCGCCACGGCATCCGGCAATCAGCACAAGCTCACAGAGGGTGTGTCCAAGGTCTCGCCCGGGATGGCCCGGCAGGCCGAAGAGGACATAGACGCCCTCGTGGCCGAGCGACCCCTCCCCCAGGAGTTCATCCTCCCCGGCGCCCTCATGGGTTCCGCCGGGCTGGACCTTGCGCGCTCGACCATCCGGCGGGCCGAGCGGGAGGCCGTCGCCATGGACCGGGCTGGGCTCGTGCCGGACCCAGAGATCCTTCGTTATCTGAACCGCGTCTCAGATCTGCTGTTTGCCCTCGCCCGTTATGAGGAGGCCGAGCAAGGCCTCCGCGCCGATTCGTCGAGGCCTGGCTCGTGAAGCCCTTCGTCTACTGTCCCGCGTGCGGCTCCGGCCTCAAGGAGCCGGATGCGCACAAGGGGTCGAAATGCCAGTCGTGCGGGCGCTCGTGGTATCGCAACGCCGCCCCCACCGTGGGTGCAGCCATAGTCGACAGCGACCGGGCCCTCCTGACGGTGCGGGGCCGCGACCCCTTCAAGGGCAAGCTCGACGTTCCGGGAGGCTTTCTCGAGCCTGGTGAGTCGCCTCTCGATGGGCTGAAGCGCGAGGTCAAGGAGGAGCTCGACCTCGAGGTGGACGTAACCCATTCCGACTTCATTCAGGCCGAGCCCCATCGTTATGGTGAGGACGGAGAGTGGCTGCTGTCGCTCGGATATGTGGTTCGCATAGTGTCGGGGGAGCCGTCGCCCGCCGATGATGTTGCCGGCGTGCGCTGGGTCGGCAGCGACGAGCTGGACGAAGTCGATTGGGCATGGCCCCACGACAGGGAGCTCGTGAGAAAGGCACTCAGCGATGTATGAGTTCGAACCGCTTCAGATACCCGGCGACGTGGACGAGGCCGAGCTCGCTACCCTGCTTGGAGTTGCACGCATCGGAGTCGGTGCCGCCATGTTCCTCGCGCCCAGGCGCACTGCGAGGCTGTGGCTCGGGCACGAGGGCTCGGCCACCGTCACAACGATGACGATGAGGTCGCTCGGGGGCCGGGATGCGGCGCTCGGGATCGGTCTGTTGATGGCCTTGCAGCACGACGTGGGCGTGCGCGGCTGGCTCGAGGCCGGGGCCATGTGCGACGCGGTAGACGGCGTCGCCACCCTGCTTAGCTACAGGCGCCTTCCTCGAGTCCGGCGGATCGCGTTCCTGGCAGCCTGTGTCGGAGGAGCCGTGTTGCAGGCCCGCCTGGCGCCGAGCTTCGACTAGCCACGAGCCCTACTCTGCTCCCGCGGTGCCGCGCAGTGGCCCACAGGGATCAGCGAGCGCGCTCGAGGGTCGCTCTCAGGTGTCCGGTGAGAGGCTCACCGACGGCGGCCATGGCGAGGGTGTAGCTCAGTCGCTCGTTGCTCAGCTCGTAGACGCGGCTCAAGGCCGTGACGTCCTTGGCCGTTGCCGTAGCGCCGATCGAGGTGCTGTGGACGTCGATGCTAGTGCCGTCGATGGTGCCCTCGGAGACTTCCGTCTGCCCGGTCGGGTGAGCCAGGACGATCTCGACGCGAGCCGGCCCGGCAGGTCGCCAGTAACCGGTCTCCGAGTGCCTGGGCGCCCCGGTGCCGGGATCCCAAGTGCGCTGCGAGTAGATCAGGAAGGGCTTTCCGTTGTGCGAGAAGAAGCACTCCTCCTCGTAGGTGAAGTCGTCGATGGTGGGGTAGAAGACCTTGCCGCGCCCCCGCCAGGTTCCAAGGAGCCAGGCCACAGGTTCGAGCGCGGTATGTCGCTGTGGTGCCATCGCCCGATTCTCCCACCGCCCCGCAACTTTTCTCAAATCCGTGCGCAAAACGCCGTTTGGTGAGAGAAGTTGAGGAGTGACGCCAGAGAACTCCCACAACGAGCAACCGGCCGGCGAGCACTCGGCGACCAACAAGGCTCGCTGGAACGAGCTCGCCATAGCCCATTCGAGCCGGCCGGCCGAGCTCTACGACGTCGGCGCCTTCAAGGCCGGCAAGTCGAGCCTCGACCCGATAGTTCTCGGCGAGGTGGGGGACGTCGGCGGAAAGCGCCTTCTCCATCTCATGTGCCACTTCGGTCTGGACACCCTGTCGTGGGCGCGTTTGGGGGCGACAGTTACCGGAGCCGACTTCTCGGAAGAGGCGATTGCGCGCGCGAGGTCGCTGGCCGCCGAAGTGGGCCTCGACGCCACCTTCGTGTGCACCTCGATCTACGAGCTCCCCGCCCACCTGCAGAGCAAGTTCGACGTCGTCTTCACCTCGTACGGGGTGCTGTGCTGGCTGCACGATCTGCCGGCCTGGGGCCGGATCGTCGGCCATTTCCTCGAGCCCGGCGGCTCGTTTCACCTGATCGAATCCCACCCCTTTACCAAGGTGCTTGAAGAGATTGGGGAGGGAGACGCTAGGCGCCTCGAGGCGCTCTACCCATACTGGCAAACGGAGGAGCCGCTCTTCTTCGACCAGGACGGCTCCTACGCAGACCCAGACATCAAGCTTACGAATCGCGGCGCCTATGAGTGGCCGCACAGCATGGGCGAGATACTGGATGCGCTCATTTCGAACGGCTTGCGAATCGAGCGCCTGCGCGAGTTCCCGTGGCTCGAGTTCCAGAAGTTCCCTTCGATGCAAAGGGAGGACTCGGGCCTTTACTCACTGCCGGGCAAGGAGCGGTCGCTGCCGTTTCTCTTTTCACTCGTGGCAACAAAGCCGTGACCCCGTGGGGGCGTGAGATCGAATTTGCGGCCGCGCGAGTGCGAACCCGTGCGCGCCTGTCCGCCGGCTCAGATTTGCGCGCCGGAGGTGACGCGCACCAGCGCGGCCAGCTCTCGCCCCAGCGGCGTCATGCCCTGCGGAGTCTCTATCGTCATCGGACCTTCGAGGGGAGCGACGTCCTTGATCGCAAGCTCGGACCCCGGACGGATCCCGATCTGGTCGAGGTACGGAAGGACATCTTCTTTGAGCTCGGACACCTGGGCTACGACGCCCTTCTCGCCCGGCTCGAGCTCGGAGAGTCGCCTCAGCTCCCGCAGGTCAACCGGACAGATCGGATGCCCGTGCGGGCAGTAATCTGGATAGTCGAGCGACCGGGCTAGAGCCTCCTCGACGCGGGCGGAGATGTCGTGCTCGAGCCGGTGGGCCTCTCCGTGGACCTCGAACCAGGACATCCCGAGCTTGTCGACCAGCAGGCACTCGATGAGCCGGTGACGGCGCAGCATCGTGTGAGCGAGGCGTCTCCCCTCGGGGGTGAGCAGAATGGCTCCCCCCTGTTCGCGCGTGAGGTACCCCTCGCCGGCCAGTCGCTTGAGCATCTCGGAAGCCGACGGTAACGAAACTTCGAGAATGCCCGCGAGGACCGTCGCCGTGATCCGCTCACCGTCCTCCTCGAGGCGCTTTATCTCTTCGAGGTAGTCCTCCACTCCCCGCATCGACCAAGTGTATGGCCGCCGGCGCCGGGCAGGGGTGGTAAACGAGAAGGCATGGACCCGCTGATGATCACGGTCGCAGGTGTCGGGGCCGAGATCTCCAAGCAGGAGCAGCCCGCGCTGCCCATCACGCCCGAAGAGCTCGCCGAGGACGCGCGGCGCTGCGCGGAGGCCGGCGCGAGCATCTACCACCTTCACGTGCGGGACGTCGCGGGGGCGCCGACCATGGAGGTCGAGAGCTATCGCGCCGCCCAGGAGGCGATCCGCTCCGCGAGCGATCTCGTCGTCCAGTTCTCGAGCGGCGGCGCCGTCACCGATGATGAGGAGGCGCGCATCGCCCCGCTGGCGCTCGTGCCGGAGATGGCGACGCTCACTACCGGAAGCGTCAACTTCGGCGACGAGGTGTTCCTCAACCCGGCCCCCCTGGTGGCTCGCTTCTACGCTCGCATGCGGGAGCTCGGCATTGTCCCGGAATTCGAAATCTTTGAGGCGGGCATGATCGCCAACGCCGTCGCTCTCGTAGGTGAGCGGGGCGACGAGCACCACCGGCACTTCGACTTCGTTCTCGGAGTCCCCGGAGGGATGCCCGCATGGCCGGAGACGATCCATTTTCTAGCCTCGCACCTCCCCGCCGGCGCGTCGTGGAGCGCCACCGGGATCGGGCGCTCGCACCGGGAGGTGTCCTTGTCCGCCATCGAGGGGGGCGGACACGTGCGTACGGGGTTCGAGGACGTCCGCTACCTCGGTCCGGGCGAGCCGGCAAGCTCCAATGCGCAGCTCATCGAACGAGTGGCCGGATGGGCGCGCGAACGCGGCCGCGAGGTCGCCGCGCCGGGGCAAGCCCGAAGGCTCTTGGGACTTTCGTGAATAGCGGGTAACCTTTGGTCATGGACGACAGACGCCTTCTTAGCCGTATTAGCGAAGCCTCGTATCTGGAAGGGGTCGCCGAGCGGTCCATCGAAGATCTCAAGACGATGCGCTCGGATTGCCACACCGTCGAGACCGAGGTTTCCTACGAGCGCCGTCTCTGCCAGGCGCGCATCGACATCCTCAAGGCCGAGCTCGACCGCCGCGCCGGGAAGGGTGAAGGCGACCTCATCAAGCGACTTCCTCAGGTGCTGGCCGCGCGGACCGATCCATCCTCCGGGGGCCCGGTGCCCGGGCGGGCTCCGGATTTCTCGATTCCGCGCAGCGCCCAGGTCGTGCGCCGGCGCGTCGACGACGTGATGGCCGACAACAAGGTAGTGAACCTGCCCAAGTTGTCGAGCGAGGAGATCAACGAGACTCTCCGCACGCTGCGAGAGCGCGAGCACGATCTCTCCGAGCAGCGCAAGGCGGTTCACGGGATCATGGATGTGGTGCAAGCCGAGATAGTGCGCCGCTACCAGACCGGGCAGAGCGACCCGACGTCCGCCCTGGCCTAAACAGGCCTAGAACTCAGCGCTTGCGACCCTTCTTGGTGGCGGGCTTGGCCTTCGGGTGGCCCTTCTCCTTGGCAGGTGGTGCATGCCCGCGCTCTCTATGAGCGGCGCGACCTGAGTGAGCGCCGTGAGGCCTTGCTCCCACCCGCGTCGCCCTCGGACCTCGCGCCCGGGCATGCCCGGGCTTGGCGGGCTTTCCAGGCCCGACCTTGTGCCCGGCCCTGGCGGGCATGGCGGGCCCGACCTTGTGCCCGGCCCTGGCGGGCTTTCCAGGCCCGACCTTGTGCCCGGCCCTGGCGGGCTTTCCAGGCCCGACCTTGTGCCCGGCCCTGGCGGGCTTTCCAGGCCCGACCTTGTGCCCGTGTTTGGGCGCTGGGTGTGTGGAGGGGGCCGGCTTCTGCGTGGCGTGCTTGGGCCCTGCTCCCGCGGGCCCGGTGGAGGCGCCGGCGACGTCCCCGAGACTCGAGCCGGCCACGCCGCCGGTAACCGTAACCGCCCGCGGTCCGGCTCCCAACGCCCGGGGCCCACCGATACTCGCCTCCACCGCCGGAGAAGAGTGGGGGGCACTCGACGCCAGTGCCCCAGACGCGTCGGCTGCGGCAACCAGCGGCGTGCCGGTTACGGCGTCGCCGGGCTTCCGATGTCCCTGTGACGAACGATCGGTAGAGGGGGCGGCCGCGGCGGAGGCCGGAGCCGGCGAAAGCAATGTCACGGGCCCGCCCGGCCGTGGTGCTGGAGCGAGAGCGGAGCGCGGCGACGCGCCGCGTCCTTCGATGACGGTGCGCCCAACGAGCAGTGGAACCAGGAGCAGGCTGGCTGCGGCAACTGCCGCCAGAAGGCGATTCGCTGGGGGCCGCCGTGGCGAACACCAACTCCCAGATTCAGCCAACCTATCCTTCCGTTCCAAAAAGGTCGATTCTTTACCAGTAAACTGTTGTACATGTTCATTGCGTAGTCGTGCGCCTACCCTTTGCAGTCAGCAGTCTGGAAAGTCACAGACCTGGGTTTTCTGGCATCGGCGAGATCCGTCGAGGACATGAGGTGGTAACGACCCCTCGATGGGGCGCTCCAGCCTCCGAGCACGCCCGGAATCCGGTGGGCTCGGAGTGCGTTGACGTCTACAGTGACCCTCTCCATGAGTCTGTCGGTGGCTCTCGACTGCGACGAGTCCTGCTTCGGGCTGCCCGAGTGGCAGCCCCTGCTCGCGCGCGACCCAAACACACACATCTTTGCCACCCCGGAGTGGCACCGCCTGTGGTGGGAAGAATTCGGGGCCGGCAAGTCGCTTCTCTTTCTCACGATGCGGCGCGGCGAGGATCTCGCCGCGATCGTCCCCCTCTACCGCAAGGAGGAAGAGGGTCGCTGCATCCTTCGTTTTGTCGGAGGCATAGACCTGACCGACTACCTCGGGCCGATCTGCTCGCTCGAGGACCGATTGCCGGTGGCGGACGCGCTGGTCGAGTGGCTGGCGAGCACCGACGTGGAGTGGGACGAGCTCGATGCCCACAACATGCCGGTGCCGTTTGGATTCGCCGAGTTCCTGGTCGAACGCGCCGACGAGGCGGGGTTCGCGTTTGCCCTTGAACAGGAGGAAACCGCGGCCCTCCTGCCGCTGCCTGCCGATTGGGAGGGGTACCTCGCAAGCCTCGAATCCAAGGAGCGTCACGAGCTGAAGCGCAAGCGTCGCCGCCTTGGCAAGGACCATCCCGATGCCGCCTTCCGCACTACGACCGAGGGCACCCTGGCGAAGGATCTCGAGGTATTCGTGCAGATGCACCGGGGAGCCGAAGGCCACAAGGGCGACTTCATGCGTCCCGCCATTACCACCTTCTTCGAGCGCATCGCGCGCACCACCATGGCCCTTGGCTGGCTGCGCATGGACTTCCTCGAGATCGGCGACCGCGCGGTCGCCTCCACCTTCGGTTTCGAGTGCGGCGACAAGTTCTATCTCTACAACTCGGCCTACGAACCCGAGCTCGCCCGGCTGTCACCCGGTCTGATCCTCGTCTCCGAGCTGGTCAAGGAGTACGTGCAGCGGAAGTTCTCGATCTTCGATTTCCTTAGGGGGCCGGAACGCTACAAGTACCAGCTGGGGGCCCAGGCGGTGCCGCTCAACAACGTGCGCATCATGAGAGACGGTGCTCGTGGCTAGGGACACGCGGCAGAACGGCGTAGCGAGGGGCGCCGGCGGGAACCAGGGTGCGCCGGAGGGCACCCGCGGCGAGCCCGGCCGGGCGGTCAAGCGGGTTGCCGTCGTGTCCTACCATTCCTCGCCGCTGGCCGAGCCGGGAGCCGGAGACTCGGGCGGAATGACCATCTACGTAAGACGTCTGGCAGATCAGATGGAACGGCTTGGCGTCGCAACCGACATCTTCACCCGTGCCGCGGGCGATGGCCGCACCGTTCAGCATCTCGGCGACAAGGTGCGCGTCGTGTCGATGCCGGCCGGCCCGGCGCGTCCACTGCCGAAGGAAGAGCTGCACGGGCATCTTGCCGATTTCGTTCCCGCAGTGAGGGCCTTTTCGACGTCGCAGAGAACCTCATACGACGTCGTGCACTCGCACTACTGGCAGTCGGGGCTCGCGGGACGTGAGCTGGCCACCGTGTGGGGGGTGCCGCTGGTTCACTCACATCACACCCTCGGCCGTGTCAAGAACCACTTCCTGGCCCCCGGCGACGTGCCGGAGCCCGACGCCCGGCTCGCCGGAGAGGCCGAGGTCATCGACGCCGCCGACGTCCTCGTGGCGTCGACCGACGGTGAGTGGTCGGACCTCGCCTGCCTATACGGTGCCTCGCACGACAGGTTGAAGACGCTTCACCCCGGGGTGGACCACGCGACGTTCAAGCCCGGCGACCGTGCCGGTGCGCGCTCCCAGCTTGGGCTTGGGGACGAGCCCGTCCTGCTATACGTGGGCCGCATCCAGCGCCTCAAGGGACTCGAGCTCGCGATTCGCTCGCTCGGCGTTCTTAGGCGCCTGCCCGAAGGACGCGGCGCGCGCCTCCTGGTCGTGGGCGGGGCCAGTGGGCCCGGAGGCGAGGTTGAGCTTGCCCGACTCGAGGAGCTTGCCGAGTCCCTCGGGCTGGCGGCCTCCGTGCGCTTCTTGGGAGCGCAGCCGCACGAGCGTCTGGCCACCTTTTACCGGGCTGCCGACGTCCTCGTGGTGTGCTCGCACTCGGAGTCCTTTGGGCTCGCCGCACTCGAGGCTCAGGCCTGCGGCACGCCGGTGGTCGGCACCGCGGTCGGGGGCCTTTCCTACGTGGTGCGCGATGGATGCTCCGGATGGCTCGTCGCCGAGCGCGACCCCGAGGTCTTTGCGTCTCGCGTCGGCAGCATCACCGGTGATTCCGCGAGACGCGCGCGGTTCGGTGCAGCCGCCGTCGCCTCGGCAGCAGCCTTCTCGTGGGAGAGCACTGCGCGCGCCTTTCTGACTCTTTACGAGTGTCTCGTGACAGAAGGCCTGCCCGAGCTCTGCACTTGTTGAGTGATCTCCCGACGAGTCAAACTTGGGAATGCGCGCGCAACGCGAATAAATCACGCGGCCTTGTGAGCAGGACTTATGTTGTCTGCCCTGCAACGTTGTCTCCTTGACGCATGCGCGCTCGCGTCGCTATGGTGCATCTGGGTCCCAGAAGCCACCGTGCAAACGGGTTTCTCGTGTGTGGGGAAGTACACGAGGGGTCGTTTGTCGAGGTTTCTGGGACCCACTTCGCGTTGTCCTGTGGCGGTCCTAGCCGCGCAGCACGGCGCGCAAGAAGAAGCGAATGTTCGCGGGACGCTCCGCGATCCTGCGCATCAGATACGGATACCAAGCAATTCCATAGGGGACGTAGACGCGCACCCTGAACCCCTCGGCTGCGAGCTGCCGTTGAAGCTCTCGGCGGATTCCGTACAGCATCTGGATTTCGAAACCATCCTTACCGGTGTGCGTTCGGTCGGCCGCGGCCCGCGCATGATCGATGAGACGAGAGTCGTGCGTTGCGATGGCAGGATCGTCTCCTCTATCAAAGAGCCAGTCGGTGAGGAACTCGTATTGAGATTCGATCTCGTCCTTCTTCTGGAGGGCGAGACTGCCCGGTTCTGCGTATGCTCCCTTGACGAGCCTGACGCGAGGCCGCTCTCCTGCCATGGCCTGGAGGTCTACAGGCGTACGCCGCATGTAGACCTGCATGGCGAGGCGCAGCTCCGGGAAGTCGACCTTTAGGAGCTTGTAGATCTCGATGGTGTCGCTTACGAACTCGGACTGCTCCATGTCGATCTCGACCCGAGCTTCGACCGCCTGGGCCTCGGCCGCGAGGCGGCGCAAGTGATCGATGCAGGCTCCCTTGTCGAAGGCGAGACCGAGCTGGGTGAGCTTCACGGAAACGGTCGTGTCGAGCCCGGTCGCGACGATTCGATTGACGGCCGTCAGGTAGTCGTCCGCGGCGGCTTGGGCGGCCGCTCCGTCGGATACCCCTTCGCCGAGGAAGTCGAGGATGCCCCCGATCCCGTGGGCGTTCAAGTCCTTGATGGCCTCGATGGCGTCTTCGAGGTTGTCTCCTGCGACGAAGCGGTCGACGACTGGGCGCGTCAGCTTGCTGTCGGTAATGAGTCGCTTCACACGCGGCTGTTCGGCAGCCCACAGCAACGCGTTACCAAGCACAGGCTCCCCTTCTCGGTGAAGTCCCTCCGCACGGAGGCCGTCGACGACCTGCCATCATAGACACCCCTATGAAGAGATCTGCGGCGAAGACGAGCGCAGGGGTCGTGGTGCGGTCGATGGCGGCCTCTGACATCGAGGCCGTGATCGACGGCTACGAGACCGTCGCCACCGAGGGCCGCTACATCGCCGCTGAAGCGCCCGTCGACAGGACGGCGCGCAAGGAGCGCTGGCTGGCCGGCCTTGAGGACCTGGACACGGCCTCTTTCGTGGCAACTGCGGGGCAGAGCATCGTGGGTCATCTGGGCGTAGTCACGCGCGGCGGAGTGGCGGAGCTGGGGATGTGGGTCGCTGCCCCGTGGCGAGGCAAGGGAGTTGGTTCGGCCCTGATGGACTGCGCGCTCGAATCCGCCCACGAGCACGGCGCACACAAGGTGTCGCTCGAGGTATGGCCGCACAACGAGGCGGCGATCGCCTTATATAGCAAGTTTGGTTTTGAGCGCGAGGGCCTGCGTCGAGCCCACTACCGGCGGCGCAGCGGCGAGTTGTGGGACTCGCTCATGATGGGGCTGGTGCTGCAAGATGGGGAAAGCGCGCCCGGTGAGTGAGTCCGTTTCGCTCGTCACCGTCGAGGACATCGCGCGAGCCTACGACTTCGGCTCCTCGCACCCTCTGCGGCCAGAGCGAGTCTTGCTGACCTACGAGGCCGTGCGTGCCCTGCACCTCACAGACCTAGGCAACGTCGCCGAGGTCGGCTCGCGGGACGCAACCGAGGCCGAGATCTGCGCCGTGCACGACCGCGAGCTGGTCGCCGTGGTCAAGGGCATCGACGACGGCAGCATCGAGGAGTCAAGGGGCCTTCGCTTCGGCCTCGGAACACCCGACGACCCGCTCTTCGCCGGCATGCACAACGCCTCGGCTGCCGTCGCCGGAGCCTCGATAGTGGCGGCCGAGCTGGTCGTCTCGGGCAAAGCGCAGCATGCCTTCAACCCGGCCGGAGGGCTGCACCATGCGCGCCGCAGCGAGGCCTCGGGCTTCTGCATCTACAACGACCCGGCGATCGCCATTGCAAAGGTCTTGAGCCTGCATCCCGAGTGGCGGGTGATGTACGTGGACGTCGACGTCCACCACGGCGATGGAGTGCAGTGGATCTTCTACGAAGACCCGCGCGTGCTGACGGTGTCGCTGCATCAGTCCGGCAAGTGGCTCTACCCGGGGACCGGCTTCGAGGATGAGATCGGCGAGGGGCGGGCGCGCGGCACCTCCGCCAACATCCCATTGCCTCCCAACACCGATGGGGACGACTATCTGTGGGCGCTGGAGCACGTGGTCCCGGTGCTGGCACGCGCGTTCCGGCCCGATCTCGTCTTCACTCAGTTGGGCGCCGACACCCACCACGGGGACCCGCTTGCCAATCTCGCGCTCACCCTTGCTGCCTATCCAAAGATGGCAGCGATCCTGCACGACGTCGCACACGAAGTCTGCGCCGGACGCTGGGTAGCTACCGGAGGGGGCGGCTACCAGCACGACACCATCGTGCCCAAGGTGTGGGCCATCCACTTCGCCGAGATGTGCGGGCGACCCGATCTGATTGGCGACGGGTTGCTCGAGGACCGGTCCCCGAGCGAAGTCGCCCGCAGCTTCAGGCCCGAGGTCGAGCACTCGGTAGAGCGGGTGCTGGGCGAGTGCGTCCCGCGGCTCGAGACTCTGGCGGGGACCCCGTGACGTGAACTACGTAGACCTCATCATCATCGTGCTCGGGCTTGCGGCAGCGGCGCGCGGCTGGTACAAGGGCCTGCTCGGCCAGCTCTTTGGTCTCGGGGGAGGGTTACTCGGCCTTCTTGTCGGTCTTGCGCTCGGGCCGCGCCTTGCCACAAGGTTCGTCGACAAGGGCTTCGGAGTGCTGCTCGTTTCCACTCTCATCGTGGTCGTTTTCTTGGGCATCGGCCAGGCCATCGGAGGGCTTGCCGGCCGGCGCTTCGGCAACCTCGCAAAGCGCGCCAAGCTGGGGCCGGTCGACGCGACTCTGGGCGCCGTCATGAGCGTGATCGTGACGCTTCTGGTCGCCTGGCTCATCGGCACGCTGCTCGTCAGCGGGCCCTCGACGAGCGTTGCCGGAGCGGTGCGCGACTCGGCCATCCTCGATTTTGTCGAGCGCAAGCTCCCACCGCCGCCCGACGTGCTCGCCTACCTGCGCGAGTACCTCGACACCTCGGGATTCCCCCAGGTGTTCGTAGGCTTTCCGAGAGCTACGGGGCCGCCTGTCGAGCTCCCGGCCGGGCAAACTGCCCACCGGGCCGCGCAGGCCGGCGATCAGTCCACCTTTCGGATCGCCTCCTTTGGCTGCGGTGCTACCCACCTGGGCAGCGGATGGCTGGCGAGCCCCGACTCCGTGGTCACCAACGCCCACGTCGTTGCAGGCGGCGAAGAGATCCGGGTGCGCAACGGCGGCAACGAGCGCACGGGGCAGGTTGTGCTTTTCGATCCGCGCACCGACATCGCAGTCATCCACGTCACCGGGTTCAACGAGCCGGTGCTTCGCCTGGCGCGGAAAGACCAGGCGAAGGGGACTGGAGGCGCGACCCTCGGCTACCCGAGCGGAGGGCCGCTCGATCCCGAGCGCGCCGCGGTGCAGGATCACTTCGACGCGGTAGGACGCGACATCTACGGGCAGCGCTCGGTGTCGCGCGACCTCTACGCCCTCAGGGCCACGGTGCGCGCGGGCGACTCAGGGGGGCCTTTCGTGCTTCCGAGCGGACGGGTGGCCGGGGTTGTCTTCGCGGCCTCCACCACCGATACCCACACCGGATATGCGCTGACTGCAGCGGAGGTAAGGGACGAGGTCGCTACCGGAGTGGGGCGCACCGAGCCGGTGCGGAACGGGTCCTGTTCTCGGTAACGAGCTCAAACGGTCCGTCGAGTGGGTGAAAACGTGCAACTGTGCCCATTAACCACCCACTCGGCCGGCGTTAAGCCGTCTGGCCGCCGTCGACGACGAGGGTGGAGCCGGTGACGAAGGAGGCCGCGTCCGAGGCGAGATAAATGGCCGCCCCGACTATCTCGTCGGGTTCGGCGAATCTGCCCATGGGGATCATCGATTCCAGCAGCGCGCGCGCTCCCTCGTCGTCGCGCACGTCTGCGTTGAGGTCGGTAGCGACCCAGCCGGGGGCGATCACATTGACGCGCACGCCCGACTGCGCCAGCTCCTTTGCGACGGCTTGGGTCATCAGTCGCACGCCACCCTTGGCGGCCGAGTAGAAGGAGAGGCCCGGAGCACCCTCGATCCCGGCAACCGAGGAGATCTGGATGATCGAGCCACCGCCCAAGGCCGCCATGGCCCGGGCGCCGATCTGTGTGGCGTGAAAGACCGCATCAAGGTTGAGCGCCAGGACCTTGTCCCAGCCCTCGGGCCGGAGGCCGAGAATCGGCGACGTGAAGCGCGCGCCGCCGGCGTTGTTGACGAGGATGTCGAGGCCCCCCAGCGTCGCAATCGTGCGATCCACGAGGTCCTGGAGCTGGTCCCGCTGGAGGACGTCTGTCGGCACCACGAGCACCTTGCGCCCCAGCTCCTCTATGTCCCCGGCCAGAGCGGCAAGGCCGGACTCGCCGCGCGCCGCAAGGGCAACGTCGGCGCCGGCCTCGGCAAGGCCGTACGCGATGGCCTTACCGATGCCGCGCGAAGCCCCGGTCACGACCGCGACCTTTCCCCGCAGGGAGAACCTGTCGGCGCTCATGGCGGGTCATCCTAAGTGCTCCCCGTGCAGCAGCCTCTAGTGTTCTGTATCGAAAGTGGCTTGACAATGAGGCAGGAACAAGTAAGAATCATGGCATGCCTTGGTCCCCAGCCGCTCGCCTCGATGTCGGGAGCGACGAGCTCGCCGAGGTGAGGTCTTTGGAGCGCGCCCGCAACA
>JBBSGD010000007.1:0-63919 GCA_038254435.1 Actinomycetota bacterium
CTTGAGGGCCGCGCCGGCGACGATGGGGCTTACCGCCACGACTTTGGGGTGGGCCTCGAGCGCGTCGCGCACGCCTCTCAGCGCGAGAATTGGTGCTACCGAGACGATCGGGTTGGAGGGGCACACGACCACGACGTCGGCCTGGGCGATGGCCTCGAGGACGCCGGGGGCCGGCTCCGCGGCGCGCGCCGCGGCCAGGCCCACGCCCGATACCTCCGGAGCTTGTCGCTCCTTCACGAAGTACTCCTGGAAGCGGAGCGTGCGCCCGTCCGCCGTCTCGATCTTTGTAGGGACGAGGCAATCGGACATCGGCAGGATGCGCGTTGGCACGCCGAGCGCGCGGCGGATGGCTTCGGTGACGGCGCTGAGGGCGGCGCCGGCCCTGAGGCGCTCGGTGCGGTAGAGGCACACCGCAAGGTCTCTGTCCCCGAGGTTGAACCAGGTCTCGACTCCGAGAGCGCCGAACGCCTCGACCGCGTGGAAGGTGTCGTCTCTCAGCCCCCAGCCTCTGCGGTAGTCGGCAAGCCCGGCGAGCCAGTACGTCACGATGTCGACGTCGGGCGACACGTGCACGCCGTAGATGGTGTCGTCGTCACCCGTGTTGACGATGGCAGTGAGAGAGCGGGCGCGCTGCCCCGCCGGATCCTCGTTACGCGCACGGCGAAAAGCCCGGTCTATCCCCACGAGCAGCTTGGCGCCGCCCACCCCTCCGGCAAGTGCGGTGATCCTCACGGGCACGCAGTCTAGTGGGACGGCGCCTGCGAGACGGCGCTCGGGACGGCGCCTGGGAAGGAGATGTCGTATAGCCTGTCGCCCCGTCATGTCTATCGCTCCCGAGGGTGCCCCCTCGCGCCCTGCGGACACCGTGCACCCCACAGTTCCGAGCGTGCTCGCAATCGTGGTGACGCACGAGGGCCGTAAGTGGCTTACCGACTGCCTGGTGGCGCTCAATGCGCAGAGCTACCCAGAGCTCGACATCCTCGTAGTCGATGATGCGACCTCGAACGCACGTGTCAAACCGCAGCTGCGGCGCGTCGCCAAGAGACACCTAACCTCCCGGAGGTGGGGATTCATGCGCACGCCGCGCCCGCTCGGGTTCGGCGGCGCCATCAACTTCGCCTTGTCGCGCGTGCGCACCGACGTCGACTTCCTTCTCTTCATCCACGACGACGCGGTGCTCAACCGGCGCGCCGTCGAGAGGCTGGCGCGGCGCTTGCTGACCGACGAGGCAACCGCGATCGTCGGCCCCAAGATTGTGTCGTGGGACGATCCCGCCCGCCTCGAGGAGGTGGGCATGGCCGCGGACCGCTTCGGCTATCCCTACAAGGGCCTTGAAGAGGGCGAGATCGATCGCGGCCAGCACGACACACCGTCCGAAGTCTTCTTCGTGACCTCGACGTGCATGCTCGTCAGGCACTCGGTGTTTCGTCAGATGCGCGGCTGGGACGCACGCATGCGCGCATTCTCCGAAGATCTCGACCTGTGCTGGCGCGCACGCGTGGCCGGCCACGCGGTGCGTGTCGAGCCCCGGGCTGTGGCCCGCCATGCGATAGCGCTCGCCACGGGACAGCGGGCCTCTCCCTTCACCCCTACGCGCTATTTCATCCGGCGCAACCGTTTCCGGGCGGTGACGAAGAACGCCTCGGCGCTGCGTCTGGTCGTGCTCGTCCCTCAGCTCGTGCTGCTGACCTTTGCCGAGATGCTGGCTTTCATAGTCCTGCGTCAGCCGCGCGAGATCCTCAACCTCGGGCGGGCGCTCCTGTGGAACGTTGCCCGGCTCCCGCAGACCCTGGCCGAGCGCCGGCGCGTGCAGCGCCGCCGCACGGTCACCGACCACCGCCTGATGAGTCTCTCGGTAAAAGAGACGACGAGGGCGCGCTCCTACGTCATGGCCCAGGCCGAGCGGCTCGAGGAGGCGTGGGGCAGGCGCACGGAGGTCATCGCCGAGCGCAGCACGCAGGCGCGCGCCGCGGGGGCCCGCCTCCAAGGCGCCGCCGGAATCGGCATCGCGGTAGCGGTGCTGGCGGTGTGCCTCGGCCTGAGGCATTTTCTGCTCGACCCGCCTGCGTCGGTGGGGGAGCTGGTGCCCTTTCCGAGCTCGGGCACCGCGCTGTGGCGGGAGTGGCTGTCGCCGTGGCAGGACACCGGGCTAGGACAGGGCGGTGCAGCCCCTCCCGCATTCGCCTTGCTCGGAGTCTTCTCGATCGTGAGCTTCGGCGCGGCCGGAGTGGCGCAGAAGCTGATGATCGTGGGCCTCGGAGCCATCGCCTTGGCCGGCGCCTACCGGCTGGTGGCGGACTTCACGGACCGGGCCGGCCGGCTCGTAACGGGGATCGTTTATGTCGCGGGCGGTGTCGGCTATGCGGGCATGCGCGGCGGCCACCTCGGGGCGCTGGTCTTCGGTGCGGCCGCGCCCCATGTTCTGCTCCAGCTCATCCGCCTCCTCGGCTGGGCGAGGCCCCCGCGCTTCTCGTCCGGCCGGTCGATTGCCGTGGTGGCCCTTGGGGCTGCCGTGTCGGCGACCCTGGTGCCGGGTTCGCTGCTGCTCTACGGCGGCGCCGCGCTATTGCTCGGCGGGGCGCGCGCCGTCGTGGCCCCCGGCCGGCGCGTTCCGTCGGGCATCCTCCGGTGCCTCGCAGGACTCGTCGTGGCGTTCGGGCTGCTCCTTCCGTGGAGCCTCACGTGGTTCGATCCCGGCGGACCCCTCGATCGCCTCACCTCGGACGGCACGTGGCGCGTATTTGCTTCTGCCTTCGGCTCGGGCGGGTTCGGTGCCTCGCTTCTGGGGCAGGTGCCGCAGGGGCCTGTCTTTTTCGGGCTCGGCCTCGTGCTCCTCGGGATCATCGCCGTAGTGGTAGGAGCGGGGCCGCGGCGCCGGATGGCGCTCGGGCTGTGGCTTCTCATCGGCGCCACGGGCTGGCTCGTGACCCTCATCGGGGCTGGGAGCGTGCGCCCGTTCGTGGCTTCGCCCACGGAGGCCGGGGTGATCGCGTCGGCGGCGTGGGCGGCGCTCGCGGGTCTCGCCGTCGGATCCTTTCGTATGGACCTTCCCCGCCGCAACGTGAGCTCGACCCACGTGCTGACAATCGGGGGCCTGGCGGCGGCCCTCCTGCTGGGCCTGGCCGGGACGGTTCCGGCAGTGTGGCACGGCGCGTGGAATCCCGGCGGGGGATCGGACACCGTAAAGCCGCAGGTCCTGAGCGGGCTGAAGTCTCTGCTCGAGGCCGAGTCGTCGGGAGGGGGATCGCTGAGGGTCCTATGGGTGGGCCGCGCCTTTAGCCCCGGCCCCCCCAGCGCTGCTCGCCCGCTCGAGGACCACTTCGTCACCGGCCCCAGCGGCGAGGAGCTGAGCGACCTGTTCGCGCGCGACTCGGGGCGCGGCGAATTCGATCTGCACAGGAGCATTGCCTCGATCGAGGAGGGAACCACGGATCGGGGCGGGAGCCTGCTCGGCGCTTTCAACATCGGCTACGTCGTGCTTCAGCCCGGCCCCGGCGCCGGACGCTGGCTGGCCCAGCGCGACCTCGCCGTGATCCGCTCCGAGCCCGGCTACCTCGTTCTGCAGGATCCCGCGCACGTCGAGCGGGCCGGCGTCTACAACAGGTTTCCGCCCTACCTCAAAGCGCTCGAGGACAACGACCCCTCTTTGTCGACGGGGACCTTCTCGATAGCGCGTCTCGCCGCCCTCCGTCGCTCCGCCTCTTCCTATGAGGCGCGCAATGTGTCGGGGCCGGGCGTGGCATTCCTCGCCGAAGACGCAAACCCGGGCTGGCATGCGAGTCTGCAGGGACATCCCCTGGAGCGGATCGATGCGGGCTGGGGCAACGGGTTCCGAGTGACCTCCGGGCCTCCGGGCACCCTGTCGATCTCCTATCCGAGCTCGGGCGGGCACACCTTGTGGCTGATAGTGATCGCGCTTGCCTGGATAGTGGTGGTGGGAGCCGCCTTCTCCGGGCAGCCGCGCCGAGGGCGAAGGACGAGATCGTGATCGAGCGCAGCCGCGAGCTTGTCCTCGGCGTCGTGGTGGTGGCGGTTCTTGCCGCCGGTCTTGTCTACCAAGCCGCCGGCGGCGGGGACACGCGCCGTTACGAACCGGGAGCTGTTCCCGGCCCGCGCTTTCACGAAAGAGCCCTCTACTGTCCGCCGACGAGCCGGGGCCTCACCACGCACCTGGCGGTGGGCGCGATCTCTAACCGCCGAGTGTCGGTGGGCTTCGAGCCGTCCTCGATCAAGCGCACGGTCCTGCATGGCAAGTCGATGATCTGGCGCTCGTTTCACAGGGGCGGCGCGTTCGACGTCGTCGGCTACGGGGCGCCGGTGGCAGCCGCCGCGCTCGGAGTCATTAGCAAGCCGGTGCCGGGAGCGGATGCGCAGCTCTGCTCGCCGAAGGCCGCGCCCCGGTGGTACTTCGCGCAGGGATCGAGCGCCTTCGGCTCGAACGAGAGGGTGTTTCTCTACAACCCCTTTCCCGACGAGGCCGTCGTAAGTCTCAGGTTCCTGACTCCGAAGGGCCCGAGGACCAAGGCCGGCCTCAGCGATCTCGCCGTCCCGTCCGGCGGGTCCCGCATCGTGCGCATCAACAAGTACATCCTGAAGGAGCCCGTGCTTGCGCTCGAGGCGGACGCGGTGCGGGGCAGAATCGTGGCGTGGCAGTCGCTGGTGCGAAGCTCCAAGCACTCGCCGGGCGGCCTCGAGCTGTCGCTCGGCGCGGACCGCACCTCCCCTACGTGGTACTTCCCGGCCGGGGCCGTTGGTCCCTCGTTCCGCGAGTCGATTGCGATCGCAAACCCGGGAGCCGAGCGAGCCACGGCGACGGTGTCCCTAGCCACCAACAAGTCCAATGTGCAGCCGCCGAGGCTCGTCGACGTCTCGGTGCCGGGAGGGAGTGCGAAGCGCATTCACCTAAGCAGGTTTACAAGCGGCGCCGGGCGTGCACTCGGCGGAACGAGCGTCACCGTGACGGCAACGAAGGGCTCGGTCGTGGCCGCACGATCGATCTCGGTCACCAAGCCCTCATCCGGGGTGGCTGCGACCACCGGCCTGACCTCGTCCGCTACCCACTGGGCACTGGGCGCGCCGGCTGCCGCGGCGTCCTCGGATCTCATCACCGTCCTCAATCCGGGCAACGCCGGCGCACGGGTGTCGGTGGCGCTCGAGAGCGCCGGCCATCCCGCAATTCGCCCGGCCAAGCTCGCGCACATCAAGGTCCCGGCGCGCTTGCGTGTGCGCATACCGGTCACCGGCGCCACGAAGGGAAAGCCGATGTTCGCGATCCTGAGGTCGGACCGCCCCGTGGTCGCCGAGCGCACCGCCTACCCGAAGGGCGTGAAGGACGTGGCTGTGCTCAGCGGCGCGCCGCTGTCCGGCCCCCGGCAGTAGCCGGCTCCTCCGTGACGCGACAGTCCTTCGCCGCCCGAACGAACGAATGGAACAGCCTGCGCTGCTGCTGATCCGAGCCGGTCATCGCTTCGGGATGCCACTGCACGCCCACCACCCAGGAGTGCCGGTCCGACTCCACTGCCTCGAGCACGCCATCGCTCGCCCACGCGACCGGCTTCAGCGGCGCCGCAATGTCGTCGAGCCCTTGATGGTGGTGCGAGTTGACCGCCGCCGTGGTCGCTCCGAGGATGGCGGCGAGCCGGGACGAGGGCTCGATGCTGATGTCGTGCACCGGGGTGGCGCGCGGTTGGTCCACGTCGTGGTCGAGGGGGGCGGCCGGAAGGTGCTGGATCAGCGTGCCCCCGAGGTGCACGTTGAGGATCTGCATGCCGTGACAGATGGCGAGCACCGGCATGTCGCGCTGTAGAGCCGCCTTTAGCAGTGTGAGCTCGAACTGGTCGCGCCGGTGGGAGACGTTCTTGGTGCGCGGGTCGGGCTCCCGTCCGTACCAGCGTGGATCGATGTCTCCTCCCCCCGGGAGAAGGAGGCCGCAGGCACCGTCAAGGACCGAGTCGTCACCAGGTTCGATGGAGGTCGCTACGTCGAGCCCAGGCGGCGGGTCTTGCACCGGAATGACCTCGAAGGTGGACAGCACGCGCGCTGCGCCGCCGGCCTGGTAGAGCGCCCGCACATAGTTGAGGGGGACGCTGCCCTGGTCTTTGCGCCACTGGCCGACCACGGCTATCCAGCCGTCCGGCTCACCCTCCTGACTCATCGTGGTATCCATGTTCGTCGTCCGTTCGCTCGTGTTCGTCCCGGCTGTGCCGGCGGGGCGTCTGGTGGGGCGGCGTGCCCGATTCAGGTGAAACCGCCCGGCTACCAACTTTACCCTCCCACCTGGAGTGTCCATGAAAGATGCTATGCGCTTCGAAACGGCGGCCATACACGCAGGTCAGGAGCCCGATGAGGCAACGGGCGCCGCCGTGGTGCCCATCTATCAGACCTCTACCTACGTGCAGTCTGCGGTAGGCAAGCACAAGGGGTTCGAGTACTCGCGCACCGACAACCCCACCCGTCACGCCCTCGAGACATGCCTCGCGGCCCTCGAGGGCGCCTCCGACGCGCTGTCCTTTGGCTCGGGCATGGCGGCCATCGCCACGCTTGCGATGACGCTTCGCTCCGGCGATAGGGTGCTGATCCCGGACGACGTCTACGGCGGCACCTACCGGCTGTTCTCCAAGGTGCTCGGCGATCTCGGGATCGCTTACGACACCGTCGACATGACGAGCCGAGACGCAGTGGCACAGGCGCTCGAGCCGGGTTGTGCTCTGCTGTTCGCAGAGACCCCGACCAATCCCCTGCTCAAGGTCCTCGATCTCGACATGCTCGTGGAGCTCGGGCACGGGGCGGGTGCGCTCGTTGCGGTGGACAACACCTTCGCCACCCCCTATCTTCAGCGGCCCCTCGATTTCGGAGCCGACGTCAGCGTCTACTCCGCCACCAAGTACCTCGGGGGTCACTCCGATCTCGTGGCCGGCGCCCTTGTCACGCGCCACGACGACCTGGGGCAGCGGCTGCGCTTCCTGCAGAACTCGGTGGGCGCGATTCTCGGCCCGTTCGACTCGTGGCTGCTGCTGAGAGGGCTCAAGACGCTCGCCCCGCGCATGCGCGCGCACTGCGAGGGGGCCGGGGTTGTCGCCCGCTTCCTCGCCGGGCATTCCGCAGTCGAGAGAGTCTTTTATCCCGGGCTCGAAGATGCGCAGGGCCACGCCGTGGCCGCGCGCCAGATGGCGGCGGCGGGGGCTCCCCTGTTCGGCGGCATGGTGTCCTTCGAGGCGGCCTCCGAGGCCAAGGCCCTGCGCCTGTGCGAGAAGACCCGTCTGTTCTTCCTCGGAGAGTCGCTCGGCGGGGTTGAGTCGTTGATCGAGCACCCCGGCAAGATGACGCACGCGAGCCTCGCCGGCTCGGGCTTCGAGGTGCCGGGAGCGCTAGTTCGACTATCGGTAGGAATCGAGCATCCCGACGATCTCGTCGCCGACCTCGACACGGCGCTGCGCTAACCGCCGTGCGGGCGGGCTAGACGGCAGGTGATCCGGGGGGCGCCTCGCAGCGGGCGCGTCGATGTGCGCAGCGTGATCGTGGTGGCGGCGTGCGTTCCGGCGGGGCTGGCTGCCACCGCTGCGGGCCTTCCCGCAGGATGGCTCGTGGGCCCGATGGTGATCGCCCTCGCGGCATCGGTAAGCGGCTGGGCGGTGGTCGCAGTCCCGCAGCTTCTGTGGCGCGCGTCGCAGGCGGCCGTAGGGGTGGCGATCAGCGCGTCCTTCGCCCCTTCGTCGCTGAAGGTGCTGGCCGCCAACTGGGGCGCGGTGGCGGCGAGCGTCGCGGTCGTGCTGGGGCTCAGCCTTGTCGCCGGGTTGGCCCTCGTGCGCTTCACCGCGTTGTCGGCGGGCACGTCCGCGCTCGGCACCCTTCCCGGCGGTGCCTCGGCCATGGTGTCGCTGAGCGAGGATCTCGGCGCCGACATCCGCCTCGTTGCGTTCATGCAGTATGCGCGGCTCGTCCTTACGGTGCTTTCCGTAACCCTTCTCGCGCCGCTGTGGCCGCACGCCTCGCACGAAGGCGGGGCGGGCGGGCTCGGCGTCGTGCAGGCCGCGTCCCTCTCACCGCGCGAGCTCGTGATCACGCTGGCGGTTGCAATCACCGGAGCGGCGGCGGGCGTGGCGCTGCGCGTCCCCGCGGGCGCGCTCGTGCTCCCCATCGTGATCGGAGTGCTGCTGGGCGCGGTCGGAGTGGCGCACGGGGGGTGGCCACCAGGTGTGCTCGAGGCCGCTTACGGGTTCGTCGGCCTGCGCGTCGGATCGCAGTTCGATCGCGCCTCCCTGACGCTCACGCGCCGCGTCGCCCCGGTCGTGATCGCCTTCGTGATCGTGTTGATGGCCGGCTGCGGCCTCGCAGCGGTGGGTATTGCTGCCTTCACCGGCATCGACGGGCTGACCGCCTACCTTGCCACGGCCCCCGGCGGCATGGACTCGGTCATGATCATCGCCCTCGATGTCGGCGCCAAGACCTCGACGGTCCTCGGGATGCAGATGGCCCGTCTCCTGGTGGTGATCTTGGCCGGGCCGTGGCTCATCCGCCGCCTGCTGGCGCGCTACGGCGTCTAGCCTGCTCGCCTCTGGTGGGCGAGGAACTCGAGCAGGTCGGCGCGGGTCAACACCCCCGTCGGCCTGGAACCTTCGGCGACGACGATGGCTTCGGCCCCCCGCGACAGGTCCTCGAACATCTCCTCGACGCCGGCGCTCGACTGGACGATGGGTAGCGGAGGGTCCATGACCTCGATCACGTCCCGGCCGATCGCATCCCGGTCTCTGAACACACGGTCGAGGAGGTTGCGCTCCTGGATCGACCCGACGATCTCGGACAGGTCTGCGGCCTGTCCGTTTGCCGTGTCGCCCTTGGTCACAGGCAGCTGCGAGATGCCGTAGGCCTGCAGGAGGTCGATGGCCGCGCCCACCTTCTCCGTTGTGGGCACGGCTACGAGCGATGGTATCGAAGCGCCAGAACGCTGCTTCTCGACTACTACCTCGCCGATGCGAGCGAAAGTCCCGGGCCGTTCGAGGAAGCCGTGGCTCAGCATCCATGCGTCGTTGTAGACCTTGGACAGGTAGCTGCGGCCCGAGTCCGGAAGCACGACCACCAGCAGATCCTCGGGGCCGAGATCGCTCGCCACCTGAAGGGCCGCCCACATGGCGGTTCCGCACGATCCTCCAACGAGCAGCCCTTCCTCCTTCGTCAGCCGGCGGGCGGCGAGGAACGAGTCCTTGTCGGTGACGGTCACCCAACGATCGACCACGTTCGGATCGAAGGCATCGGGCCAGAAATCCTCTCCGATCCCCTCGACGAGGTAGGGGCGCACCTCGCTTCCCGAGTAAATGGAGCCTTCGGGATCGGCTCCGATTACGACCACGCCGGGATTCTGGCGCTTGAGGTAGCGTGCCGTGCCGGTGATCGTCCCGCCGGTGCCGACGCTTGCGACGAGGTGAGTGATGCTGCCCCCCGTCTGCTCCCAGATCTCGGGACCGGTGGTCTCGAAGTGTGTTTGGGGATTCGCCTGGTTGAAGTATTGGTTGGGTTGAAAGGCTCCGGGGATCTCCTCGGCGAGCCGGTCGGCGACCCGGTAGTAGCTCTCCGGCGACTCGGGCGGCACCGCAGTGGGGGCGATGACGACCTCGGCCCCGTAAGCGCGCAGCAACGAGATCTTCTCCTGGCTCATCTTGTCGGGCATCGTGAAGATGCAGCGGTAGCCCTTGAGGGCGGCGACGATGGCAAGGCCCACACCCGTGTTGCCCGAGGTCGGCTCGACGATGGTCCCCCCGGGTTTGAGCCTGCCGGCCGCCTCGGCGGCCTCGACCATGCGAATGCCGATCCGGTCCTTGACGCTGCCGCCGGGATTCAGCATCTCGAGCTTGGCTACTACCTGGGTGGACAGGCCCTTGGTGATGGCCTTCAGGCGCAGCAGGGGAGTGTTGCCGACGAGGTCGAGGAGGGACTCGTTGATGGTCATGAGAGCATCGTTGCTCACGCGCCCCGGCGGCGCAACCAGCCGCCGGGCTCTGAAAGAGCGGCTCTAGTAAGGAGGCGGTCGCTCCGATACCATGAGTGGCTCCGCACGGAGGGGACAAGCGGCCCATGGCCACTCACGAGACCGACAACGGCAAGGACATCATGCCCGCGCGCCGCAGCGCGTGGCGTTCGCTGACGGGCGCCCGCAGAGCGGTAGCGCTGATCGCCGCGCTCCTCGCCCTAGCCCTGCTGGGGCTCGCCACCGCCTCCTATGCGGGCTACCGCTACAGCCAGGAGTACGAGGGCAAGATGCTCCCGGGCACGCGCGTCGCCGGAGTCAGCCTGGCGGGCATGAGCAGGAAGCAAGCGGTCACAGCGGTGAAGAAGGCTGTAGCACCCAAGCTCAGGCGCTCCATCACGGTGCGCTGGGAGGGTCATTCGTGGCCGGTTACGCCACAACGCCTCGGGGCCACTAGCAACGTAAAGCGTGTCGTTCACGCGGCCCTTGCCGCGAGCAGCAAGACCTCGTTCATCGACAAGACGCGCATGAGGCTGCTGGATCGCGGTTTCAGCTTCAGGCGCCAAGTTGCCGTGAAGTATCCGCACGCGGGCGTACGAGGTTTTGTCACGCGGCTGGCCTCGCACCTCGATCAGGAGCCCGCAGACGCTCGCATCGACTACTCATCCGGCTGGATCGACATCGTGCCCGGCCGGGATGGGCGCGAGGTCCGGGTCGCGGCCAGTCGCCGCCGGCTCTACGCGGCGCTGCGGGCGGGACGAACGAAGGCCTCGCTGTCCGTGCGCACTATCAAGCCCGATGTGACGAGCAAGGACTTCGATCAGGTGCTGCTGGTCCACATCGGCGCCAACAAGCTGTACCTCTACGAGAACGGCACGATCACCCACTCGTGGACGGTGGCTACCGGCCAGCCGCAGTATCCGACGCCGCAAGGACGATTCGAGGTCACCGAGAAGCGCTACCTGCCCACCTGGATCAACCCCCAGCCCGACACTTGGGGGGCCCCCTTGCCCGCCGAGATCCCGCCCGGGCCCGGCAACCCGCTGGGGCTGCGCGCCCTCAACTGGTCCGCGCCCGGCATCCGCTTCCACGGCACGTCCGAGATCCACTCGCTGGGCTACAACGCGTCGCACGGCTGCGTGCGCATGTCCAACGCAGACGTAGTGACGCTCTACGGCCTCGTCGACGTCGGGACCCCAATCGTGTCGCTGCAGACCGCCGCCTTCCGGCCGCTTTACTTGTCATCGACTATCGACCCGACACCGGTGCCGGACGCGGCTCCCGCCACGGGCCACACCTCGAGCGGCGACGCGCCCGCGGAGGCGCCGGCCGGTTCCGGCAAGGGGGACTAGCTGACCCGGGACCGGCGCCCGCCGAGCTTCGGCGAGGAAGGGGGGCAGCTTTCCTACGACAGCTACCTGCGGCTTCCCGAGCTGCTCGACTTGCAGAGCCTCGAGTCCGATCCCCCCGCGCACGACGAGCTGCTGTTCATAGTCGTGCATCAGGTCTACGAGCTGTGGTTCAAGCAGCTCGTCTTCGAGCTCACATCGGCGCGCGACTCGATGATGGCGGGTGACGGCGCGCTCAGCCATCACCTTCTCGAACGAGTCCATCAGATCGAGCGCGTGCTCATCGAGCAGATTGCGGTGCTCGAAACGATGTCGCCACAGGACTTCCTCGAGTTCCGCACGCATCTCGCGCCGGCGAGCGGGTTCCAGTCGTCGCAGTTCCGGGAGATCGAGTTCCTCTCGGGAACCAAGGAGCCTGCCTACCTCGAGCGCCTCGATCTCTCCGAGGCGCACCGAGCTCGTCTCGAGAGCCGCCTCGCAGAGCCGAGTCTGTGGGACGGTTTCTGCGCGCTTCTCACCGCACGCGGGCTGCCCATGCCGGGCGACGACGAGGCGGCGCGTCGCGCCAGCCTGGTGACCATGGCGCGCGCCCGCGGGGACCATGCCGCGGAGTTCGCGCTGTCGGAGGCGCTCGTCACCCACGACTCGCTCTTTGCGCAGTGGCGGCACCGGCACGTGCTCATGGTCGAAAGACAGATCGGCAGCAAGAGCGGGACGGGCGGCTCCACGGGCGCGTCGTACCTTCGCACCACCCTCGAAAAGCGTTTCTATCCCGAGTTGTGGGGCCTGCGCAGCTATTTGTAGCAGAGAGCGCGAAATCTCTTGGGCAGAGCGCGAAGAATTGTCGGACGAACGCCTTGCGGCCGACGCAGGGGTGCTCTAAGTTTAACGAGTACCTCGCAGAGATGAGTAGGCCTCGGCCGAAAGTCACTGCGGGGTACATTTTTATGTGCGGCCGTGCCGCCTGCGATTGGCGAGCCGGGTCGCCGACTTCGATGCCTGGAAGACGAAGCAGCCCAACGCAGTCCCTGCGACGTTCAGAATCACATCGTCCACCGAGCTCGACCTGCCGCGGAGAAGAAGCAGCTGGGCAACCTCCAAGCCGGCCGAGAGCAGGCATGCGAGCGCCAGCGCTCTGAGACAGGAGACATTTCTCCATCGCAGCGTGACTCCCAGCGGCACGAACAGGATCAGGTTGAGGGTCGCCGCCCGCAGTCCAGAAGGGAAGTAGGGAGACGATGAGTGCCTCAGCAGCCGCAGGATCTCCCTGCCCGGCACGAGCACCCAGCGCGTGGCGCCCTGGGCCGGAATCAGCGTGAACGACAGGATGAGCGCCAGCGACAGGGCGAGGCCGGCGTCTCGGGCCACCGATCGGATTATGCACGAGCGAGGGACCGCCGGCGCGGCGGAACGACGCCGTCTGTAGAGGACGTAAGCGGCGAGAAGCGTGAGGGCCGTCAGCGCGCAGAGGACCACGGTTCCTTACGCGAGGAACCCTCCCCGTACGAGGAGGGCGCGCTCTGTCATCGAGCCGAGTCCAGAATGGCTCAAGCTCTAGTCAAGCGATAGGTGAGGGCCCGGATTACAAAAGCTCTCTTAGGTGCGGGAGCGTTACCTAAGTCGGCCAAGAAACTCGGCCACGCGTTCATTGAAGCTGCCCATCTCCTCGACCGCGACGCCGTGCCCGGACTCGAACATCGCCAGCTCGGCCCCCGGGATGGCAGCGGCTATCTCCTCTGCCCCGAAGCCGGGCACCAGCATGTCGCTCTTACCGCCCATAACGAGGGTGGGACAAGAGATGCGAGGTAAGTCGGCAAGCGTGTCGTGCGAGTCGATGGCGTCGAGTTGCGCGCGCAGCACGCGCGGCTCCGTCGTCTCAGGTGCTCCGGTGGCGTCCAGCGACGCCACCATCTGGTCCAGCATGGCGCCGCCGTACTCGAAGAAGCGCGGCGAGAACATGCGCAGCAGTGTCAGGTCGACCAGCGCGCCGGGGTCGTTCGACGCAAGGATGCGGCGCGCTACGTCGCTCTGCCTGCGCATGAACTCGATGGGCCGCGCCCATGTGACCGCCAGGATCAGCGCGGACACCCTGTCCGGATGCTCGAGCACGAGGCGCTGCGCGATCGCGCCGCCCATCGATACTCCAAAGATCGCCGCGTCCGCGATGTCGAGATGGTCAAGGAGCGCCACTGCGTCGGTCGTCATCTCATCGATGCTGTAGGCACCAGCGGCTCCAGCCGAGCGGCCCGTGCCGCGGTTGTCGAAGGTGATGAAGCGGTGGTGCTCGGAGACTATGGGGATCTGCGCCGCCCAGAAGCGCTGGTCGAGGCCGAAGCCCATGATGCCGAGGACCGGCGGATGACCTCGTCCGTGCTCTTTGTAGTGCAGCCGGAAAGTTCCTAAGTCTGCGGTTGGCATGTGCCGATACTAAGAGCCGTGGGCACCGAGCTAAGAGCCGGGCCGTGTGCACAAAGCTAGTGGTGCAGGTCATTCCATATCCACCGGCAGTTGAGTACGCTGAGGACAAGATGCGCCGTTTGATCTCTGTTGTCGCCGTGGTCGCCGTCCTGACGCTCGTAGCGTCGGCGCCGGCTCTTGCCGACCGCGATCCGTTCTCCCAGCCGAGCGGCTCCGCTACGTCCGCTTCAACCGGTAACTCGAGCTCGCTGGGCGGCCGCGATCCCTTTGCGCCGCTGCCGGGATCCGGGCCTTCATCCACCTCGACGGGCGGCACGACGTCAGGGTCGACCGGTTCCGGCGGCCAGGATCAAGCTTCGGGCGGCGGAACCGGCCCGGGCGGAGATTCGGGCTCGCAGCAGAATGGTCCGGCCAAGTCCCTTCCGTTCACAGGCGCAGATCCGACGCCGTGGCTGGTCATCGCCTACGGTCTCTTGGCCGCGGGGGCGGTGGCGCTGATCGCCGCCGAGAGCTTTGGCGTCAGCAGGAGACGTCGCCGGGTTCTTGCCGCTGCCGGTCGGCCTCGCTCTGACGCAGCTCGATCCGGCGAATCTTCCCGGTAAGCGTCTTCGGAAGGTCGTCCACGAACTCGACCTCGCGCGGGTAGGCGTAAGCGGCGTAGGACTCGCGCACATGCTCCTTGATCTTTTCGACCAGCTCGTCGCTGGGCTCCACACCTTCTGCGGCCTTGACGAATGCCTTGACGATGTTCCCTCGCTTGTCATCCGCTACTGCGATGGCCGCGGCTTCGATGACCTCTGGCAACTCGACTATCGCGGACTCGACTTCGAAGGGGCCGATGCGGTAGCCGGCCGAGATGATGACGTCGTCGGCCCGGCCCTCATACCAGACGTAACCGTCGGAATCCATGTGAGCCGCATCCTTGGTCCGGAACCATGTCCCGCCGAAGACCTCCTCGGTGTCCTCGGGACGGTTCCAGTAACCGAGGGGATAGTGCGGGTTGGTGCGCGCCTTGAGGCAAATCTCCCCGACCTCACCCTGAGGCAGCTCCTCGTCCGAGTCGGGGGTCAGTATCGCCACCTCCCAGCCGGGCATCGGTAGCCCCATAGAGCCGGGACGCACTTTTACCGTCGGGAAGTTGCCGCACAGGGGATAGCTCTCGGTGAGCCCGTAGTAGTCGAAGACCGGGATGCCGAATTGACTCTCGAACCAGCGGATGACCTCTGGATTGAGCGGCTCGCCGGCCGAGCAGGCGATGCGGAGGTTGACGTCGTGCTGGGCCCCGGGGTCCTTGAGAACTGTCATGGCGCGCAGCGCCGTGGGCGTCGTGAAAAGGTTGCCCACCTTGTACTTCTCGAGCATGTAGAGGGTCTCCTCGGGCTTGTAGCCACCCTCGCGCTGATGCACCGCAACCGGCACGCCAAAGCGCCACGGCCCGAGCAGGCCCGGCACGATGCCGGCTATCCACGCCCACTCGCCCGTCGAATGAAAGACTTCGTCGTCGCGCACGTCGTGGCAGAACTCGTACTCGTTGTGCCCGAGGAGGTAGCGGTGCGCGTGCAAGATCCCCTTGGCCTCGCCCGTGGTGCCGCTCGAGTAATAGAGCTGGGCCGGGTCGTCTGCCTTCGTGTCGACGGGCGAGAAGTCGGACGACGCCTCGTCCATGGCGGCGTCGAGGTCGACATCCCCGTCCTGCAGCGCGTCGCCTGCGTTGAGCAGGACGACATGCTGCAAGCCGGGGACTCGGTCACGCATCGTGTCGAGCCGCTGCCGGTTGTTGCCGTCGGTTACGAGCACCTTTGCGCCCGCATCCTCGAGCCGGTGGGCGATCCCGTCGTCGCCGTAGAGCTGCGACAGGGACAGCAGGATCCCGCCGAGCTTGTAGACCGCGATGAATGCACCCGCGCTCTCGGGAAGTGAAGGGAGCAGCACGGCGACGCGGTCCCCACGCTCTACCCCGAGGTCACTAAGGACGTTCGCTATCCTGTTGGAGGTGGACTTTACGTCCCCGAAGGTGACCCGGCGCTCGTTACCCCGCCAGTCCTCCCACAGCATCGCGAGCCGGTCGTCATCGTGCTTGTCGACGGTGTCGACGGCGATGTTGTACTCCTCGGGCACCTCCCAGGTGAATCCCGCGACCATCTCTTCGTAAGTGCCTGGCTCGTGTGCTCGGTAGGCCGCCATGCCACTCTCTCCTGTTCGCTACGAGCTCGCCGGAGCCTGGCGCTTAGGCCTTCTTCAGAGGCTTCACCGGTACTACCGTCTTGCCGAACGTGGCGTTGGTAACCGCAGCGAACGACGCGTACCACGCGGCGAGCGCCGTGACTATGCCGGCGTAGCCGCCGAGCTTGCCAACGGTTTCGTTCCCGAGAGAGTCGCCCAGCCCCAGCAGAATGAACGTGATCCACAGGACCAGAAAGACTATGTTCACGGCCGCTGTGGTGCGGAACGAGGCAATCCACATGTAGAAGGTGAAGATCCCCCAGGCGATGAGATAGAGACCCACGGCCGAGCCGACTTGACCTGCCGGGATGTCCTTCAAGAAGAAGGTCACAAGAGCCCAGAAGGAGATCCAGAAGGCGCCGTAGGAACAGAATGCTGTTGCTCCAAACGTGTTACCCGTGCGGAACTCCCAAATGCCGGCGACCAGCTGTGCACCGCCCCCGTAGGCCAGCGCCAGACCGAGAACCACGGGCTCGGCGCCTTCGCCCACGAGCCCTGCGTTGAAAAAGCTCAGGACGAAGGTGGTAAGGGCAAAAGCCGCCAGCCCCAGGGGCCCTGGGTCGGCTATCGCGATTGCCGGGGGCCCCGGCCGGCGCGTTGGCTCCCTCTCTGCCGGTGGTGCCACGTTTTGTGACACTGTCCCTCCTTATCTCGTGGGAGCCCGGGAGCGGCAGAGCCGTCCCCAGACCCCCTCCTCCCGCTTAACCCTTCAGCCAAGAAGCAAGCTCGACCTAGCCCTCGTCGCCGGCGGCGCTGCCCGCCTTGGCGCGGATCTCGTCGAGTATCGGGGCGTTCTGCAGAGTCGTCACATCGCCGAGCTCACGGTCTTCGGCGACATCTTTGAGCAGGCGGCGCATGATCTTGCCGGAGCGTGTCTTGGGCAGGTCGTCGGTGAAGATGATTTGCTTGGGCCGCGCCAGCTTGCCGATCACGGTGGCGACGTGCTCGCGCAGCTCCTTCATGAGATCCTCGTCGCCGGTGACGTTGCCCTTGGGGGTGACGAAAGCAACGATTGCCTGTCCGGTGTCCTCGTCCTTGCGTCCGACCACCGCCGCCTCGGCAACCTTCTGATTGTCGACAAGCGCAGACTCGACCTCGTACGTCGAGATGCGGTGCCCGGCGACGTTCATGACGTCGTCGACGCGCCCCAGGAGCCAGAAGTAGCCATCGTCGTCGAGCTTGGCCCCATCGCCCACGAAGTACGTCTCGGGCCCGAACCGGTCCCAGTAGGTCTCGATGTAACGGTCGTCGTCACCCCAGATGGTGCGGAACATGCCCGGCGCCGGCCGTTTGATGACGAGGTAGCCCCCGCCTCCCTTTTCTACCGGCTCCCCCCGCTCGTCGACGATGGCGGCGACGACGCCGGGGAACGGCTTTGTGGCAGAACCCGGCTTGAGCGTGGTCAAGCCCGGCAACGGCGAGATGAGGATGCTGCCCGTCTCCGTTTGCCACCAGGTGTCGACAACCGGTGCAGTGCCGCCCCCGACGAACTCCTGGTACCAGATCCAAGCCTCCGGGTTGATCGGCTCACCGACCGTTCCGAGCAGGCGGATCGAGGACAGATCGTACTTGCCCGGATAGTCGGTGCCCCACTTCATGAACGTCCGGATCAGAGTCGGCGCCGTGTAGAGAATCGTGACCTTGTAGTCCTGGATGATCTTCCAGTAGCGCTCCTTGTCCGGACCCCCTTCCCAAAGGATCGAGGTAGTCCCATTGGCAAGCGGTCCGTACACGATGTA
This sequence comes from Actinomycetota bacterium, assembly GCA_038254435.1. Lineage (GTDB taxonomy): Bacteria > Actinomycetota > CADDZG01 > CADDZG01 > WHSQ01 > JBBSGD01. The sequence goes on from JBBSGD010000007.1 coordinate 17,691, forward strand.
GCTGTGACCGGTGACCCAGCCGATGTCGGCCGCACACCAGTACACGTCGTCGTCGGGCTTGATGTCGAAGATGAGGTTGTGGGTAGAGGTCACGGCCGTCATGTAGCCCCCGGTCGTGTGCAGGATTCCCTTGGGCTTGCCCGTCGTTCCGGACGTGTGAAGGATGTAGAGCGTGTCCTCGGCGTCCATGTGCTCGGCAGGGCATTCGGCCGACGCCTCGGCCATGAGCTCTTGATAGACGAGGTCGCGGCCTTCCTTCATGGGCACGTCTTCTCCGGTGCGCTTCACTACGACAACGTGCTCGATGGACGGGGTGTCTTGCAGGGCTTCGTCCGAGCTCTCCTTGGTGGGCACCACCTTGCCGCCCCGGTAGCCGCCGTCGGCGGTGATGAGCACCTTTGCGTCGCAGTCGTTGATGCGATCCTTTAGCGACGCGGCCGAGAACCCCCCGAAGACCACGGCGTGAGGAGCGCCGATGCGGGCGCACGCGAGCATGGCGACCGGCAGCTCGGGGATCATCGGCATGTAGATGGCCACCGGATCGCCCTTGCCGACGCCGAGACCCTTGAGCGCGTTGGCGAACTTGCAGACCTGCTCGTGAAGCTCCCGGTAGGTCACCTCTAGGGTTTGGCCCTCGGGCTCCCCGATCCAGTGGAAGGCAACCTGGTCGCCGCGCGTGTCGAGATGGCGGTCCAGGCAGTTGTAACTGGCGTTGAGCTTGCCGCCGACGAACCACTCATAGTGCGGCGGGTCCCACGCGAAGACCTTGTCCCACTTCTTGAACCAGTGGAGGCGTTCGGCCTGGGACTCCCACCACGCGTCGGGGTCCTTTGCGGCCTGTTCGAAGATGGCTGCATCGTTGGCATTGGCTTGCGCCGCGAAGTCCTTGGGTGGATCGAAGGTTCTACGTTCCTGGAGAAGTGCCTCAATGGCCTTCTCGACTTCCTTTTCGACCATGCTCCCCCCTTGGGTGAGAGGCGTCGGCCGACGAACGCGCCCGACGCGCCGTACGGATGAGGTTGAACCGTGCATCCAACCTCTACTCTGTCATACCCAAGGCAAGCTGTTCAAACGAAGGCGGCGAGCGGGGGCCTTAACCGGTTCGCGGGCGCGCCAATCCGCCTTGCGGCCGGGGCGATCCCTTAGCCTGGCGCCCGTGAGCTCTTGTCCCGAGCCGGATTCCCGTTGCGAGGCCCTCGGCCCGCGCGGCGCCTGCTCCGGCGGCGCGAGTCCCTAGGCGATGGCGGCCGGATCTCGGGAACGGCGCCTGTGGAGCGACCTTCGCTCCTTGGACCGGCATGAGCTCCGCCGGGTGCAGATCTTCGTGAAGGGACTGCTCGCGGCGTTGGGCGACGATGCCGCCCGTGCAGGGCTCTCGGTGGGGGAAGGCCGCGGGGCGGTCACCTACCGGCTCGAGATGGTCCGCTGCGGCAAGCCTTCGTGCCGCAGCTGTCCCCACGGGCCCTACTGGTACGCCTACTACCGAGAAGGCACACGGCTGCGATCCCGTTACATAGGCCGGGATCTGCCAGATGACGTGAAGGGGGTGACGGGAGGGGACTAGGAGGCAAGAGCGAACTCTGGTCCCATGAGGCTGTGTAGTGCGATGATTTGCGAACAAGCGTGTCGAGGAGGAAGGAGGGCCGGGCATTGATCACCTGCCCGCATTGCGGAGGCGAGGACAACATCCAGATCGAGATCCACCTCAAGGACGAAGAAACCGTCAAGTTCTATTCCTGCCGGCTGTGCGAGTCGAAGTGGTGGGAAAGGGACGGAGGCAACATCACCCTCGACGAGGTGCTGACGTTGGCGGCACAGAAAGACCCCAAGTGACCTTGGGCCGGGCCTTGCAGCCCTTGGTCAGCGCTCCAAGCTGCCGCCGAGGGCCGGAAAGTGGATGCGGGCGCTCGAGTCGACGCGGCCGGCAACAGGTGCCAGTTGAGGGGGTCGTGCCGGTTTGCCGCGCTGCGAAGGCTGGCCATCGCCGCGGGCGTTGCGTCGAGGTTCGAGCACCCGCAAACCTAGTGAGCCCTTCTATCGAGATGGTCGTTGCTCCTGCTCGGGCCATTATCGCTCGCCCCGCTACAAAAGACTAGCCCCACAATCCACGCGTTTTGGGGCGCGGCGCGTGAAGAAGTCGGCGTTGCGGGGAACGAGGCCGGTGGGGCCGGCGAGATGAAGCCTGCCTCGGTGCCGCCCATAGCGCAGCACGAACTCCTCTTCGAAGCCGGCCTTGGAAACCGCGCGCAGCGACGCCGCGTTGTCGTCCTCGACCGCCACCCACAGGCGCCCGACACCCCTTGCATCCAGCCACGCGCAGATCGCCTTCAGCGCGAAGGGATAAACGCCCTTGCCGCGCGCCTCGGCTCGCGTGAAGGATTCGTAGACGTACGCCTCCCCGCGTGGCGGACGAACGTAGCGGCGGATCTCGCGGGTCCAGGCGGCGCATGTGGTCAGCCATGTCGCGTGCAGGAATTTGCCGGCCGAAGCGACGACGAAGCACTTGGTATGAGGGCTGAGGCGGCGCCTGAAGGTCACTGACGAGTCGGTTCCGATGTCGCGCGCGTAACGGTGACCGTCAGCGGGCGCTGCTTCGATAAGCTCCAGGGCGCGCGCGGCCGGCATCGGCTCTCCCGTTGGTCGCGCGAGAAAGACCAGCGCCTCCTCCGAGCCCAGAGCGTCGGCCACACGTGCCTTGGCCAGCTCGGCCAGCTCCCGGGGACCGCGCGCGCGTAGACGAGTTGCAGCTTTCATGAGGTCCTCGATGATATCGGGCCGGGTGTCGGGCACCGAGCGAACATACTGCGCCCGTTACCGGGCGCCGACGGCGGTCTTAACCCGCCCGGTTTCGAAGCCTCGCCTTGCGTTCGACTTCCGTGAGACCGCCCCAGATTCCATAAGCCTCGCGGGTCGTGAGCGCGTACTCGAGACATTCGCCCCGCACTCTGCAGCCGGCGCAGACGAGCTTTGCCCGCTGCTCACGGCCTCTGCGTTCGGCCGGGGTCTCGGTGTCGTCCAGGCCGAAGAAGAGGACCGCCGGGTACATGCGGCACGCGGCGCGCTCGCGCCACGGTGTGTCGGGGCCCGTCAGGCTGAATGTCATGATCATTGAATCGTTCCAGCCCGCGCCCCGTGAGTCAACGGCATTGTGCCGGGACGAAGTGGCGGGATTTGCCGGCGCGTGCTCTTGGCCTTGCCTTCTCCGTCACTGGGCGGTGGCCGGAGGAGGAGAAACTATGATGCCGGCGTGGCCACCGACCTGACCCAGATCTTCAAGGCTTATGACGTGCGCGGCGTCTTTCCCGACGAGATCGACGGCTCCGTGGCGGATCGCATCGGTTTCGCTTTCGCTCGTTACGTCGAGGCCGATCGCATAGCGCTCGGGCGCGACATGCGGACCTCTTCGCCCTCTCTCGCGGCGGCCTTTTCCACGGGCGCCACCAGGGGAGGCATCGACGTCGTGGATCTCGGCGAGGTGTCGACGGACGCCCTATATTTTGCCGCGGGGAGCCTCAATGTCCCGGCGGCCATGTTCACCGCCTCGCACAATCCCGCTCGCTACAACGGGATCAAGCTGTGCCGCGCGGGAGCCGCCCCGATCGGCGCCGAGTCCGGTCTCCAGGACATCCGTGCTCTGGCGGAGGCGGCCGATCCCCACGGCGAGGACGGCTCGGAGCACGGCTTGATCACGTCTCGCGACATCCTCGCCGCGTACGCCGAGCATTGCAGGGAGCTCATCGACACAAGCGTCCTCGAGCCTCTCAAGGTTGCGGTAGACGCGGGGAACGGCATGGCCGGCAAGACCGTTCCATTGGTCTTCGGGCCGCTGCCCGTAGAGATCGTGCCCCTCTACTTCGAGCTCGACGGGACTTTCCCCAACCATCCCGCCAACCCGATTGAAGACAAGAACGTGGCCGACCTGCGCGCTGCGGTCACGGCCAACCGCTGCGACCTCGGGATCGCCTTCGACGGAGACGCCGATCGCATGTTCCTCGTAGACGAGAAGGCGCAGCTCGTCGCCGGGTCTCTGACCACGGCCCTGGTCGCGCAGCGGGTGCTGAAGAAGAACCCAGGCGCAACGATCATCTACAACCTGATTTGCTCGTGGACGGTTCCCGAGGTCGTCAAGGAGAACGGGGGACGGCCTCTACGCACGCGTGTCGGTCACTCGTTCATCAAGGCAGTCATGGCGGAAACAGGCGCCGTCTTCGGCGGAGAGCATTCGGGCCACTACTACTTCAAGGACAACTTCCGCGCCGATTCCGGCATGATCGCCGCGCTGTTCGTGCTCGAAGCTCTGTCCGAGGCCGGCAAGCCCCTGTCCGAGCTGCTCGAGCCGTTTCGCCGCTATGCAGCTTCGGGCGAGATCAATTCGCAAGTGAGCGACCAGCCCGGCAAGCTGGAGGAGCTGGCAAAAGCTTACGAGGACGGCCGGCAGGACCACACCGACGGGCTCACCGTCGAGTACGAGGACTGGTGGTTCAATTGCCGTCCCTCCAACACCGAGCCTCTGCTGCGGCTCAATCTCGAGGCGTCAAGCCGGCCGCAGATGGAGGACAAGCGCGACGAGGTTCTCACTGTGATCCGGAGATGAGGCCGTGACGATCGACCCCAAGCTGCTCGACATAATGATCTGCCCCAAGTGCCACGGCGAGATCGAGTATCGGCCCGGCGAAGAGGTCATCCTCTGTCTCGGCGAGTGCCGCTACCGCTATCCGGTGCGTGACGGGATTCCGGTGATGCTCATAGACGAAGCCGACAAGCCGGACGAAGAGTGACTGGACTCGACGATGTCGTCGAGCTCGACCGCCTCGACAGCGAACACGTGCTCGAGACGGCTGAGCGCTTCGGTAGGCAGTGCCGCGAGGCATGGGAGACAGCGGCCCGGGTGACCGGGCTTCCCCGCGCGGAGGGGATCGAGTCCATCGTCGTTCTCGGGATGGGCGGATCGGGGATGGCAGGCGACGTAGTGCAGGCCGTTGTTGAACCTCGGCTCCCGTTCTTCTTTCGGGTCTTCAAGGGCTACCCTCCGCTGCCGGAGTGGGTCGGACGCAAGTCCCTCGTCTTCGCCATTTCCTACTCGGGCAAAACCGAAGAGACCCTCGCGTGCGTCGAGGAGGCAGCGGCGCGTGGGGCCCGGCTGGCGAGCGTTTCCTCAGGAGGCGAGCTGAAGTCCATCGCCGACGAGTACGGCGGCACGCACATCGCGGTGCCCGCAGGCCTCCAGCCGCGCGCCGCACTCGGCTATCTCGCGCTGCCGCCCCTGGGCGTCCTCGTCGCAATGGGTTTTGCCCCGTCACTCGAGGAGGACGTGGCCGAAGCCATAAGCGTCGTAGAGGAGCTGGCGCGCAGCTGTCATCGCAAAGTGCCGCAGGAGAGCAATCCTGCGAAGCAGCTCGCTGCCAGACTGGCCGGGCGCGTCGCCCTCGTCTACGGAGGGCAGGGGCTCGCCGCAGTAGCCGCCGAGCGCTTCAAGTGCGACCTCAACGAATACGCCAAGGTTCCGGCCTTCTTCAATGAGATCCCGGAGCTCAACCACAACGAGGTCGAGGCCTTTGCCGGACTGCGCGAGTCAATGGGCTCGAGGGCGGCCGTGGTCATGGTGCGCGACCCACACGAGCACGCCCGCGTGAGCGATCGGTTCCAGATCACCGGCGCGCTCTTGAAAGAGCGAATCGAAGACGTAGTCGAGGTGCGGGCACGCGGCGAATCCCCGCTGGCTCGCATCTTGTCGCTCTTTTTTCTTGCGGACCTTGGCGCCATCTACTGCGCCCTTGCGGCCGGCGTCGACCCCGGCCCGGTCCAAGTCCTCGAGAAGCTCAAGAAGGAATTAAGCCGACGATAAGGAGCAGTCATGGGCGTTGAAGCCGACATCTACGATCCGAAGCTCGCCGAGGGAGGGCGCAGAAAGATCGAATGGGCCGACAATCTGATGCCCGTGCTCGGGCGCATAAGGGAACGGTTCGAGAAGGAGAAGCCTCTCGAAGGCGTGACCATCGCGGCGTGCCTTCACGTGACCTCCGAAACGGCAAACCTGATGCGCACGCTGTACGCAGGCGGTGCCGACGTGGCGCTGTGCGCGTCCAACCCTCTATCCACCCAGGATGACACCGCGGCAGGTCTCGTCGAGGCCTACGGCATCCCCGTTTACGCCATCAGGGGCGTTGACGAGTCACGCTACTACTCGCACATCAAAGCGGTTCTCGACCGCAGGCCCATGATCACCATGGACGACGGCGGCGACCTCGTCACGATGCTCCACCAGCAGCGCCAGGACCAGCTCGTCGAGATCATCGGAGGTACCGAAGAGACGACGACCGGCGTTATCAGGTTGCGCTCGATGGAAGCGCACGGAGTACTCGGCTACCCGGTCGTGTCCGTCAACAACGCGCGCACCAAGCACCTCTTCGACAACCGCTACGGTACAGGGCAGTCGGCCATCGACGGCATCATTCGGGCCACGAACCTGCTTCTTGCGGGGCGCACCTTCGTTGTGTGCGGGTATGGGATGTGCGGGCGCGGGGTGGCTACGAGGGCGCGCGGCATGGGCGCCCACGTCGTCGTCACGGAAGTGGATCCGACGCGCGCTCTCGAGGCGTCCATGGACGGCTTCCGTGTTCTGACGGGTCGCGAGGCCGCAAGCCAGGGAGATGTCTTCGTCACCGTCACCGGCAACAAGCACGTCTTGCGCGGTGAGCACTTCGAGATCATGAAGGACGGCGCCGTTCTTGCCAACGCCGGACACTTCGACATCGAGATCGACCTCGGTGCGCTCGGGGCAATGGCTTCCAACCGCAGACGCGTCAGGGAGCACGTCGAAGAGTACGCGCTCGAGGGTGACCGCCGCATCTACGTCCTGGCCGAAGGCCGCCTCGTCAACCTGTCCGCGGCCGAGGGACACCCGGCGTCGGTCATGGACATGTCCTTCGCCGATCAGTCTCTGTCCGTTGAGTGGCTGGTCAAGGAGGCAGCTCGACTCGAAAAAAAGGTCTACGACGTGCCCGATGACCTGGACCGTGAGGTCGCCCGGCTCAAGCTCGAGACCATGGGGGTGCGCATCGACGAGCTGACCGATGCGCAGCACTCCTACCTGGAAGCATGGGAAGAAGGCACGTGAGGCCCACCGATTAGCTTCTCGACTCCGAGCGCGGGGTGACGGGAGCTCTAGACGGCCTTTCCTGCGCGGTGCCGGCGCCGACCATGACGCGGTAGGGGAAAGGCATCTCAATGCCCTCGCGGTCGAAAGCATCCTTGATGCGCTCGCGCATCTGTCGCGCAACCTCGTACTGGCGGGCGGGCTTGGTTTCGGCCACCACGCGCCACAACACCTCGTACTCTCCCAGGGTCTCAATGCCCCAGACCTCGGGGACTGCGTAGAGCTTGGCGCCGAGATCCTCGTCCGCTTTGGCTGCCTCAGCAACCCTCCGCAAGACGACGCGGACCTTGTCCGAGTCCTCGCCGTAGCCGACGCCGACGTCGATGACGGCTCGGGCCCATTCCCTGGAGCGGTTGGAGACATAGGAGATCGAACCGTTCGAAAGTAGTGGATGGTTCCATCGACGTCGCGAATCCCAGTGAGACGCAGGGTGAGGGTCTCGACCACGCCGCCCGACGTCCCGTTTATCTGAATGACGTCTCCGACGCCGTACTGATCCTCGAGCAGGATGAAAAATCCGGTGAACATGTCCTTGACGAGGCTCTGAGCGCCGAAGCCGACTGCCAGGCCCACGATACCGACGCCGGCCAGCAAGGGGCCGAGGTTGAAGCCGAGGATGCTCAGCAAGTAGATCGCGCTGATTGCCCATATGACGACCACTCCCGTCGAGGACAGCACGTTCGTCAACGTATGGGTGCGCTTGAGCGCCCTGATCGGCGTGGTCTTCTCGGCGACCTTGCCCTCGACGCGCGTCACCGCCCGTCTCAGCATGCGAGTGAGCACGAAGGCGATGACGAGCAAGCCCACGATGCGGGCAACGTCGGCGCCGTTGATCTTGTCTATCAGCGGGGTGAGCCAGGTGGGTGTCCACGTGGCCAGATCGGCCAAGAGGGTCACGGCCATCGAGCCTCCTTGTAGTTGCGGCGGGCAAGCGCGCCTGTCAGGGATTCGTGTCGGGTTTAGGGCATGAAGAAAGGTCCGGAGTGCAACTCCCTCCGAACCCGCCGAGGGTCATTGTCGGGCACCCGCTCCGATCTGTAAAGCCGGCCACAGCAGCGCCGGCGATCGGCACATACCGTGGGGCGGTGCGTCACGAGATAGCCGGGCTCGGCGGGGTCGCCGGGTGTGCCGGTTGCAGCATGCGGCACGGGCCTCTGTGCCCGGCTTGCGCCGGCCTCCTCCGGCCGCCGCTCGAAGCGGTGGCCGTCGAGGGGGCGATGCGGGCTACCGCCGCCTTCCATTACGAGGGCGTCGCTCGCGCGTTGGTCCTGGGGCTCAAGCTGCGGTCCAGGCGCGACTACGCAGCACCCCTGGCCGAGGGTATGGCGGCGGCCGTCCTGAGGTCGGGGACCGCTGCGGGGACAATCACCTGGGTCCCCGCAGCGTCGGGCTCGGTCCGCGCGCGCGGCTTCGACCATGCCCGCGTGCTCGCCGAGGACGTGGCGCGCTCACTTGGGCTCCCGGCGAGCCAGCTTCTGGTCCGCCTCGGCAAGCAGCGCGACCAGGCGGGCCTCGCTGCGCCCGAGCGGCGCCGCAACCTCGAGGGGGCGTTCGGGGCCCGGCCTGGGGGAAAACGGGTGCTGCTGATCGACGACCTCCTCACCACCGGCGCGACCGCGACCGCCTGTACTGGGGCGTTGCTTCACAGCGGGGTCAAGGCCGTCGAGGTCCTGGTCGCCTGCCGGGCCTGAACCCCGTCAGGGCCCCCGGCCGGGGCGATGACTAGGCAATAATGCTTAGTGCGCGCGGTACGGTCATATGCAACTATTGGCCAATAGCTGAAAGGGGTAGTGGCAGCGCTCACCCGACTCGGCGGACGGACCAAGCTCGAAGGGGGCCCGAAGTGGTGGCGGATGACGCCATTCGCGTTCTCATAGTTGACGACCATGCCCTTTTTCGGCGCGGCCTCGAGATGGTGTTGGAGGGTGAGCCCGGCATCGAAGTGGTGGGCGAGGCGTCGGATGGCCACGAGGCCCTCGAGCAAGCCGAAGCCGCGGCGCCGGATGTCGTGCTGATGGACGTGCGCATGCCGCGCCGCTCCGGGATCGAGGCGACACGTGCGATCAAGGACGCGGTGCCCACAGCCAGGATCCTGATGCTGACGATCTCCGACGACGAGGCAGACCTGTACGAAGCGATCAAGGCGGGTGCCTCCGGCTACCTCCTAAAGGAAATCTCGATAGAGGAGGTTGCGGGGGCAGTACGCAGCGTGTTTGCGGGGCAGTCACTCATCTCTCCGGCGATGGCCTCCAAGCTGCTCTCCGAGTTCGCCGCCATGGTCAAGCGCCAGGAGGAACGCACGCAAATGCCCGGCCCCCGGCTCACGGAGCGGGAGCTGGAGGTCCTCAAGCTGGTGGCGCGCGGCCTCAGCAACCGCGACATCGGCAAGGATCTGTTCATTTCCGAGAACACCGTGAAGAACCATGTGCGCAACATCCTCGAGAAGCTGCACCTTCATTCCCGCATGGAGGCGGTCGTCTACGCCGTCAGGGAGAAGCTGCTCGACATCAAGTAGCCCCCAACCCTCAAAACCCTCGCCCAGTGGGTGGTAAGCGGGCAAATGAGCGCGTATACACCCACTCGGCCCCTGGGCCCACTTCCGCACCCCCGGGCCGGCCCCCCACCCCGCCGCCGCGCCCCGAAGATGCCGGCTCGGGGATAATGGGTCTTCTATGCAGACCGTGTTCAAGAAGGTCCTCGCAGCAGGAGAAGGCCGCAAGCTCAAAGCGCTGCAGTCCATCGTCCCCTTCGTAAATGCGCTGGAGGACGAGATGAGCGCGCTCGACGATGACGCGCTGGCGCACAAGACCGTCGAGCTCCGCTCGCGCCTCGAGGCTGGAGAGCACCTCGACGACCTCCTGCCGGAGGCCTTCGCAGTGGTGCGCGAGGGAGCGTCGCGGGCCATCGGGCAGCGTCATTTCGATGTCCAGCTCATGGGCGGCGCAGCCCTGCACAACGGCTGGATCGCCGAGATGAAGACGGGCGAGGGAAAGACACTTACATCGACCCTGGCCGTGTACCTGAATGCTCTGAGGGGCGAGGGCGTCCACGTGGTCACCGTCAACGACTACCTCGCCAAGAGGGACTCGGAATGGATGGGCAGGGTGTACCGGCAGGTCGGCATGAACGTCGGGTTGATCCAGTCCGAGATGCCACCCGAGCTGCGCGTCCCTGCCTACCAAGCCGACATCACCTACGGCACCAACAACGAGTTCGGGTTTGACTACCTGCGCGACAATATGGTCACCGAGGCGGAGCGGCTGGTGCAGCGCGGCCATCACTTCGCCGTCGTCGACGAGGTGGACTCGATCCTCGTCGACGAGGCAAGAACGCCGTTGATCATCTCCGGCGCCGTCGAGGAGTCGACGCGCTGGTACCAGCAGTTCGCTCAGATCGCTCCGCGCCTTCAGCCCGACGCTCATTATGAGGTGGACGAGAAGAAACGCACCGTGGCCATCACCGAAGAAGGAGTGGCCCGCGTCGAAGAGGTTCTGAACATCGAAAACCTCTACGACCACGTCAACGTCGACCTCGTTCATCACCTCCAGGCCGCGCTGAAAGCCAAGGAGCTGTTCAAGCGCGACGACGAGTACGTCGTCAAGGACGGCGAGGTCCTGATCGTGGACGAGTTCACCGGCCGCATACTTGCCGGCCGCCGTTATTCCGAGGGCCTGCATCAGGCGATCGAGGCCAAAGAACGGGTCCGCATCCAGGATGAGAACCAAACGCTCGCCACGATCACTCTGCAGAACTACTTCCGCATGTACGAAAAGCTCTCGGGCATGACCGGAACTGCCAAGACGGAGGCCGCCGAGTTCGGCCACATCTACAAGCTGGACGTGTCGATCATCGCGACCAACGCGCCGATGATCCGCAAGGACGAGCAAGACCTCGTCTACAAGACCATCGACTCGAAGTGGCAGGCGGTGGCGGACGACGTGGCCGGACGCTACGAGCGGGGACAACCCGTTCTGATCGGGACCGTGTCGATCGAGAAGTCTGAGCACCTTTCACGCGTGCTCAGCAAGCGCGGCGTGCCGCACACGGTTCTCAATGCTAAGCAGCACGAAAAAGAGGCAGGAATCGTCGCCCAGGCCGGGCGCCGCGGCGTGATAACGGTGGCAACGAACATGGCGGGCCGGGGCGTCGACATCATTCTCGGCGGCAACGCAGAGGGCATGGCGCGCTCCGAGATGACCGTGCGCGGCTGGAACAACGACGCGTATCTGCTCGACGAGCTGTCTGAGGAGGAGAGAGCTCAGTATGAGGCCGAGTACGAGCCTCTCTACGAGGGATTCAAAGAGCAGTGCGCGAGGGAGCGCGAAGAGGTTTTGGCGGCCGGCGGGCTCTACGTGCTCGGCACCGAGCGGCACGAGTCCCGGCGCATCGACAACCAGCTACGGGGCCGCTCGGGGCGCCAGGGCGATCCGGGGGAGAGCCGCTTTTATCTGTCCCTCAAGGACGATCTCATGCGACTGTTCGCGTCCGATCGAATCGAAAGCATCATGGAGCGCCTGCGCATCCCGGACGACGTCCCGATCGAGGCGAAGCTCGTGTCGCGCGCCATCGAGCGCGCGCAGACTCAGGTCGAATCGATGAACTTCGAGATCCGCAAGAACGTCCTCAAGTACGACGAGGTAATGGACACGCAGCGTCAGATCATCTACGCAGAGCGGCGCAAGATCCTCGAGGGAGAGGATCTGCACGACCGGGCTCTTGAGCTTGCCGCCGACGTCGTCGAGGCGACCGTGTCGGAGAGCGTCGACGCCGAGCTCCCGCCCGAGGAGTGGGACTGGGAGCAGCTCTCCGCGAGAGTGCGAGAGATCTATCCAACTACGCTCAAGCCCGGGGACTTCGATCCCGTGACCGTCAACTACGAGGACGTGCTGGAGGCCTTCCTCGAGGATTCGGTGAAGGTCTACCAGCAGCGCGAGCAGGAGCTCACGACCGAGGTGATGCGCGAGATCGAACGCCTCGTGCTCCTCTCGGTGATCGACAACCGCTGGCGCGAGCACCTCTACGAGATGGACTACCTGCAGGAGGGAATCGGGCTGCGCGCCATGGCTCAGCGCGATCCTCTAGTCGAGTACAAGCGCGATGGCTTCGACATGTTCAACCAGATGCAATACACGATCAAGGAAGATTTCGCGCGTTACGTGTTCCACGTCGAAACCGTGCGCGAGGAAGAGGCGCATGCAGAGCCGCGCATGCACGAAGAGCGGCGTCAGATGCCGCTCGCCCAGGTGACGGCGACGCAAGGCCCGGTGGAAGATGAGATGCAGGCGGAAGGAGAGGGTGGAGGAGTCGTGGTCGAGCAGGCGGTGTCCTCCAAGGTTCCCCGAAACGCGCCCTGTCCGTGCGGAAGCGGCAAGAAGTACAAGCAGTGTCACGGCCGGGCGGGCTCGAGCGCCTTGTAACCGCACGGTAGTCTCACCGCGCCATGGACGACTTGACCGACCGCCTCGACGCGATCGACGCAAAGCTGGCCCAGATAAAGGACTATCTTTGACGTCGACCACAAGCGTGCCCGCCTCGACGATCTGAAGGCGGCCTCCGCCGCTCCGAGCTTCTGGGACGATCCCTCGACCGCGCAAATGGTAATGGCGGAGTTGTCACGGCTGTCGGAGGACGTCACCACCGCAGATCGCATGACCGCGCGCCTCGCCGATGCGCACATCCTGTGGGAGCTGGCGGAGGCGGAGAGCGACGAGGCAACGGCGCGCGAGGCCGCGCAGGAAGCCGACGCCCTCGAAGCGGAGCTCGACGCAATGGAGGTCATGGCCCTTCTCTCGGGTGAGTTCGACGGCGCGCCGGCGATCCTCGAGGTTCATGCCGGTGAGGGCGGCACCGACTCCCAAGACTGGGCCGAGATGCTCCTGCGCATGTACCTTCGGTGGACGGAACGCCGCGGCTTCAAGGTCGAGCTCGTCGAGGTGACTCCCGGTGAGGAAGCCGGTGTCAAGAGCGCCACTTTGACCGTCGAGGGCAAGAGGGCTTACGGGCTCCTGTCTGCGGAGAGAGGAGTGCACCGTCTGGTGAGGATCTCCCCCTTCGACTCCCAAAAGCGCCGCCACACGTCCTTTGCCTCGGTCGACGTCACCCCGGAGGTGGAAGAGGACGTGGAGGTCGACGTCACCCCCGAGGACTTGCGCATAGACACCTATCGTTCCTCGGGCGCCGGCGGACAGCACGTGAACGTGACCGATTCGGCGGTGCGAATTACGCATCTTCCGACCGGGATCGTGGTGTCGTGTCAGAACGAGCGCTCGCAGATGCAGAACAGAGCCGTTGCCATGCGCATCCTCAAATCGCGCCTTCTCGCCAGGGCGCGTCAGGAGCGGACCGCGGAGATGAAGGCGATGAAGGGTGAGCAGCGCGAGATTGGGTTCGGCTCGCAGATCCGCTCCTACGTCCTCCATCCCTATCAGATGGTCAAGGACCATCGCACTGCCGTCGAGGCAGGCAACGTCCAGGCAGTCCTCGACGGAAGCATCGACGCCTTTATCGAGGCGGAGCTGCGCCGCAAGGCGTCCGAGCAGAGAGCGTAGCTCGGGTCGTGGCAGTACGAGCAAACGCGTGCCATCATGAATGTGACATGAGGGAGCAAATCCCGCCGTCTCCACGACGGGCTCGCGGCGACGTCAGCGGAACGTGTCCTACTCTGTCGCGGCCATGATCAAGACGGATTCGGTAGAGAAAGAGTACAAAGAGGGCATTTGGGCCCTCAAGAACCTGTCTCTCGACATCGAGAAGGGCGAGTTCGTCTTCGTCGTCGGCCCGTCGGGCTCGGGGAAGTCGACGCTGCTAAAGCTCCTCACGCGCGAGGAAGAGCCGACCGCCGGCGAGATCTATGTGGCCGGCAAGAACCTCGCCAACCTGCCGCGCTGGCGCCTTCCTTATCTCAGGCGCAACGTCGGCTGCGTGTTCCAGGACTTCAAGCTGTTGCCCAACAAGACGGTGTTCGAAAACGTGGCCTTTGCGCTCGAGGTCATCGGACGGCCGCGCAACGTCATACACCGGCAGGTCCCGCAGATTCTCGAGTTGGTGGGGCTCGGCGAGAAGCTCGACCGCTTTCCCGACGAGCTTTCAGGCGGCGAGCAGCAGCGCGTTTCCATTGCCCGCGCGTTCGTTAACCGCCCCTTGATCCTTCTCGCGGATGAGCCCACGGGAAACATCGACCCTGCGACATCCGTCGGGATCATGCGGCTTCTTGATCGCATCAATCGCACCGGCACCACCGTCGTCATGGCGACCCACGACCACACCATCGTGGACTCGATGCGCCGCCGGGTGGTCGAGCTCGAAGCCGGTAACGTCGTGCGCGACCAGTCGCACGGCATTTACGGCGTGGGGACTTAGAAGTGCGCATCAAGTACTTCTTCTCGGAGACGGTCAGCAACCTCAGGCGCAACCTCTTGATGACGGTGGCCGCAATCTCAACGGTTGCCATCTCTTTGCTCCTTCTCGGGGGAGTACAGATCCTGGGGATGATCGTGCACAACGTCACCGGCAACCTCGAGGCCAAGGTGGACATCTCTGTGTACTTTCGTGCCGACGCCAGCCCTGGTGAGGTCAAGTCTCTCGAGAGCCAGCTCAACGACACCGCGCAGGTTGCGAGTGCGCAGTTCGTCTCCAAGCAGCGCGCGTACGAGGAGTTCAAGAAGCGCTTCGCCGACCAGCCCGAGCTCTACAAGAACATCCCCAAGGACTCCCTCCCGGCGTCGCTTCGTCTCACGCTCACCGATGCAAAGTACTCGGACCTCGTAGCGGCTTCGGTGCGAGGAGCGCCCGGCGTCGACGACGTGCGTTACGGGGCCGCCTTCGTGAAACGGCTGTTGCAGGTCAACGCCTTGCTGCGCACGATCACGCTGGTGATGTCTCTGGTCCTGCTCGTGGCGTCCGCCGGGCTCATCGCCAACACCATCCGCCTCGCGATCTACGCGCGGCGCGAGGAGATCGGAATCATGAAGCTCGTCGGCGCTACCAACTGGTTCATCCGCGTGCCTTTCATGCTCGAGGGGTTGTTTGCCGCGCTCGTGGGAGCGATTCTCTCTGGGGGCATAGTCCTTGCCGCCAATGAGTTCCTCTTCAAACGCATCGGGCAGGCCATCCAGTTCCTCGGCCCTGTGTTCACCTTTACGCAGGGACAGATCGTCGGAGTCCTCGTCATCCTCTTCGGTGTGGGCGCCGTCGTGGGGCTGATTGGCTCCGGCATGGCCCTGCGCCGCTTCCTCGAGGTCTAGGCTTGCGGACTGCCCCGCCCCCGAGGCGCCCTTCGGCCCTCAAGAGCCCCTCCTGGCTCGTCGACAACCTCAGCAAGGCCCATAGTGCCGGTGCGTCTTCGGCGACCCTGCAGGGATGGCCCGTTGCTGCTCATGTTGTTACTGAGGTTTTTGTTAACTAGGATTCTGGTGATGACCCGAAAACCACTGCTGGTGCGGCCTGTGCTCGCCGCCTGCCTGGCAATCGCGTGTGGCGGGACGCTGGCCCTTCCCGCTGCGGCCGGCCCCCAGGACCGGCTCGTTCGGATCCATCAGCGCCAGAGCCACGTTCAGCAGAGGATCGATGCCGCCGACAACGACGTCGAGGTGCTCGTAAACCACGTCGCCGTTCTCGATGCCCGGCGCGCGGGGCTGCAGGCCAAGGTGGGCAGACTCGACTCCCGCGTGGCGACGCTCGACGCCCACATCGGAGCGGTGACCGGCAGGCTCACCACCGCCCAGGTGACCCTTGCGAAGCTCAGCGGCCGCCTCGACAACGTGCTCGGCCGGCTCGCGAGACAGCGGGACATTCTCACCCGCCGGGCGATTGAGGCGTACAAGGAAGGCCCCCAGTCCTATCTCGACGGGCTTCTCTCGGCCCCGAGCCTCAGCGATTTGTCGGACCAGTACGTCTACTACCAGTCGGCCCTTGACTCCAACATGCTGATAGTCGACCGCGTTGAGGTGCTCGAGCGGAGTCTCGCCGGGCGCCGGGCGAGAGTCGAGCGCAGGGAGCAGGATGTGCGCCTCGTCAAGGACAAGCTGGACGCCACCAGGGCGCAAGTGGCGCAAGTGCGAGCGACGAGGGCCACCGCTCTGCGCGGCGAGCAGCGGACCCTTACGGCTAAGCGGCGCCTCCTGACCCAGGCGCGCACCCAGAAAGCCCACTACGAGGCGATCCTCGGCGAGCTCCAGCACGAGTCTGACAAGATCCAGGGGCTGCTGCTCGCGGCGCGCTCGCTGGGGCCGGGAACGGTGGGCCCGGCCGGCAGTGGACAGCTGTCGTGGCCGGCGTCGGGACCGGTGACCTCGGGCTTCGGGTGGCGGACCGACCCCGTCATCGGCGGCCGGCACCTGCACGCCGGGATCGACATCGGGGCGGCCGAAGGGGCGCCCGTTTACGCGGCGGACGACGGCACCGTCCTCTTCGTGGGCCAGGAGACCGGGTACGGCAACGTCGTCGCAATCGATCACGGCGGGGGTCTGGCCACCACCTACAACCATCTCTCTGCCTTCGCCGTGGGCATCGGTGACAAAGTGATGAGGGGCCAGCACATTGCCTCGGTGGGCTGCACCGGCTACTGCACCGGGCCTCACCTCCATTTCGAGGTCCGGATCAACGGAGCTCCTGTAGATCCCATGCCCTACCTCAAATAGGGGTCCGACGCACTACCCTCTAGGAATGCCAAGACTGATGCGCTTGCTCGGAGCCCTGGTTGCAGCTCTGCTGCTGGCGACCGCCGTGTTCTTATGGGGCTACACCGCGGGCAGCGACAACGACGGCCGGGTTGTCCGAGTGAAGGCCGGCCCGGCTCCCGGGCTCGTCGATCAGGTCTTCGACAAGATCCGTTCGGCCGCGGTACATCCGCCGGCCGACAAGGTGCTCGAGCGCGGGGCGATCAAGGGCATGGTCGACATCCTCAAGAAGAGAGACGATCCTTATGCGTACTTTTTCTCCCCCAAGAGCTATCGGTCCTTTCAGGAGCTGACGACCGGCGAGTTCTCGGGCATCGGAGTGTGGCTGCGCAACCAGTCGGGGAGGCTCGCCGTTGCGTCTGTACTGCCCAGCTCGCCGGCTCAGCGGGCGGGCTTGCACAAGGGCGACGTCATCGATTCCATCAACGGCCGGGTCGTCAAAGACCTCGCCAGCGAGGAAGCCGTTACGAAGATCAAAGGCCCGGCAGGCTCGAGGGTGAAGCTCGGCGTCGAGCGAAACGGAAGGGAGCTCGTTTTCACCCTGACTCGAACAAGCCTCGAGCTGCCGACCGTCATCTCGCACCTCACTCACTCGGGTGACTACGGCTACGTGAGGCTAATCGAGTTCTCCAAGGGGGCCGGGCGGCAGGTCCGCCGGTCGGTGGGCTCGCTCACGGCGGCCGGGGCGCGCGGCATAATCCTCGACCTGAGAGACGACGGGGGCGGTCTCTTCACCGAGGCGATCGACGTGGCGAGCATCTTCCTCGACAAGGGCGTCATCGTTCGCTATCGAGAGCGGAGCGGGCCCCAACGCGTTTACAGAGCGCTCGGCAACTCGCTCGGAGACGTCCCGCTCGTGGTTCTCGTCAACGGAGGGACGGCGAGCGCGTCCGAGATCGTCGCCGGCGCCCTTCAGGACCGCGACCGGGCCATCCTCGTCGGCACCCGCACCTACGGAAAGGGCTCGGTGCAGCAGGTGCTCCCGCTGCCCGACTCGTCGGCGCTGAAGATCACCACCGCCGCGTATCTGACGCCCAAGGGACGAAACATCAACGGCAAGGGTATCGAGCCCGATGTCGAGGTCACCTCGGGCGCGCGGGCTCAACGGGAGCGAGCGATTCAAATTCTGAGCGGCATCGCGGTGTCGCTCGCCGGATCCCGAGGCTAGCCATGGCCCGATCGGGACCTCCGAGCAAGCTCATCGCGCAAAACAAGCGCGCCCGGCACGACTACCTCGTGGAAGACACGGTCGAGGCCGGTCTCGCGCTTACCGGCACCGAGGTCAAGTCGTGCAGGGCCGGCAAAGTCAGCCTGACCGACGCCTACGCAATAGTGGGCCACGGTGAGGCGTGGCTGCTTCAGGCCCACATCGGCCCCTACTCGCACGGCAACCGCGCCAACCACGAGCCTCTGCGAGCTCGCAAGCTGCTGCTGCACCACTCCGAGATAGAGAAGTTGCACGTCAAGGTGGCTCAGGAGGGCCGGACTCTCGTACCGCTTCGCCTCTACTTTAGCCATGGTCTGGCCAAGGCCGAGATCGCCGTTGCGCGCGGCAAGAAGACCTACGACAAGCGCGCGGCGATTGCCACCAGGGACGCCGAACGCCGCATGAGGAGGGAGCTTGGCCGCCGCCGCTGAACACCGCCGGCGGGTTGGTCGGGAACGCATAAGCGGCTGAATCGTTGACACTTGAAAGAGACTCGATTCCAAACGGAGGTGTTCGCTGTGAGCCAGAAGGTCACAAAGTCCGACAGTGAGTGGCGCAAGGAGCTCTCGCCCGAGCAGTACGCAGTGATGCGCAAGAAGGGGACCGAGCGGCCCTTCACGGGCAAGTACGTGGACTCCAAGGATGACGGGATCTACCGTTGTGGCGGCTGCGGAGCGGAGCTGTTCAGCTCTGACACCAAGTTCGACTCGGGCACCGGGTGGCCCAGCTTCACCGAGCCGGCCAACACCACCAACGTCGAGCTGCGCTCCGACAACAGTCTGTTCATGAGGCGAACCGAAGTCGTGTGCGCACACTGCGAAGGCCATCTTGGGCATGTCTTCAACGACGGGCCCGGCCCCGGCGGTCAGCGATACTGCATTAACTCTTGCTCGCTCGACCTCGACGCGCAGGGCAAACAGAGCTGACAAAGCTGCTCGTCTCGGCCGCGCGTAACATTGCCGGCTGGCACGGGTGCTCGCTCGCGGCCCTAGGCATCGCCGGTCGGTGGGACAAGAACCTGTGGTGGTCGGACGCGCCCGGGCCTGTCATCTACCACCGCGCCATCACGTTGTCGCGCCAGGGTGCCGGAGGGCAGCTAGCCGCCCTCCGTGCGCTCCTCGCCCGATGGCCGCGGGGACCCTTCTCGATGTGCGACTCGTTCTCGGCCCTGGACCTCGGGGGCATGGGCCTAGTGCCCGAGCCCGGCAGGTGGCTCGTGCGGCAGCCCGGTCCTACAGGTCGAGTGGAGGCGCCCGCCGGCTTGACCATCGAGGAGGTAGTGGATGCGAAGGGCATGCGCGACTTCGAGATCGCAAGCATCGACGGGTTCGAGTCGCCGGGACTGCACGAGCTCGGCCCCCTCGGGCTGCACGCAGCGCCCGTGCTCGCCGACGAGCGCATGAATGTGTTCGTCGGGCGGGTCAACGGACAGCTCGCCGGGGCTGCGATGGCGTTCGCAAGTGATCGCCTCGTCGGCGTCTACGGAGTGGCGACCCTGCCCGAGCACAGGCGTCGCGGGATCGGGGCGGCGCTTACGCTGAAGGCTGCGCTGGTCGAGCCCGATCTGCCCTCGGTCCTGCAGCCGAGCGACATCGGCGAGGGCATGTACCGGCGCCTCGGCTACAAGGAGGCCGGAGCCTTCACCAACTGGCACCGCCTCTAGGGGAAGAGAGCGTCGTTGCCGACCGTTAGACTGGGTAGCGTGACAACTTCATAGGGGCTGAACTGGTATCGACTCTGATCTGATCGGTACAGGGGAAGCGAGCCGAGGATCCGAGTATGTACCTCGATAATCCTCTCGGAACTTATAAGTGCCAACTCCAACGAGTACGCACTCGCTGCTTAATTAGCAGCGCGTCGGCCCGGGACTTGCCTGTGGTCCCGGGATCCGGCGTCGCCTAGCAGGCTTGCCGTTCCAAGTTGGCTCGGAGCGAGGAACGGGACTCTGAGTCCGGGATAGGCATCGGCCGTTGCAGTTCGTGGGCCGGCCGGAGCCGAACTCTTACCGCGAACTACGCTCGTAGAAGTCCTGTACCGGGGTTGGAGGACCCGGGTTCGATTCCCGGCAGCTCCACCTGATGTCCCGGTGCGCAACGCGCGCCAGGATGCCGTCGCTATTTTGAGGCCGGCAGGAGCGTCAGCGACCGGTGCGGGTTGACGCCTGTATGCCAGTAAGGTGCGCGAGAGGAGGGGTGCCAACGTCGTGAGCTCGAGGCGCCTTACGTACCTGGTCCTGACGATTCTGTTGTTAGTCATACTTGTTCTGGCGTTCCGTTTGGCGACAGGAGGAGAGACGAAGCAAGAAGCATTACAGAGATGCCAACAGAAGGCTCATCATATGAAGTCCGCTGACTTTGTTCGGGTGGTGAAGAGAGACTCTAAGTGGGTCTGCATATTTGGCACGGGGTCGGAATCAGGTGGGGCCGGTTCTGGTTGAAGCTGCAAGGATTTGTCGCTGCGCATCGTCCCCAGAACGGGCTGACGATCGATGCGAAGAAGTCGAATTGACTCGCCCCCCGGCGGACCATCCGCAACCATGGCAGCAGGTAATACCTACCAACCTCTGTTCCAAGAAGTTGGTTTCGTCGCGATCCGATTTCGTGGGATAAATCGCCGCGCTCGGCTCGTCCATGACGACATCGCAGGGCACCAGGGCTGGTCGATGCCGCTCGCTCTAGAAGAAGATCGAGGAGGATGCCCCAGCTCGTGGATGCGGTCACCACTTTACGTCCCTTGAGCTTCATAGTCCGGGGGGCCGCTACCAATCGAAGACGCCAGAAGTTCTACAGTGATGGATCGTTCCCCACTATCGAAACACTTGGAGATCAAATGGCCGAAGTCGTCCTGTTCCATCACGCCCAGGGCCTCACGACTGGCGTCATCGGCTTCGCTGAGGAACTACGCGGCGAGGGGCATACCGTGCACACGCCCGACCTCTACGACGGCCGCACGTTCGACACGTTGGACGAGGGGATGGGCCAAGCCCAGCAAATCGGATTCGGGGAGGTGATCGAGCGCGGTGTCCGGACGGTCGAGGGTCTGCCCACCGAGCTGGTCTACGCCGGCTTCTCGCTCGGCGTGCTCCCCGCGCAGAAGCTGGCGCAGACCCGTCCGGGCGCGCGCGGCGCGCTGCTGTTCTATTCCTGCGTTCCGGTCTCGGAGTTCGGTCCCGCCTGGCCGGACGGCGTGCCGGTACAGGTACACGGCATGGACGCCGACCCGATCTTCGCCGGCGAGGGCGACATCGACGCTGCCCGGGAGCTCGTCGAGTCGACCGGACAGGCCGAGCTGTTCCTCTATTCCGGCAACGAGCATTACTTCGCCGACAGCTCGCTGCCGTCCTATGACGCCGCCGCAACCGCGCTGCTGCTGGACCGCACGCTGACGTTTCTTCGGTCCCTGTGAGTGAGCCCGTCCCACCAATCTTCGAAGTGACCATGGACTGCGCGAACCCGCCACGCCTGGCCGTTTTTTTGGACGCAAGCCCTTGGACACGACGACCGGTCACCCAACCAGGACCCCCGAGCGCCGCTTCGCCTGGCTTGCCGGCCACGCGGCACCGGCCCGCAGCTGCGCCTGCTCGAGGCGCCCGAACCGAAGACGGGGAAGAACCGCATGCACCTCGACCTCAATATCTCCGGCGAACGGATGCATGAGGTCTGTGAAGCACTCCGAGTCGCCACTGCCTGCTAGATCGCGATCGACGGAGCTCCCAACTGCAAGGTGGGCGGTTCGCGCACCATCAATCAAGACCACTTTTGTGCACACGACGAGACCGAGGGCTCGCCGTCGCCTGGCGATCCGAACGCCATCAGCTGCCGTAGACGGACACGTGTCTGCTGCTGGTGGAGTTGAAGGGTTCTCCCTTCCAGCCGGCCCAACGGTCTTTCAGGCGCAGTCCGGCGATTCGCGCCATGAGATCGAGCTCGCTCGGCCATGCGTACCGGGTAACGATCGGGTACAGGCGCACGCCGTCGCGAGAGAGCGACACGTGGCTCTCGTCGAGCCGCTGCGTCACCGGATCGTGGCGACCCAGATCGAGTCGGACCTCGTCGACTCCGATGGCTTCCGCGTCCACGTATTGATCGTCGCGCAGGCGCGTGAGAAAGGCAGGCACGAAAGCCTCCACCACAAACGAGCCGTCCTTGGTGAGATGCGCGGCTACGTTCTCGAAGCAGCGCACCTGGTCCTCTTGGGTGAGCAGGTTGAACAGCGTGTTGAACACTACGAAGACCAATCGGTAGGTGCCCGCGACCGGAACATCAGCGAAGTCGCCGATCGTGACCGAGATCTCGTTGCCGCCTGCCTTGGCGCGCAGCTTGGCGACCATGGCGGGTGAGATGTCGACGCCGTCCACGCGGATTCCCCGCCCCGCGAGGGGCAGCGCGATCCGGCCGGTGCCGATCGCGAGCTCCAGCGCGGGACCACCATCTGCCAGCTGCTCCAGGAACTCGACGGTCGCCAACTCATCCCCTCGTGGGGCGTCGTCGTAGATCTCGGCAGCGTCCTCCCCAAAACTTATGATTGGCTCGTAGTGCTCCACAACCCGATCGTATTGCCCTGCATCGTGCACGGTGAATACCTTCCAATGGTCATCCCCGTCACTGCCGAAACGGCCGAGCTCAAAGCCCATACTTTGAGTGCTATCATGTGCTACATGAGAGCTGAGTGGGGGCGCGTGGGGGTCCGGGAGCTAAGACAAAATCTAAGCGTGTATTTGAGGAGGGTCGCCAAGGGGGAGTGGTTCGAGGTCACGGACAGGGGCCGCGCGGTGGCAGTCCTAGCACCGTTGCCCGACCCATCCAGTCCCGTCCAGCGGCTGGTAGCCGCAGGGCGTGCTTCGAAACCGGAAGGAGGAATATCCGACGTTCTTCCTCCCAAGGGAAGATCTTCCCGTCGGTTGAGCGAGGCGCTTCAGGATCAACGGGCCGAACGGCTGTGACCGGGGAGGCTCTGTATCTCGACTCTTCAGCCATCGTAAAGCTGATCCTTCCGGAGCCCGAGACGCGTGCTCTCGTAGCCCGTTTGGACCACGATCCCGAAGTGTTATCGAGCGCGCTCGCGAGGGCGGAGGTTCTCCGTGCCATGAAGCGTATTCGAGCCACGCCTGCCACCCGGAGTCAAGCCGAAAGAGTGCTCGGACGAATAGCTCTTGTGCGGATAGACGATGCGGTACTCGACAGGGCCGCCGCTATCGATCCGGCAGAGCTAGGATCGCTTGATTCGATTCACCTGGCCACCGCTCTTGGAATCGGCGAGAGACTCGACGGCATGATCACTTACGATTCCCGGCTCGGGGACGCCGCCGATCGAGCCGGCCTGCCTGTCTTGATTCCAGCTTGAGCTCCGCACAGTCACCGTGGTGTTGGGACTTTCGTGCGGCGCCACCCGAGTCGGGTTACTGGCAACTCGTGATCGACGAGAGCCGGTACGCAAAATCGACGGACTGAAAGGGCTCGTGTGCAAACCGCGTCCGGGTAGGGCTCAGATTGCCCGCTGCTAGTTCTGTGGCAAGCCTCCCGATAACTTCGGCCTCATGGAAGCTCAGGCTTGGACGGCGATAGGCTTTCTGCCCGCAACCGTTGTGGGTCGCTCTTTTTGTCGCAAGGTCGCGGCAAGCCTTGCAGACACACGTCTCGGCGGTGCTCTGCAAGCTCCAGCTATCGAGCCGTTACGAGCTGCCGCGCTCGGCCATGGACCGCCGTCTCGGCTAGCCGGATCGCGGCGTGAGCTCGAGCTCAGGCGGCCGGGCGCAGCACCATCGTGAAGGTTGAGCCGGTCTCGGGGCTGGTGCGTACTTTGAGCCGGCCTCCCGAGGCCTCCAGCACCTGACGCGCGATGTAGAGCGACAGGCCGAGACCGCCGACCGAACGCGTGGATGAGCCGTCCCCCTGGCCAAAGGGCTCGTTGAGCAGCCGTTCGACCTGTCCGGGCGCAAGGCCCGGGCCCTCGTCGGCGACTTCGACAATCGGGGCCTCGGCGTGCTCGGACACCGTGATCGTGACCCCGCCCGAGGTGAAGTCCAGGGCGTTCTCAATGAGGGCGAGCACGACCTCGGCGATACGGGCCTCGTCCCCGATGGCTCTCAGCGGTGCAGACTGCAGGCTCACGTCGCGCCCTGCGGTCTTGGCTGCAAGTGCGCCGAGCGCCAGGTGCACTGTGTCGGCCACCGAGAATTCCTTGGGTTGCAGGCCCAGGCTCCCACGCTGGATGCCCGACACCGTGAGGATCTGGCCGACGATGCGAGTTAGCCGGTCGCAGTGACGGCTCATGCTGTCGAGAAACTCGTGCTTGGTCGCTTCGTCGAGCTGTTCCCATCGTCCTTGCAGAGTCAGGACTCCGCCCTTGATCGAGGTGAGCGGGGTGCGCAGCTCGTGGCTGACCGAGGCAATGAACTCGCTCTTCATGCGGTCCAGGTCGGCGAGAGCGTTGGCGCGCTCCTGCTCTTTCCTGTAGAGCTCGGCCATGTCGTCGAGCACGCCGCGGGCGACACCGTCGTCGAGCGCGCCGTTGCCCTTGACGACGGCTTGAAGGGAGCGGAAGAGCTCGTCTGGAGAGCCCCCTTTGAGCAAGTAACCGGACGCCCCGGCCTTGACCATGCCCGAAACGAGGGTCATGTCGCTGAAGGCGGTGAGCGCAAGCACCTGCACTTCCGGATAGCGGTCTTTGATGAGGCGCGTTGCCTCGACCCCGTTCATCACCGGCATCTTCATATCCATGAGGACCACGTCCGGCCTTAGCTCCTCCACTCGCACGACCGCTTCCCGGCCGTTGGTCCCCTCTCCGACGACGGTGATGTCGGGGTTGAGCTGCAGGAGGCGGCGCAGGCTCAAGCGGATGGGCGCGTGGTCATCGACCAGAACTACTCTCATGCACCATGCTTCGGCACTCTTGGGCGGACGATTCAGCGTCCGGGGGTCTTTTTGTGCGGCCGCGCACCCCCAGACATCGCCTGGGACGATGCGACGACTTCCCGGCGCCGTCTGGGACGATGGGGGAGGTCATCCCGGCAGAGCCGAGTCGCCAGGGAGGTGTGGAATGCGGGACGAGGTGCGCTTGACCCAGTACACGCACGGGGGCGGCTGAGCTTGCAAGCTCGGCGCGGCCGAGCTGGCGCAGGTCCTGCGTCACGTCACGCACGCTTCAGGGGACCCGGCCCTGCTCGTCGGGCTCGAGAGCCCCGACGACGCCGCCGTCTATACGGTCGCGCCCGGCCTCGCGCTCGTGCAGACGGTCGACTTTTTCACGCCGATAGTCGACGAGCCGATCTCGTGGGGGCGCATCGCGGCCGCGAACTCACTGTCCGACGTCTATGCGATGGGCGGCGTCCCGCTGACCGCCCTCAATCTCGTGGGGTGGCCGCGGGAGCTCGACTTCGACCTCCTGGGAGCGGTCCTTAGGGGAGCCGGGGAGGTCTGCGCCCGGGCCCGCGTGGCAATCGTCGGGGGGCACTCCATCGACGATTGCGAACCCAAGTTCGGCTTGGCAGTCACGGGCACCGTCGCGCCCGAGGCCGTCGTGACGACCGCCGGCGCGCCTCCGGGGGCCGAGCTCGTGCTCACCAAGCCGCTGGGCACGGGGATCATCTCGAGTGGCATCAAGGGCGGCGACTCGCCGCCGGACGCGGTGGCTGCGGCGGTGGCGTCGATGGAAGGCCTCAACGACGCTGCTTCCCGGGCGATGGTCGAGGCCGGGGCGGCAGCGGCGACGGACGTGACCGGCTTCGGGCTCCTCGGGCACCTCACCGAGATGCTGGGACAGAGCCTCGACGCGCACCTCGAAGCGGGGGCTGTGCCGCTCCTGCCCGGCGCGCTCTCCCTCGCCCGGCGGGGCGTCATGCCGGGCGGAACCCGGCGCAACATCGCCGCCGGGAGAGACAGGGTCACTGCTGAAGGCCTGCAGCCGGGCCTGCGAGAGCTGCTCTTCGACGCACAAACATCGGGAGGCTTGCTCGTTGCTCTCGAGGCATCCCGGAGTGCCGGTTTCCTTGCCGCACTCGAGGCCTCGGGCGTCACCGCGGCCAGGATCGGCCGGCTCGAAGCGGGCACAGGCAGGATTGTGGTGACGCCGTGAGTGACGCCGGGGCCGGCGCCATACGGTTGCCGGCCGCCGTCGCCGGCGACCTGGTGGCCCACTGCCGGGCAGGCAGGCCCAACGAGGCCTGCGGCGTGTTGACGTCTCGGGGCGGGACCATCGTCGAGTGCATCCCGATGACCAACGCAGCGGCGAGCCCGGTGCGCTACGCCTTCGATCCCAAGGAGCAGCTGGGGGTCTACCGGCGCCTCGAGGGGGCGGGGGAGGAACTTGCCGGCGTGTGGCACTCGCACACCCGCACCGAGGCATACCCGTCGCCCACCGACGTGCGGCTCGCCAGTGAGGACGTGCCCTACCTGATCGTCTCGCTCGCCGGGCCGGTGCCCTCGATCAGGGCCTGGCGCATAATCAAGGAGTCCTGGACCGACGCCACCGGCGAGCTGCGCGAGCTGCCTGTAGTCGTCGGCGACCCCTGAGCCTCTTACAAACGGCGCCGGCGGGAAGAGCTGCCCAGCCGGGGCGTTTCTCCTAGAGAGGCCAGCGGCAGGCGCCTGCGCATGTTCGGCGGCTGCGGCGTTACAGTTGGGGAGTCATTTTCACTATTTGCAAGGGAGTAAGCGTGGCTGTACAAGTGCGCATTCCGACGGTCTTTCGGAAGTACACGGGTGGGAGCCCGGCCGTCGCTGCCGAGCCCGGCACGGTGGCGAACCTGATCGATCAGCTCGACGAGCGTTTCCCGGGCCTCAAGACGCAGCTCATGAGCGGCGACGGGAACCTCCACAAGTTCGTCAATGTCTACGTGAACGACGAGGACGCCCGCTACCTCGATCAGCTCGAGACCGAGGTGACGGAGGGAGACACGGTGTCGCTTCTGCCCTCGGTAGCGGGCGGATCCTGACCGAGCCCCGCGGGGCACGGGCGAAGCGGGCAGCGTGAAGCACAAGTCGGTGCTCGATCTCGTCGGTAACACCCCTCTTGTCGAGGTCCCCTCATTGTCGCCCGATCCGGGCGTAAGGCTCTGGGTCAAGCTCGAGGGCCAGAACCCGACCGGGTCGGTCAAGGACCGGATTGCGCTCGCCATGGTCGAGGCGGGCGAAGCTTCGGGCGCGCTGACCCGGAGCAAGGTAATCCTCGAGCCGACCTCGGGCAATACCGGCATCGCCCTCGCCATGGTGGCCCGCTTGCGCGGCTACCACTTCACCGCCGTGATGCCCGACAACGCCGGCCCGGAGCGAATCTCACTGCTGAGGGCTTACGGGGCGGACATCATCTTCTCGGCCGGGGATGACGGCACCAACGGGTCGGTCGCCCTCGCTCACGAGCTCGCCGGCGAGGATCGCTACTACATGCCCTTTCAGTACGGAAACGCGGCGAATCTCGAGGCTCACTACAAGGGAACGGCGCAGGAGATCCTCGACGATCTGGGGGGCGAGGCGTCGTCCCTGAGGGCCTTCGTGGCGGGGCTGGGTACCGGAGGAACTCTCATGGGATGCGGTCGCCGGCTGAAGGAGCACGATCCGGGCATCAGGATCGTCGCGGCCGAGCCCGAGCTGGGTGAGCTCGTCTACGGGCTGCGCTCGCTCGACGACGGCTACGTTCCGCCCCTGTTCGACCCGGACGCGCTCGACGGAAAGGTCAAGGTGAGGGCGCGCGAATCGATACTGTGGACGCGCGAGCTCCTGAGTCGTGAGGGGATCTTCGCGGGAATCTCTGCCGGTGCGGTTATCTGGGTTGCGCAGCGCGTCGCCGAACGAGTGGCGGCACACGGCGGCGGAGATGTCGTGTGCCTGCTGGCAGACGGCGGTTGGAAGTACCTGTCGACTGACGCGTGGACTCGGGACATCGACGAAGCCGAGCAGAGGGTCGAGGACGCCCTGTGGTGGTGACCGGAAGGAGAGGGTGAGTGAGCGACGGCGCGCGCCGGCCGATCGGGATGTTCGACTCCGGCGTCGGCGGCCTTACCGTTGCGCGTTCTCTCATCGACCTCTTGCCGCACGAGGACATCGTCTACTTCGGCGATACCGCTCGCTGTCCCTACGGGCCCCGCCAGGCGCCCGAAGTCAAGAAGTTTGCGTTTCAGATCATGGACCTGCTTATGGCCGAGGACGTCAAGCTGCTCGTGATTGCCTGCAACGCGGCGGCGTCGGCGGTGTTGCCGGCCGCACTGAGCCGCTATGAGATCCCGATCGTCGCGGTCATCGAACCGGGCGTGAAGACTGCAATCGCGGCCACGCGCAACCGGCGCATCGGGCTCATCGGCACGCACGTGACCGTGAGCTCCGGAGCCTACGATGCGGCGGTGTCCGCCACCGGCGCCAACGTCGAGCTGTTCTCGCAAGCCTGTCCGCGCTTCGTCGACTTCGTAGAGCGCGGTGAAACCGCCTCGGACGAGCTCGTTGCAGCAGCGCGCGAGTACCTTCGGCCTCTATGCAGCCGGGGCGTGGATACGCTCATTCTCGGGTGCACGCACTATCCGCTTCTGACGGGAGTCGTGCAGTACGTCATGGGTGAGGGAGTGGTGCTGGTGTCGAGCGCGGAAGCAACTGCAAACGAGGTCTATGCGCGGCTCCTGCACGAGGATCTTCTGACGCCGGCGGACACACTGGGCACGCACCGTTTCGTGGCATCCGGCGAGCAGGGCATCTTCTCCGAGTTGGGCAAGCGCTTCCTCGGCCCCGAGTTCAAAGAGGTCGAATATCGTCCGTGGGTGAGCGAGTGAGCTTTGCTCTCACGGTGCTCGGCAGCTCGGGTACCTTTGCAACGAAGGAGCGCTCCGCGTCCGGATACCTGGTCGAGGTAGACGACGAGAGGTTGTGGCTGGATGCCGGCGCGGGAACATGGCGGCAGCTTCTCGCGCACGCGGACTACCGCGCAATCGGCGCCGTCATTCTCACGCACCGCCACCCGGATCACACGACCGACGTGTGGCAGATCTTTCACGCTCGCATCCTGGGCGATGACGAACCGCTGCCGCGCATCCCCCTGTTCGCTCCACAGGAGACGCTGGACAGGCTGCTCGGTTTCGAGCCTGCCCTCCACGAATCCTTCGAGCTGCGTGGACTCGTTGCGGACGACGTCATCGAGTGGTGCGGGGCACGGTTTTCCTTTCACGCCATGGCTCATCCGCCGGTGACTCTGGGAGTGAGGATCGCCAAGGACGATGCAGTGATTGCCTACAGCGCGGACACAGGGCCGGCCGGAGACCTCGATGCGCTGGCACGCGGGGCGGACCTGTTCGTTTGCGAGGCTACGCTTCAGTCCGGGGACGAACCCTGGGACGGGCATCTGTCTGCAGCTCAAGCCGGGGGGCTCGCCAAGCGGTTAGGGGTGGGACGGCTCGTGCTCACGCATCTGCCACCGGTACGCGATCATGCCGTGACGCTAGAGGAGGCGCGCGAGCATGCAGGGAGCGTCTCTGTGGAGCTTGCCGAGGATGGGAAACGCTACGTGGTGGAGAGCGGATGAGAGACTCGAGTGGGTGACGCCGCGAGCAAGATAACGCGCCTCGACGGCCGGGGGCCGGATGAGCTGCGGCCCATCTCTTTCACGCCGGGCTTCATGCCCTACGCGGAGGGCTCGTGTCTCATCGAGACGGGTTCGACGCGTGTGATCTGCACGGCGACCGTGGAGCCCGGTGTCCCGCGCTGGCTGCAAGGCAAGGGACGTGGTTGGGTCACCGCCGAGTATTCGATGCTCCCGCGCGCGACGGCCGAGCGCGTCCCGCGCGAGGTGGGCCGCGGCCGCCCATCCGGGCGTACTCAGGAGATTCAAAGGCTCATCGGACGCTCCTTGAGGGCGGTGACGGATCTCGCCGCGTTGGGCGAGCGTTCGCTCGTCGTCGACTGTGACGTGCTGCAGGCAGACGGCGGTACCCGCACCGCGTCCATCACCGGGGCGTACGTCGCGCTGGCCGAGGCGATCGTGATGTTGCGCCGGCGCGGTGAGATCGACGACTCGCCGCTAACCGATTCGGTAGCGGCGATCAGCGTCGGCATAATCGACGGCGCCGCGTTCCTCGATCTCAACTACGGAGAGGACTCGACCGCGGGTGTCGACATGAACGTCGTTATGACCGGCGCGGGGCGGCTCGTCGAGGTTCAGGGCACGGCCGAGGGTGCGACGTTCGATCGCTCTCAGCTCGATGAGCTCATGGACCTCGCGGCCGCAGGCACCAAAGAGCTTGCCGGCCTACAACGGAGAGCCTTGGATCTGCCGAGTTGAAGGTAGTCTTCGCGTCTCGCAACCGGCACAAGACGGAGCAGGTCGCTCTCCTGTTGCCGGGCCTCGACATCGTGGCGCTCGAGGAAGTGGCGCCGGGGCTGACGCTCGATGAGCCGTGGGACACTTTCACGGACAACGCGCTGGCCAAGGCACGCGCCGTCGTGCAAGCTACCGGCCTTTCGGCCATCGCCGACGACTCGGGCCTCGAGGTCGACGCGCTCGGCGGCGCTCCCGGCGTGCGTTCTGCTCGCTACGCCGGCGACGCCGCTACGGACGCGGCCAACAATCGCAAGCTGATCAAAGAGCTCCGCGACGTGCCGAAGGAGCGGCGCACGTGCCGCTACCGGTGCGCGGCGGTGTTCGTGACCTCCGATGGGCGTGAGATCGTGGCAACCGGGTCGTGTGAGGGACATGTGGTGCTCGAGGCGCGCGGCACGCTGGGGTTCGGATACGACCCGCATGTCGTGCCGGCCGGGCAGACCCGCACCATGGGGGAGATCCCTACTGAGGACAAGCTCGCGTTCAGTCACAGGGGCCGCGCTTTTCGAGCCCTGGCCGAGCGAATGGCCGAGCTCTCGCATCTCGACGAGGGGGAGGTGGCCGGCGATCCCATCGATCAGTTTCACGCGTGGTTCGAGGACGCGCGTAGGGCTATCGGTGTGGGCGTCACCGCCATGACGCTGGCAACGGCGGACACCTCGGGACGTCCCTCCGCACGCATCGTGCTGCTGAAGAACGTGGACGACAAGGGTTTTGTCTTCTACACGAACCACGAGAGCCGCAAGGGCAGTGATCTGGACGCCAACCCGCGCGCCGCGCTCGTCGTTTATTGGGACAAGCTCGGACGTCAAGTGCGCGTGGAAGGCTCTGCCCGGCGCCTGGCGGACGATGAGTCAGACTTCTACTTCGCGTCCCGGCCCCTCGGTAGCAGGCTGAGCGCGTGGGCCTCCAGGCAGAGCGCGGTAGTTGCCGATCGAGGCGTTCTCGAGAAGGCAGCGCAGGAGGCGGCCGTGGCGTACGGGCAAGACCCGCCGCGGCCGGGCTACTGGGGCGGCTATGCGGTGGTGCCTCAGATCATCGAGTTCTGGCAGCATCGCGAAGACCGTCTGCACGACCGTCTCCGCTACCGGCGCGACAACGAGCGGTGGGTGCTGGAGCGGCTCTCTCCCTAACCGCTGCCTCGAACCGAGTTGCAGGCGGCTACGCGCCGGCTTGCGGCGGACGATGAGAGCGCACCAGGCCTGCGACCTCGTCGTGCAGCGTGCCGCAAGTGGTCAAACACGAGCCACGGGCGCTCAGCGGGCTTCCGTCGAGCTGGGTCACCTTGCCCCCGGCTTCGGTGACGATCGGCTCGAGTGCGGCAACGTCCCACAAGTGCAGCTCCGTCTCGACCATGACGTGTGCGGCGCCCCTCGCGACCAGCATGTGCCCCCAGAAATCGCCGAAGCCGCGGCTGCGCCACGCCCTTCCGACGAGCTCGAGATAGAAGCTCCCAAGACCTGCCCGTGCAAACGCTTCAGCCCCGGCCGACACCACTTGTGCGGCCCCGAGGTCCTCGATGGGGTCTACGTGAATCGGTTTGCCGTTCATGCGCGCTCCTGCACCGAGGGCCGCATCGTAGGTCTCGCCGAGCGCGGGCGCGTGCGCAACGCCGAGAACGTTGACGTCATCGATTCTCAGTGCGACGAGGGTTGCCCACACGGGAATCTCGCTTATGAAACTGTGTGTTCCGTCGATCGGGTCGATCACCCAGGTCGGAGCGCCTGGTTGTGGAGCTCCGCCTCCGGCCGCCGTGAGGCCCTCTTCCTCGCCGAGCACGTTGTAGCCGGGCCACGAGCGAGCGACGTGCAGACGGATCTGGGCTTCGACCGCCCAGTCGGCTTCCGTCACCCACGTCCCGTCGTTCTTTCTTTCGGCGCGCGGGGAGGACTCGTAGTGGTGCATGGCGATACGTCCGCCCAGTGAGGCTACGTCGAGCGCAAAGCTCAGCTCGGCCGAGAGATTGCTACCACTCAAGATCGGTCTCGTGGGCGCTTTCGAGGAAGCGATACACGAGCTCGATGGTGTCGTCGATATCGGAGATCTGGGCCATCTCGTTGGCGGTGTGCACGTAGCGTATCGGTGTCGAGATTGTGATGACGGGAACCCCCGCGCGCGACAGCTGGATAGCGCCGGCGTCTGTGCCGCCGTGAGGAAGTATCTCGAGCTGGTGCTTGATGTCGTGCTTGGCGACGAGCTCCTTGCAGCGTTCTAGCAGCCGGGGATCCGATATGGAGCCGCTGTCCATGACGCTCAGAGCGACGCCCTTGCCGAGCAGGCTCACCTGCTGACTCTTGTCGGACCCGGGGAGGTCGCCGGCGATTGTGACGTCGATGGCGATTCCCATGTCGGGCTCGGCCTCAAAGGCGCTTGTCGCGGCGCCGCGCAGCCCGACCTCCTCCTGCACGCTGATCACCGCGTGCACCTCGGCAGGCGTATCGGTGGCGCGCCGCAGAGCTTCGATCAGGATGTAGACGCCGAGGCGGTCGTCGAGGTACGGAGCGGTAACGGCGTGGTTGGTGAACAGCGGCGAGCGATGGTACGAGACGGCGTCCCCGATGCTTACGTTGGCCTTCACTTCGTCAGGCGGAAGCATGAGGTCAACGAATATGTCCTCGACGCGTGGGGATTTCTTTGCGTCGTCTTTGTTTTGTAGGTGAACGGGTTTGTCTGCGGGGCTCATGAGCCCGATGAAGTCGTTCTTGCCTTCGACGAGCACCCGCTGCGTGTTGAGGTTGCGTGCGTCGAATCCCCCCACAGGCGAGACGCGCAGGAAGCCGTCGTCGTCGATGTGACTGACCATGAAGCCAATCGAGTCCATGTGTGCCGCCAGCATCACCTTCGGCGCACCGGCCCGGCCGCGCCGCAGCCCGATCAGGTTGCCGAGCCGGTCGGTGCGGACCTCGTCCACCAAGCCCGAGATCTCTTGTTCGACGACGCGCCGAATTCGCATCTCTCGTCCCGAGATGCCCGGCGTGGTGACGAGCTTTTCGAAGAGTTTTGCGTCCACCTGGTGTGTCTCCCCCTATCGTATGGAAGAAGTCGCCGACGAGCCTAACTGTTTGCGTCGTCGGCGCCGTCCGCGGCCCCGGCAGGCCGCGGCAGCCCCCTGCAAACGCGTGGATGGGAGGTACGTGGCGAAGCAGATTAGGGCGCTGCTCTTTGATTTCGACGGGTTGATCATCGATACCGAGACCCCGGCCTACGAGTCGTGGCGAGAGATCTACGAGGAGAACGGTCACGACCTGCCGCTGGAGAGGTGGTCCCTGGCCGTCGGCACGGTTGGAGGTTTCGACCCCGCCGGGGATCTCGGCCGAGTTACCGGTCGCCGTTTCGAGCGCGTTGCCCTCAACGAGCAGCGCCGCCGGCGCAAGATGGAGCTTCTCGAAGGCAAGGGCGCCTTGCCCGGAGTGATGGACTACCTGGATGCAGCGGACGACCTCGACCTGGCACGCGCCATAGTGTCGAGTGACACTACCGAGTGGGTGACGGTTCACCTGACGCGGCTCGGGCTGTCCGGCGGATGGTCTCTGATCTTGTGCGCGGACGGGGACCAGGCACGTGCGAAGCCGCATCCGGCCCTCTATCTGGAGGCGCTCGAGCGCCTGGAGCTCGACGCATCGGAGGCGATCGTGTTCGAGGACTCTCCGAACGGGGTGCGCGCCGCCAAGGCCGCGGGGATCTACTGCGTAGCGATCCCAAATCCTGTCACCGAGAGCCTCGACCTCGGGGGAGCCGACCTCAGGATCGAGTCACTCGACCGCCTGCCGCTGAGAGCGCTTCTTGCATCTCTGTGAAACAAGGCGCATCCTCGCACCGAGTCACCCGCCGCGGTAGAAAGTTCGTATGCGAAGCGGAATCTGGTCCCTCGAGGCCCCAACCCTCGTGTGGGGGTACGCGCTTGCCGCCATGGGCGCGTTCGTCTACTTGTTCCTGCCGGGCGAACCCGGCTACGAACCCGGCTACTTCCCCGTCGCGGGCTTCCTGCTGACACTGGCCGTCGTGTACGGGATCGTGAAGAAATCGACCGCCGCGTGGGGCGTGGCAGTCGGGCTCGACTCCTTCACTTTTGTCGGCGTCGCCATCGAGCTGAGCACGCCGCTGAGCGTGAAGGGCACAGGCTTGATCCTTCTTACTGCGTTGCAACTCGCTCTGCTCTTCACCGCGCCGGTGCGTCGCCATGTGTTCGGGCCTCGCAACCGGGGAGCCTGACGAATGAGTGCGAGAGGGGGGACTCGAACCCCCACGTCCGAAGACACCGGCACCTAAAGCCGGCGCGTCTGCCAATTCCGCCACTCTCGCTCCTCGCCCATGGTAGCCAGCCGGTCGCCTTGGTGGACGCTCAGACCTACACTCGGGGACTCGCAAACTCGAAAGGAGCGTCATGCCGTCCGCCACATTCGTCACCTCGCAGGGCACGTTCACGGTGGAGCTCAAGCCCGAGCATGCCCCGACGACGGTCGCAAACTTCATCGATCTCGCCTCGGGCAAGAGAGAGTGGCGTGATCCTCGTGACGGCGAGCGCAAATCCGAGCCGCTCTTTAACGGGACGGTCTTTCACCGCGTCATTCCCGACTTCATGATCCAGGGCGGTGATCCCGAGGGGACCGGCCGGGGAGGCCCGGGCTACCGCTTCGAGGATGAGTGCCCTCCCGGGGGCCCCAAGTTCGACAGGCCGGGCCTGCTGGCGATGGCAAACTCCGGCCCCAACACGAACGGCTCGCAGTTCTTCGTCACCGTGGCGGCGACGCCGTGGTTGAGTGGCAAGCACACGATCTTCGGCGAGGTCATCGAGGGGATGGACATCGTCGAGGCCATCTCGAGTGTCGCCACCGGCTCTCAGGATCGTCCCGCGACCGAGGTCGTGCTGGAGCGGGTCGAGGTCGACGAGTCGTGACCTGATCCGGTGCTCGGACTGCTCAAGGGCTGCGCCAGAGGATCCGGAGAGGCACGCATGCGCCGTTTGATCCCCGCCTGCGTTAGCGAGGCCGCTCGAGCGCGTAGAGGAGAACCTGGTGCCCGTCCTCGAACCCTGGTCCCACGAGCTTCAAACCGCACTTCACGAGGACTCGCCTGGACGCGTCGTTGCCGGGATCGACATCCGCCACGATGCGACTTGCTCCGAGATCCTTCAAGCCATACCCGACGCACGCGAGCGCGGCTTCGGTTGCATAGCCGAGCCCCCAGCGGTCTTTCTTGATCCTGTAGGCAAGCTCGAGCTCGCCGCTTCCCTCACGGTTAACGAACACGCCGCTGTCGCCCACGATCGAGCCGCCGGCCCGCTCCACCACGGCGAGCGGGCCGCAGTCGTGCTCGCCGTATATCTGTTGAATGCGCGTGAGGAGTGCGTGCGTATCCTCCAAAGTTCCCGGCGTGCCTCCCGGCAGCGCCGCTCCCACGGCCGGGTCGCTCCACACCTCGTGGATGCCTGCCGCGTCGCCGGCTTCGAAGCGACGCAGAAGCAGTCTCCTGGTCACGAGTGGCAGCGACATCCACCGAGCGTAATCGTCCGTTTTCTCTCCCGGAATCCTCGGCGGCAAGTGGCGTTGACGAAGGGCGTCCAAGGCGGCTTGCGAGGAATCACTGCCGGGTGTTGTCTCATATGCATTGCAGTTACCCATGGGAGGAGAGAGAACATGCCGCGCGCCGAGACCAGGGAAGCGATCGAATCCTATCTTTCGAGCCAGGACGCGAGAGGATATTTTTCAGACGACGCCGAGTTCAGCTTCGCCGGTCTGACCGAGCCGGCCCGAGGCCCCGACGCCATCGCCCGGGTGCTTCACCTCTTCTATCAGGAGGCCTTCACGGAGACGGGGGCCGAGGTCAAGCACCTCGTGGTGGACGAGGACGCCGCGGTCGCAGAGTTCGAGTTCACGGGGAAGCACACCGGAGAGCTCAACGGGATCGCTCCCACCAACAACTCGGTGAGGATCCCGATGATCGCCGTCTACGAGGTGGCGGACAAGAAGATCACTTCGGCGCGCCTTTATTACGACACCGCGGAGATGGCTGCGCAGCTCGGCGGAGGCGGTGGAGGCTAGGCGGCTCAGCCCTTCTTTTTGTGATGGTGGCCGGATTTGTGGTGCCCGCCCTTGTGCCCGCCCTTGTGATCTCCAAAGGGCAGGTGTCTCAGCAGGGCGTCGACGTGCAGGTTGACGTCGAACAGCAGGAGTGGCCACAAGAGGATCGCGAGAGCGGCCGAGATGCCCGGCTTGATGCTATGGATGTGGTCGAGAACATAGTGATGCTCGTGGGCAACGTAGACCCCAATGCCGAGGTAGGCGATCAGCAGCACCAAGCGGATGAGTCGACCCATGGTCAGAGCTCCTTGTCCGTCTGCGGAACGGGCGCCGGCTTTGCTAGGCCGGCGACCATTCTCCGCCATGAGACTCGAAGGACGCGGTTTTGCTCCCGAGCCTAGATGGCGCCTCGGTGCGGTCGCTGCCCACACTGAACCCCCACCGCGGCCGGAATCACCAAGAAAGCGGCCCGTCGCCTCCCGCTTTCGGGCAGCATCAGTCTGACGCTCAAACACCACGGTGGAGGGGAGGATTGCGCTCCTTGGTCGCCGCCCGGCGAGCGAGGTAGCGCACCCCCGTCCGCAGATCCTTCTGGTGCACGTGGTGCACGTGGTGCACGTGGTGCACGTGGTGTGGCCTGCACCACGACACGACCCGCACCAGTAATGAGGACGCAGAGCCAGAGCCGACCCTCGTCCACAAATCTGCGTCTCCCGCAAGCAAACGGACATACAACCGGGCAGTAGTCCAGCCCCGACGAGGTCCGCGCACCCCCGTTCGCAGATCCTTGCGGTGCACCTGGACCACGTGCACCTGCACCGAGGCTCGACGCGGGCTCAAGTTTTTTCTATCCAGTGCCGAATCACAGGCGTCATCCAGAAACGGCAAACCTGCCGCAAGGCGGGGACGCAAAGCCAGGGGCCTCCACGAGGCAGCCCAGCTACCTAAGGAGGAACAGTGCTCTCAAGATTGCACGGAACCACGTGGCCACGGATCGTGGCGGTCGCCGTTCTCGGCCTCCTCTTCCCAGCCCTTCGTCTTGGGCTCAGTCCCGCAGCTCTCGCGCACTCAGCGCCGAGTTGCCACGGGCACGCGGCGACCATCGTCGGCACCGATCGGCAAGATCGCCTCTCGGGCACCAGTCGCGCAGACGTCATCGTGGCGAAAGGCGGTAGCGATGTGGTCCACGCCAAGGGCGGTAGAGACATCATCTGCGCCGGCGGCGGTGCCGACAAAGTCTTCTCTGGAGCAGGGGCCGACTTCGTTTCCGGCGACGCGGGCGACGACACGCTCGACGGAGGAGATGGGGACGATGTCCTCGAAGGCAACGACGGCTCCGACGACATCTCGGGGGACGATGGCCACGACACTGAGATCGGCGGTTCGGGAGATGACTCGGAAGACGGGGACGCTCAAGGGGACACGCTCGAAGGTAACGGGGGCGACGACACGCTCGACGGCGGCGACGGCAACGACGACATTGACGGCGGTCACGGTAACGACGATCTGCAGGGAGATGACGGCGACGACGACATCGATGGCGGCGACGACCAGGGCGACGACGACCAGGGCGACGACGACCAGGGCGACGACCTAACGATCTGAGGGGTTGGTAGCAGGGCCGCTCGGGAAGAGGCGCCAAAGTGGCGCCTCTTCCGCTTGGCTCCAACCATGGCGCCTGAAAAGAGCGCAGCTCGGTCCAACGCCGAACCGGGCGACCTACAGCGGTTCCTACAGGTGCGAGTGTAGCCAGCGAGACGAAGCCTCTAGCAGCTTCGAGTCGAAGTGAGCATGCACATGCCCGGGAAGGACTCGGAGCTCAACGGGGACGTTATTTTGTTGCAGCGCTTCGGCCATGTCGCGTGCCGTGCGCGCGGGGACGATCGGATCGCGCTTGCTGTTGATGAGCAACATGGGAGCGCTCCCCGGCGTCACGTGCGAGATAGGAAAGGCCTTCTTCCACTGAGCGCGACAGCGCGAGAGCCGGCAACCAATGTAGCGAGCAATGACGGCAAGGCTGGCGCTGGATCTCTCTCCGTGAGCCAGCTTCGCGGAGCCGGACCAGGACACGACTGCGTCGGCACGCGTCTGTCCCACGGCACCCGTCACGCCCAGCATCTGAGCGAGATTGCCCCCCGCGCTCGAGCCCACCACACCCACTGATTGAGTGGCAGCGTCGAATCGGGCGCCGTTCGCCCTTACCCACCGCAGGCCGGAGCGCACGTCCCTGACCGGTGCAGGGTAGTGATAGCCGCATAGCGGTCGGGCTGCGTTTTCGCAGGCCAGCCGATAGTCCGGCACGAAGACCACGAAGCCATGGGCGGCAAGCTCGAGCGGGCGAATTGTGGCCTTCTCCTTGCTCCCCGATGACCATCCGCCACCGTGGATGTCGAGCACCGCGGGGAGCCCCCCGCGCTCCGCAGGTTGGTAGACATCTAGACCCAGCGGAACGCCGTCGTGCCGCGCATAGCGGACTCTTGTCGTGACTCTGAACTTGCTGTGGCGATAGCTGACAATTCGATGGATCGTCTGCTGCGTCCCGGTCCCGGGGCGCGTGGTGTGGTCGATCGCGGGAGATTGGCAAGCCGGGAGCAGGGAAGCGATCACGGCCAAGGCAATCCCGAGGGCCCGCAGCATCGGCTCACACTACCGGCGGAGAGGAGGGCTTCTTGCTGCTCAGTCCTTGGCAAGGATGCCCAGGTCGTAGCCTTTGCGGGTCATCTCCTCGAGCGTCTCCTGGATGCGGTTGACGGACTCGTTGCCCGACAGGGCCGCGTTGAATCGCCGCATGGCCGAGAGGTTTCCCTTGCGAGCAGCTTCCAGGGGGCGAGTGAGCTCGCCGGTATAGTCACGTAGCGCCTCAACGAGCTCGTGATTGTTTTCCTCTATTTCCATGGGGGGTTCGAGTCCGTCGAGCTGGTCGGCTGCCGAACTGATCTCGCCCCGCACCGCCGCAATCCTTTCGGCCAGCTTGGGCGCCGACTCGAGCCTGGTGCTCGTCGCCCGCAGGGCGCCGATGAGATCCGAGCCGACGGCCTGCACCTTCTTCTCGTAGGCGTCCTTGGTGAGGCGCTCGTCGCTTTGGCATCCGGCGCTCGAGAGCAGGGCAAATACGGCCACGACGGCCGACGACCTCACTACCCGTCGTTGCTGCATAGCCATCCGCTCATTTCGTCGGGCGTCTTCTCAGTGTCGGGTCTGAGCTTCTTGGCATATTGTCTCAAGTCCTGCCGACTCCTTGCAAACGGTAACCGCGTGCGGTTTGACGAGGTGGTGTTGACGCTCTGGGGTAGTCTTGTCTGACCGTCGGTCGGGGAGGGGGTATTGGAAGCAGGTGAGCCTTCGGATACACCTCAACTATCCCGTGACTCGCTACGTTTACCGGCCGGTCTCGCGACCGATCGCCGGCGTGTGCGCGCGCTGGGGCATTACGCCCGATCAGGCAACCGGATTCAGTACGGTGCTGGCCGGTGCGGCAGCTTTGCTGCTCGGGCTAGGTTTCTATGCGGCGGGAGGTGGCTTAGTCCTCGTCGCGGCAGTCTTTGATTGCGTCGACGGAGACCTCGCCCGCTTGACGAATCGCGTCACCAGAAAGGGCGCCTTCCTGGACAGCGTGTTGGACCGGTGGGCCGACGCGGCGTTGATCCTGGCTCTGGGATTCTCCAATCCGGATCGGTTCGGGTTGCTGTCGTCGCTTGCTGTGGTG
The DNA here is from genome assembly GCA_038254435.1 of Actinomycetota bacterium. Taxonomy (GTDB): domain Bacteria; phylum Actinomycetota; class CADDZG01; order CADDZG01; family WHSQ01; genus JBBSGD01. Next base: position 57,751 of record JBBSGD010000007.1, read on the forward strand.
GGTGCTCTGATTACTAGCTATACGCGAGCGAGGGCACAGGGCCTCGGGGCCGACTGCCCCGAGGGCGTCGCAACACGAGATATGCGCCTTTTGATCGTTGCGCTTGCCGCCCTTTCTGGGTTGATTGGGCCGGGGCTGATCGTCATTGCGGTACTCGGGTTCCTGACCAGCGCCAACCGGCTCATCTCGTCCATGCGCTTGCTCGACTAGAAGGGAGCGGTGCGGGGCGCGAGCTCTTCTCCGGGCGCGCCCGGAGGGCCCGTCTGCCCCTGGGGAGGTGTGCGTGGAAGAGATATCGGTCAGAGCGGCAACGCCCGAGGACTGGCCGGCGATCTGGCAGTTCATGCGCCGCATCGTCGCCGCCGGCGAGACCTTCTCCTGGGAGCGCGACATCGGCGAAGAGGAGGCGCGTGCAAGGTGGTGCCACGAGCCGCCCGCCCGCACATTCGTCGCCGTCGACGTGGAGGGGACGATCGTCGGCAGCGCCGAGAGCGAGTCCAACCACGGCGGGCCGGCCGCACACGTGGCGACCGCGAGCTTCATGGTCGACCCCGAGCAGCAAGGCCGGGGCATCGGACGTGCGCTATGCGCACACGTTCTCGAGACAGCACGCGCCGACGGCTACCGCGCGATGCAATTCAACGCCGTCGTCGAAACCAACACCGCTGCAGTCGAACTGTGGCGTTCGTTCGGCTTCGAGATCCTCGCGACCGTACCGGAGGCATTCCACCACCCGACCGCCGGCTACGTTGGGTTGCACGTCATGCACCAGCGCCTATGACTCCCGAGGCTAATGCCGAGAAGTTTCTCGAATGTTTATCTCTGGGCGATGTCGTTGCTGCAACGGGACGGTTACCGTCGAGGCCATGAAGATCGGTGACTACGCGTTCTTGTCTGACTGCCGCTCGGCGGCCCTTGTCGGACGCAACGGTTCGGTGGACTGGTACTGTGTCCCTCGCTTCGACTCGCCCTCGGTGTTTGGCCGCTTGCTCGATGGCAGCGCAGGGCACTGGTGGCTGCGCCCTGAAGGCGACTACGATCACGACTGGTCCTACATCGATGACACGTTGGTGCTTCGGACCGTGTTCGAAGGAGAGTCGGGGAAAGCGCAACTGACCGAAGCTCTCGCGCTCGAGCCGGGGTCACGTGGTCACGAGATCGGCAAACGGTCTCCCAATGTGCTGCTCCGGCGGGTCGAAGGGCTCGACGGTCGTGTCGAGATGGCTACGGAGTTCGCGCCCCGGTTCGAGTACGGACTCACGACGCCTCATATCGACGGGACCGACAAGGAGCTTGTCGTCGGCGGCGGACCGGTAATGCTCAAGCTCGCGACCAACGTAGCGATGGGCTATGAGTCGGGCACCGCAACCGCCACTTTTACAGTCAAGTCGGGGGAGACAGCCGAGTTCGCGCTCTCGTATGCACCGACCTACGGGGTGAAAGAGCCGATGGATCTCGATGTCGGTGAAGCGCTCGGCGATACGATCGAGTCGTGGCGATCGTGGGTCGAGATCCACGATCGATACCAAGGCGATCACGCGGGCGAGGTCCAGCGCAGTGCGCTGGTGTTGCAGGGTCTGACGTACCAACCCACCGGTGCCGTCATAGCGGCTGCCACGACATCCTTGCCGGAGGAGGTGGGGGGCAAGCTCAACTGGGATTACCGGTTCGCCTGGCTACGGGACTTGAGCCTCACCATGCGGGCGCAATGGGTCGCTGCCTGTCCGGATGAAGCGGACAGGTTGTTCCGGTTCATCGCCCGCGCTGGAGGCAGTTTCGCGGGGGAGAACGTTCAGATTGTCTACGGGGTGGAAGGGGAACGCGATCTCACCGAACGGACACTCGATCACCTGAGTGGCTGGCGCAACAGCAAGCCTGTACACGTTGGCAACGATGCCTGGGACCAGGTCCAACTGGATGTCCTCGGAGAAGTACTCGACGCGGCTTGCTTGCTCAAAGATCAGCTCGGGGATCTCGATGAAGAGATGCAGAGCTTCTTGACCGGTTTGGCCGATCGTGCGGCCGAGTGCTGGCAGCAGCCGGACGCGGGCATGTGGGAGGCGCGCGACCAGCAGCGTCATTACCTTTCGTCGAAGGTGATGTGCTGGGTTGCTCTCGACCGTGCGCTGAAGCTTGCAGACTGCCTGGGTCCCGAGGCCGATCCACAACGTTGGTCGTCGACGCAAGAGGACATCCGGGAGGCTGTGCTCGAGCAGGGTTGGAGTCACAAGATCGGCGCCTACGCGGGGGCTTTCGGGTCTGACGAGCTAGATGCTTCTGTACTACTCCTCCCGCTCGTCGGGTTCCTTCCTGCCGGTGATGAGCGCATGCGGGCGACTATCGATGTCATCGAGAGCAAGTTAGGAGGACCAGGCCTGATCCGCAGGTGGCCAAGCGAAGAGAGTGGCTTTGTCATCTGTACCTACTGGCTCGTCGAATGCCTTGCCCTTGCCGGTGAATTGGAGCGCTCTCGGAAATGGTTCGATCGGGCGACATCATTCGCGAACGATCTCGGCCTTCTTGCCGAGGAGGGCGACCTAAATAGCCACGAGCTCTTGGGCAACTACCCTCAGGCTTTCTCGCACGTAGGTCTGATCAACGCGGCTTGGCGGCTGACAGAAGCAACGTCGGTCAAAGACACCGAAACGTAGGGAGCATTATGACAGGGATGCGCGGAGGCAAGGTCGCGGTCATAACAGGTTCGGACTCTTGTATCGGCTTGGCGGAGCCATTAGAGTTCGCGCGTGAAGGGACCATGTGGTAATCAATTATTTCCACGAAGAGGAAGGCCAGAGACCACGCTTGCGAGAGTCGAAGACCACGGGCAGCGCCGGTGGGAGTGGGATTGCGGGTGGAGGTGTCTCGACACCGTTCGTTCGAGTGTACGGAGGTTCCGCTGATCGTCGGCGCGTATCCTGAGACGGCTACTCAGCTCGCGTGACTATGATTGCGACATGCGGCAACAAATGAATGTGGGCATTGTCGGCCAGATATCCAGCCGTGTCCACGCCGATGCTCCTCACCAAGGGGCCGCGTGGGGGTGGTGCCGCTAGTCAGGATCCGCACTGAACCCGCAATGAAATCTGATCGAAAGGGGATCCACATGGCCGCCACAGTTTCCGTAGGGTTGTTGGTTCGACTCGAGGCTCGTCCGGGCAAAGAGAAAGATGTCGAGAGCTTCCTCGAGGGCGGGCTCTCATTGGTTCAAGAGGAGCCGGCAACGACTACATGGTTCGCCCTCCGTTTGGGACCGTCGACGTTCGGCATCTTCGACGCCTTCCCCGACGACTCCGGCAGGGAAGCGCACCTCAACGGTCGTGTCGCTGCGGCTCTTGGTGAGAATGTGGGGGAGCTCTTCGACGAGCCCACCATCGAGAAGGTCGACGTCATCGCAGTCAAGTTCCCTCAGTAAGACGCTCGACCCGGATGGTGAGCCCCGGTACTGCTCGACGCGGTTTCCCTGCCGCCCGCCGGGCTCGTGCTGGCGTCCGCCGAGCGCCCGATCTGCTGGTCGACCTTTCAGACCTGACGCCCGGCAGCAGGCTCAGCCTTGTCAACTCCGCAAATCATGACCACTGCCACATCCTCGAGCACGAGGATCGCGACATCATGCGTCCACTAGTCGTCATGCCCCTGGGGGCTCATGGGCTTCATGAGCATGCCCGGCATGGTTGCGGACCCAGAGATGTGATTCGCTGTGGCCGGTCGCTCCTGCATCGACCGCGAGCATTCAGTCAGAACATGGTGCTGTCGTTCGCCGCGGTTTCCGGTACGGGCTGCAATAGGTCCCAGTGCTCGACCGCCTTGCCGCCTTCCAATCGAAAGATGTCGGCCCGCGGCGGCGCCTCTCCATCGGCGTTGGCACACACCTCCTCTATCGTTGCCACAACATCTCACATGTTGCAACGATCACTACAGATTTAGCGGTGATCCTTCCCTCGGCGACGGAGCGCCGCTCGCCATCCCTCCACGACCCTCTTCACGGTCCTGTGGTTCAAGCCGCAGAGACCAGCTGCGGCGCGATAGCTCCCGAGTTGGGACAAGGCAGTCGCCAAAGTTGACGAAGTATTTGGTCCCCTCGACGAGATGGTCCCCGACCTTGGTAACGATGCTCTACGCGTATGGATTAGGGATATTGTCAGGATGCGAGGAGACATCGTGCATGGGCGGCTGATGCCCGACGCCGCTACAACCTGAGGACCGGCGACTTCGGGAGGCTGAGCCAAGATCAGCGAGGCCACCATGGGAAAACCGAGATCCTCTAGGCCGCAGCTCGAAAAACGGGGGCCATCGCGCCGCATAGCGCATTGGTCGACTTGCTTGACACCCCCCGGTGGAGACCTAGAATCGTCTCATACAGCTTGAGGTGATGTCTCATACAGCTTGAGGTGATAAGGGGTCCGGATGGCGCTTTTTGACCTGAGGCAGTGGGTTGGGCTTTAACGAAGTCCAGTGGCTTGCCTGCTCCTACTGGGCTCGTTTCAGGGACCACTCGCTGGTGTTGGGGTGTCAGCCGATGTGGATCAGGATCAAGGGACGGTCGGATTCATCTGACTTTCCCAAGCGGTGCTGAGACCTTCTTCTTGTCGGGCGGTGCCGCAGCGGTGTCACATGCGCCTGTCCCGCTCTCTCTTTCTTTCCATGCACATCGGTGCTAAGGCTGCCTTGTAGTGAGACTGACCCTTCAGCTTTTGGCGGCAGCTTTCGCACTCATGTTCTTAGTCGCAGCACTAGGCAAGATAGATGCTTGGCGAAGCTGGTCGATAACGATCTCGCATTTCTTCCCCGTAGGCCATCCCCTTAACCTGGCGGTTCGACTTGGAGTGCCGATCGTGGAACTCGGGCTCAGTGTGTATGTACTGATTCGCCCGAGCGACGCCTTCATTGTCGTGGGGGTGGTGATGATCGCTTTCGCCATCGCCGTACAAGCGGCAAGTCGTAAGCATCCAGGGGTGCCGTGCAACTGTTTTGGATCGGTTGCACCCTCTACCCTCGACTATCGATTGATCAGTCGAAACCTGGGCTCGGCTTTCATCGCTTTCCTTGCCTCTGTGCAGAGTTTCTCGGTTGGAGTTAGTGCTCTCCCGAAGCTCTCGTTCTTGCTGATCGCTTGGGCGGGAGGATTGGCAGTCTTGAGTACGGAGTTCGTCCGGTTGCGACGGAGTTCCGTGTCCTGGCCGAGGGTACGAGAGGTGAAGCATGATTAGTGGTGACGATCTGGTTGCGATGTGCTTGGTCTTGCTTTTCATCTCGGTAGGCGTCTTGACCATCGTGGTTCGTTGGCTTGCTACGCCAAGTTGGATCGATCCTCCTCCAGCTCTCGCCTCCCCGACCCGGTGATATAGAAGGTGGTCCAGCAATGGGAGCCACTTTGCGGTTACCGGGGACTGACGCAGCCCGGCCAAAGCTCGCGGTGTTCGTGTCCCCGACGTGTCGCATATGCGGGTTTCTTCAATCCGCTGTCCCTGTCGTGGAACGGAACTATCCGGAGATACACGTCGTAACAATAATAACGGGGGGGGGAGACGACAAGCAAACGTACGCAAAGAATTTTGGTACCAGCGCCCGCTTGGATCTTGGGCGGACATACGCGTCCTGGGATATTCCGGGCACACCTTACGCAGTTGGACTTGATAAGGAACAGAGACTGGTTTCGAAGGGGGTAGTCAACAACCTAGATCAGCTCGAAGCTGTCGCGGAGTCAACCCTCGTGGCTATCACAAGCGAAGGTGCCGGCTCGGCACCGGCGATAAAGAGCTAAGACAGGAGGAACATGTTGCTCGGTACGGATGAGGCTACGCAAGTCGAGCGGATCACATCTGCTGCTGGGACTCGGTTGGCGTCGAGGGTCGGCCGCCGAGCTTTTCTTAGCCGTTTGGGTAGAGGGGCTGTAGTGGTGAGCGTGGGCTCATTGGGCTCGGCTCTTCTCGAATCTCCTGCGTACGCCCACTCGTGTCCGGGTGGCTGTGACTGCAGCCACAGCGTGGATTGTGCGAATCTGCCGGGGGGGCCCAGTAGCGGGTGCCCTTGGGCTTCCCTCGGTTTGACGGACATCCACCAAGTGGGCAGCGGCCCCAGAGAGGATGTCTTTCATGGAAAAAAGAGAGCAACGTCCGAGACGCTCCTTCACGCCGGAGTTCAAGGCTGAGGTCGTCGAGCTGTGCCGGGC
>JBBSGD010000008.1:0-63261 GCA_038254435.1 Actinomycetota bacterium
AAAGGCGCTACTTCAGCATCGAGTCCATGAAGCACATCGACGAGCTCGAGGGAGGTGAACCGACCAGAGAACTGCTCGCAGCTATCGGTTAGTCAGATGAGAGGGCGATGGATAAAGTCCACCACTTGACGGGACACGGCCTTCACCTTCCTGTTATGAGCCGCTTCGTATGCTTCCAGTCAGACCAACGGAAGGAGGTGACACATGAAGATCAAGAAGATAGTTCTGGCATCAACGCTGGCGCTCGCCCTGTTCGGTGGGGGCGGGGCAGCGCTGGCATCCAACGGTCAGGGTGGAGGTAGCGGCCAGGGAGGGCCAGGCGGACACGAAAGCGGAGCCGTCGTTGACACTGACAACGTCCAGCTGCAGGTGGGTGATCAGTCCGCGCCGGACTCGGCCGCGACCACCAGGCAGGCGTCCACGGACAGCACCGGATCGGGTGAGGCCGCCAGTAGCGAAGGCACCGGCCAGTCCGACGGCCCGGGCGGGCACGAAGACCCGGCCGGCAACGTCGACCACCAGTTCGAAGGCGACGAGTAAGAAGCACTTGCGTAAGGAGGGCCCGCCCTGGCGGGCCCTCCTTACTCTGTCGCGACAGCCGAGCCCTCCACCGACGAGGGCAAGCTTTATCTCTGCGCCCTCAAGGACGCCTTCTCGGGCCGCATCGTCGGCTACTCCATGGACGAGCGTATGAAGGCATCTCTCGCCGTGGCGTGTGGGGTGCCAAAACGACGATTCGTCATGCTGGGACCAACTCGATACTCCCGGATGAGACCGCCGAAGAGGTCCCGGCACCCGATCGCGGGGACTTCATCGATCGGGGCGACCGTACACGGCTTATCTGGGACCGCTAGCTCGAGTCCCCGGTGAGGCCTCTCCGCGTTGTAATGCGAAACGTAGGTTCGGAGGACCTGGTCAAGATGCCTTCGAGAGAGGATGAGCGTCCAATCAAGCAGTTCCAAGCGGACCGTCTTGACTACGCGCTCGGCGAAGGCGTTCGCAATCGGTGCACGGATAGGCGTCGGGATCACGTGCGCGCCTTGGCTCCTAAAAGACCTCATCGAAGGAATGCGTGTATTTGGAGTCATGGTCACGGATCAAGAAGCGCACAGGCTCATCCCGCTGATCGAGATCGAAGGCGAAGAGGTTGCGCGCCTGCTGGGTGACGAACGCGGCGTCAGGGTTGCGGGTAGCGGGCATCACATGAAGCTTCCTCGTGGCGCTCTCGATGAAGAAGAGCACGTAGTACCTTGCAAGGAGCATCGTCTCCATGGTAAAGGAGTCACACGCGACGATTCCGGTCGCTTGGGACCGCAGGAACTCAGACCAGGTGGGGCCCTTTCTTCTCGGTGCCGGTCCCAGCCCCTCCCGGAAGAGCAGCCGCTTGATCGTGCTGGCTCCCACCCGGATACCGAGCTTGCGGCATTCGCCCTGGATCCTCACGTAGCCCCAACGGGGATTCTCCCTCGCCATCAGGATCACGAGCCCTCTCAGCTGAGGATCGATCGGCGACCGGCCCGTTCGTGCCGGCTTGTAGGTTCACTTGCGACGGACTAGCTCACGATGCCAGCGGAGCAAAGTCGCCGGGGTGACGACGAAGCTTGACCACCGGTCCTTGGCAAGGATGCGAGATGCGGCGGCGAGAAAGAGCTTGTCTCAGCGTGAGAGCTTGGGGCGGGAGGCTCTGCGCTTCAGGACCTTGACTTGGTGGAGGACCAGGATCTCCGCCTCACGGTCTCGCGCCTCACCCGCCGGGGCGAGTCTAAGGACGACGCGGAGGACCATATAGAGGAGGGAGAAACAGCATCGACGCATCCTAGGACCCCTCGTCGGAGGATGAATCGCGTTTTGGTACCCCTCAAGGTCCAGCCGTGCTCTGCGACCCACACCGATGTCATGTCGAGGTGCCATAGCTGGTCGGGACGCGTCACTGTGAACTTGCCGGGACGGCGCCGGCGTTCGGGGCGGGCCTTGCGCTGGATCAGCTTGTGCTTGCGCATGACTCTAAGGACCCGCTTGCGGTTGACCGGGCGACCCAGCAGGCGCGACACGATCGCTGAGATCATGCGATAGCCGTCAGTCCGATAGTCATCCTCGTTGCACGTGTCGAGGATCTTCTGCTCGATCGGGTCTGAGATGTCACGGCTCTGGGGCTTCATTGTCGGTGTGGGGGTCTTGTAGATCGCTTGACGGCTGATGTTTGCGATGCGCGCCACGGTCGCCACCGGGTGGCCTTCGGCAACCTTGGTGCGGGACCAGGCGACGCGCTGGCTCACTCCCAGTCCCGCAATAGATTTCCCGCCAGGTCGAGCTCGTAGGTCTTACGACCCAGGGCCCGCTCGAGCTTGGCGATCTTGGATTTCAGCTCTTTTTGACCGTCACGCTCTGCCTTTCCGGCGAGCCGCTGCAGGCCGCCTTCTAAGAGCTTGTCGCGCCACTGGTCGAAGAGCGCGTTGGAAATCTCATGCTGTCGGCAGATCTCGGCAACATTGCCGGACTTGATGCCGGCCAGCACGATCTCGAGCTTGTGCTCGGCTGTGAAATGACGCTTCTCGCGTCTGTCGCCCAAGGTTCTCCCCTTTCTCCTCGGGCGGCCTGATGACCCCTTTGACCTTATCGAGCAGTGCTCCTAGAACCAAGGGGCCTGGTGTCAACCTCGGATTGGGGAGCAGGCCAGGAGGTGTGTCCCTTATCTGGCCCGTCCGTACCCGCCCCGCATCTCCGTGATGGACCGCGGGGTCGGGTACGGCTGGTTCGGAAAATGCGGCTACTCGCCGCCGCTGTCGGTACCTGTGTCGAGGCTGCAGGCACCGGTCTGGTCGTCGTACTGGACGTTGGGGGTGACGGTGTCGTCGATCCCCACCTTCAAGCAGTCTGCGTGCTGAGCAGCGGTATCCGCCGCGCTCTCAACCTCAGTCCCACTCGATGTCTCGGTTCCCGATGCGAGCGCCGCACTGACGCCGGTTCCGCCCAGCACCAGCACGGACATCCCTGTTACTACAATCTTCCTCATCCTTGTCATCTTCATATCGCATTCACCTCCTTCCGATTCGTCTCTTCCGAAGATACGCAGTGGCACATAACAGGAAGATGAACGCCGGAAGACTCCCTCAACTGGTTGGGAGCGTTACGCAGAACGAACTCCCTCTGGTAGCGGAGCTGTCAATCGAGATGCGCCCGTTATGTGCAGTGACGATGTCGTGGCAGATAGCGAGCCCGAGCCCGCTGCCTCCAAGAGTGGACGACCTTGCCGCATCCACGCGAAAGAATCTGTCGAAGAGATGGGGGAGCGCCTCGGCCGGGATCCCCGGGCCCGTGTCTGAGACCGTAAAACCAGCCTCGTCTCCCTGCTGCCAGGTTGACAAATGGACCTTGGCGCCCCGACCGCCATACCTCACCGCGTTTTCTAGCAGGTTGGTCAGAACTTGCGACAGTCTGTCGGGATCGCCGATCACCCATGCGGGAGTGCCATTCGCGCTGATCTTCACCCCAGAGGTGGCCGCCAGTGGCGCCACTTTTCCGACAGCAACGCCAGCGAGAGCTCGCAGCTCGACCGGGCTGCGGAGGAGTTCCAGTCGTCCGTCCTCGATCGACGCGAGCGTGAGGAGGTTTTCGACCATCCGAGCCATCCCTTCGACCTGCTCGCGGTTGCTCTCAAGCAATTCCCGTGCAGCCTTGTGACTGAGCTGTGGATCGTCGAGAGCAACGTCGATCTCAGATGCCATCACGGTGAGAGGAGTACGCATATCGTGTGAGGCGTCCGCAATGAACCTGCGCTGGCTCTCTACTCCCTCCTGTAGCCGCCCGAGCATGTCGTTCAGCGTTCTAGCCAAACGCTGGAGCTCATCGTCTGTGGGCGGCACCGCTAGCCGATCTTCAAGCCGATCGGCCCCGATCTGGTGCGCCTCGGCCGTCATCCGACCGACGGGACGAAGGGTTTTGCGTGCGATCAGCCATCCACCCAAGGCGGCGAAGAACAACGCCACAGGGATTCCAGTGGTTGTCAGCACCAGTAGCCGGTGGATGGCTGAGTCGACATCTTCCAAGGAGTTAGCGACCACCAACACCGAGGATCCGCTTTTCTGTCGAAGCCGAATGGCCAGCACGCGGGAGCGTTCGCGCTGCGGGCCCAACATGCCGCTCGTGAGGACCCGTCGTCCCCGCATAGCGGCGGCGATCTCTTGAGCATCGATCATCGGCTGGCCAGTGAACCCCGGATCTCCGGTGGCGTCCAGCACGGTGCCGGCTGGAGACAGCCGCTGGGCGGCTGTCTCACTCGGCGCAAGGCTCCGCAGCGACGCATCGCTCACATCCTGGAAGTTCGCGTCGCTCCCCTGATACCCGAGCGAGATTTGTGCAGCCCTCGACTCGAGGGACCGATCGACCGCGCTGATGAGATCGGACTTCAGCCGTACGAACAGGAAGGCGCAGAACGCCGCGAGGATCACCGCAAGCAGCGTCAGGTACCACACGGTGAGCCGGACTTTGAGCGGCAGACTCATCCTTGCTCCAGTAAATAGCCCACGCCGCGGATCGTGTGGATGAGCGGCCGGCCGAACGGCGCCTCGAGCTTCTTGCGCAGGTGGCCGACGTATACGTTCACGACGTTGGACACGCCGTCGTAGCCGTAGTCCCACACATGCTCGAGGATCTCGGTTCTCGTCACGACCTCCCCCGCATGGTGCATGAGGAACTCCAGGAGGGCGAACTCGCGCGGGCTCAGTTCGACCTCGTTGCCATCTCGCTGTACCAGGTGACGGGCCGGATCGAGGACGATGTCGGCCACCTTCAGCACGGCGGGTCGTTCGCCTTTGCGCCCCCGGGTCAGCGATCGGAGGCGTGCGAGGAGTTCGCCGAACGCGAAAGGTTTCACCATGTAGTCGTCGGCACCGGCGTCGAGACCGCGAATGCGGTCCTGCACGCTGCCGCGAGCCGTGAGCATCAGAACCGGCGCCCAGCGTCCGCGCGAGCGCAGTTTGGTGCAGAGTTCGACGCCCCCCATGCTAGGAATCATCAGGTCGAGAATGATCGCGTCGTAGTCGTACTCGGTCGCCATCGAGAGGGCATCCACACCGTCGGCAGAGATGTCAACTGCGTAGCCGTGGTTGCGAAGGCCGCGACCTATCGCGCTGGCGACCCTTGGTTCGTCCTCGATCACGAGGACCCTCATCTGACGATCCTGGCCAACGGCGCTCTCATCCCTCCCCAGCCTAGGCCTGAGGGGGTGAAAGAACGGTGAATAGCAGATAAAGCAAGGTGAGACACCAACCTGGCCTCGATGGCTGAACTCCAATGTCCGCGACCAGTGAAGGCGAGCTGTGTCCCTGCGAAGTCCAGTTCTTGAGGCGAGGGGGCGAACGACTTCAGTGGCGGCGGATGTCCCTGTTGCAGTTGCCCTTGCGGCGACTGGGGCGGTTCCGGCAAGTAGGACCGAAGAGGAGGTGAGTCATGACCCAGGTACCGTGCTGCGGGCCCGAGTGCATGTGACCCTAGCGACTGCTCCTAGACAGCTAGTGACAGCCTAAGGGGAGCCCATGATCGGACTCCCCTCTCGGCCTAGCTTCATGCTGCTACAAGCGAGGGTTAAGAATCATCCGCACCCCGATCCAGGCGCCACGGGCGAATGCATTCGCTGAGCGGTTTGTGGGCACGCTCCGGCGTGAGTGCCTCGATCGCATCCTCATCTTTGGACGAGGTCATCTCGAGTCCACCTTCCGTATCTATGTAGACCATTACAACCGTCGTCGGCCCCATCGCGCCTTAGATATGGAAGCTCCTGCTCCTTCGAACCGACCGCTGCCTCCTGATGACGCATCCGGGCGAGTGCTTAGGACTGATGTTCTGGGTGGGCTGATTCACGAGTATGAGCGGGCGGCGTGACGAAAATCGAGTTACCGGCACCCACAGGGCATAGCGACCGTTTAGCGGGAGGTCACACTGGCGGTCCGGCTCATCGCCAAGGGATTTGGGCCGTCCCCTCTCGCCTCCTCGAATGCGAGATACCTCCGTCTAAGGACCCGAGTTCGCTGGGTGAATAGGTCACTTTCATTCGGCCTTTTGCCTTGCTGCCGTCGATCTGCTGTGCTGAAGTGAAGACGTCCATTACCGAAGGAGGGACTCGTGTACGCAAGAGTCACGATCGTTCAGGGATCACCCGACAAGATCGAACAAGGGGTCGAATCATTCAATAACGAAGTGCTGCCCGCCGCGAAAGGGGTTGACGGCTACAAGGCAGCGCTTCTTCTTGCCGATCGCGACACGGGAAAGGGCATGGGCATCACCGTGTGGGAAACCGAAGACGCGATGCGCCAAGGCGCAGAAGCCGTTGCCTCGGCCCGCGAGGCCACCATCAAGGCCATGGGGGGAACGGTCCCACCGATAGAGGAATTCGAGGTAGTCGCCTCCGACCTTTAGCTCACCGGACGCGTGCGGGGCAATCAGTTCGGCGCGGGGCGTGGAAATCGGATGTCAGACCGCGGCCGAGCATAGACGCCAATGATGACGGCTGGCCGGACATCTACGTAGCCCGGTACACGGGTTCGGACTTCCGGAGAGCCGGCGGTATGAAGGGGATGACTATCCAAACGAGCTGTGGATCAACAAGGGTGAAGGCAATGGCTTCCGTCTCGCTCCGAGTTGGGGCTTCAACGTCAAGGATGGGGCGCACAAGGACTCCGACTCCTGTGCCCAGGCCATCCGAACTCAGCGCTCGGCAAAGATCTCCTCATCAGGGGCGGTGATCGACTGCGACCAGATCGATTGGCCACCCGACATCGAGCAGGACTAGGCATGGAGACCGAGCCACGAACCTGGCACTATGGAATCGTCGCGAGATGGTGGTCCGAATTCAATCGTGATGGTCCAGAAGTCGCTTACTACCGGCGGTTCGTCGAGGGGGAGGGGCAGCCGGCCCTCGACGTCGGGTGCGGCACCGGCCGCCTACTCTTGCCATGGTTGCGTGCCGGCCTTGACGTGGACGGGTGCGACGTCTCGCCCGACATGATCGAGCTGTGCCGCGTCCAGGCGGAACGTGATGGCCTCGCGCCGACACTGTTCGCACAGGCGATGCACGAGCTCAGTCCACCGCGCAGATACCAGACGATCATCGTTTGCGGCGCGTTTGGCTTGGGCAGCACCCGTGAGCAGGATGTCCAAGCCCTGCGGCGCTTCTTCGAGCACCTGGAGCCCGGGGGAACCCTGCTACTCGACATCGAGGTTCCCTACTCGAACGCGTCGAGATGGCAGTACTGGCTTAGAGAGGGCCAGTCGCGATTGCCAGAGGAGTGGCATTCCCCGGATGAGTTGCGGCGTGGCTCTGATGGCGCCGACTACCGCCTCAACGCTCGAGTTATCGTGCTCGACCCGCTCGACCAGTCCCTGCGCTACGAGATGCGGGCCGAGTTGTGGCGCGACGGCAAGCAGGTCGCCGAGGAGGAGCACTCGCTCACCATGCGCATGTACTTCAGAAACGAGCTGCTTCTACTGCTTGAGCAGGTCGGGTTCACCGAGGTCGAAGTACCGGGTGACTTCACGGACGACGAGGCTACAGGCGACCACGAGACCCTCGTTTTCATCGCCCGGAAACCTGCGGGAGTCGAACGTGATTTCTGACGGCCCCTTCCGGTGGTCGCACGAGCATGCGATCGAGGCGCTATCCCTACCCTGACCTGGGCAAATGGACTGTGGGCCGCCAGGGACTCGTGTTCAACTCTACCCATTGACGGCACCCTTCGAAGTGACCGTCGATGTGGCGTGACTGTTGCGGGTGACTGACGCGACAGGATTTGCTGAGGAGTGTGTGTGGGTTTAGGAAGGCGCCACCGCCTGGACCTAGTCGGCCAGCACGATCTCGAGCTTGTGCTCGGCTGTGAAATGACGCTTCTCGCGTCTGTCGCCCAAGGTTCTCCCCTTTCTCCTCGGGCGGCCTGATGACCGCTTTGACCCTATCGAGCAGTGCTCATAGAACCAAGGGGCCTGGTGTCAACCTCGGATTGGGGAGCAGGCCAAGCGGCGCATCGACGCGGATAGAACCGTTGCCGCGCTGGACGACATCGTCACAAAGACAGGAGAGGCACCCGCGTTCATCCGTTGTGACAATGGGCCCGAGCTGACCGCCAACGCCCTGCGCGACTGGTGCCGCTTCTCGGGAACGGGAACGAGCTACATCGAGCCGGGGTCTGTATGGAAGAACCCGTTTGTCGAGTCCTTCGGTTCGCGCGTGCGCGACGAGCTACTCTCGGTCGAACAGTTCGACACATTGCTCGAGGCTCAGGTGTTGATCGGGATTGGAAGCATGGATACAACATCTACCGGCCGCACTGCAGACTTGGCTGGCGTTGTCCGGTCGCGTACGCTATGGCTTGGAAGGGTGGAGAATCAACTGGACCGACTCTCATAAGAGGCGGACCCATAACTGGGTCCGGTCAGGTGTCGGCGCCGAAGTCGAGGGCTGTCACCGCGAAAGGGCCATTCCGGTTAACGCCCAGGGCCGTCTGAATCCTCGAGTCATGCCGCCTGAGGACCCGGACTAAGTACGCTCGTCAACGTCGGCCGAAAATTGACCACTTAGCGCCGGCTGAAAATCGACCACCCCTACGGCGCCAGATTAGGCAGCGGCGTCGTTAGGTACCGTCCCCAGGTCTTAAGCGTATAGTTGTCTGCCTTGAGGGCCACGACATCGGCTATGGTGGACCAACGGTCGATCATGGCGGGAGCCACAGTCGCATCCCCGAACACCTCGCCCCATCTCCCGAACGGCTTGTTGGAGGTGACGATCGCGCTCGCCCTCTCGTATCGGGACGAGACGAGCTCCAAGAACAGGTTGGCGGCCTCGGCCTGGAACGGGACGGCCTGACCGCCCGCCGCCGCCCTGCAGAGAGCTTCCCACCGTCAGATCACGCGTTGTTCGAACGACCCAAGAGCGATAGACTGCCGTGAGCGGACGGCAGATTACTCTTCTCGAACACAATGGGGGATAGGGCATGGACGTTCGTAGGATCAGCTGTGCAGGCTCGGCCACCGTGGCCGTGCCGTCTGGGTTGCGGCGTGCCGTGACCATTGGACTAGTCACAGTCCTGATGTTCTCACTCATGCTGGTGGGACAGCGACACGCCGCGGCGCTGATCCTACGCAAGGACATCACCTACAAGACGGTGGGTAGTCTCGCCATCAAACTTGACGTGCGCATGCCCAACGGGACGGGGCCCTTTCCCGCGGTCATGGTGATCCATGGCGGCAAGAACATCACCGGCGACAAGTGCCAGGCTAACCTCAGCTCTCTCGAAAAGCAGTACGTCAGCGCCGGCTTCGTCGTTTATACCCCCAACTACCGCCTCGCTCCCCCCTATCCCTCGAACCCCAACCTCTCCCCCAAAGTCAAGTGCGCGGACGGGAGCGTAGTTGACGTGTCACCGCTGCAGGGAAACCCCTTCCCGCTTAGTCAGGGCGACCTCAGCGATGCTGTGACGTGGATAAAGAACCACGGCGCCTCCTACAAGACTGACGTCAGCCGGGTCGCAGCGCTGGGAACCTCATCGGGTGGAACTCAAGCCTACATGCAGGGTGATATGGGGCATGTCGACGTGGCCATCGGCTTTTCCGGCCCCACTTACTTCGATGACACGTGGGGGACTCAGGCGGAGCTGACCGATTACTTCGGATGTTCCTACAGCGCCTGTCCGAGCACCTGGAGAGCTGGCTCGCCACTCTACAACATTGGAGCCAACACGCCCCCAACCGATATTTTCAACTCGAGCAATGAGCAGGTACCCCTCGCCAACGCTGATCGTTACCACGACGCCCTCGTCAACGCCACCGTGCCCGCCAACGAGACCATCATCCCAGGCAGCAAGCACGCCACTGCGTACCTCAGCTACGTGCTGCCCAACGGCAAGACGGTGCTGCAAGACTCCATTGCCTACGTAAAGGCGAATCAGTAGCGCAAGGGTGGTTGAGAACGATGACTAAGGGGGAGTGCTTGGTATGAGACGGACGATCGTGATTCTCACGGGACTGGCACTCCTCTTACTCCCCGTGCCGGCTCATGCTGCCGTCTCCGTCACGAAGAACGTCGTCTACCGGCAGGTCAACGGCATTGATCTGCGGCTCGACGTTTACAAGCCGGGGGGGACCGTCACCCTGCCCGCTATCTTGTTCATCCACGGGGGCATGTTCCACAGGGGTGACAAGTGCCAATCGAAATACGTGGGACCCGCCCGCCGTCTTGCCTCCGCCGGGTTCGTCGTCTACAGCATCGATTACCGCCTGGCCCCCAAGCTCGGCACCTACTCGACCGTATACAAGTGTGCCGACGGAACGACGACGGACATCTCTTACCTGCAAGACAACCACTATCCTGCCGCACCTGACGATGTTCTCGCGGCTGTGCAGTGGATTAAGGCCAATGGCGCGTCGTACCGGACCGATACATCTCGCATCAGCTGCGTTGGCGAGAGCGCCGGCGGCAGCCTTTGCTACGGCCTCGGGACAGGCGCGTCAGTGAACGTCGAGGCGGGATGGTCGGGGCCGACCAAGCTCGACGAACCAGCGCTCAATACCACCAACAGCACAAATTACATAGGGTGCACCCTCAGTGCCTGTCCCGACACCTGGAAGGCTGCGTCTCCCTATTACTCGGTTGCCTCAACCTCCGCACCCGCGGCCATCTACAACAGCAGCACGGAAACGATCCCGCAGTCGCAGGCGGACATGTTTGCTTTGGCCCTCGACCAGACTGGGGTAACCGAGCAAGAGACCATCATTCCCGGCTCCAAGCACGGCGTTTCCTATGCAAACACAGTTCTCCCCAACGGCAGAACTGTGTGGCAGGACACCGCAGACTTCATCTCGAGTCACGACTAACTCACTTTGGCATACCCCTTGACGACACAAGATCACCGTGCTCGTCCTCAAGCCAGTGAAGGTGGAGCGTTGCGTTGGGTCCTTGGACGGCTCTTGTCTCCCCACCTGGGCCTCGGAAGACGCCAGTTCCATCAAGACGAGTCTTGAACCCCCCCGGGATTCACAGAGACTCGGTTGCTTGAGTCGTGACCTCCGTGGCCGTGACTTTCTGACCGTAGAACAGGGGCTTCAGCTTCAGCTGGCGGGATCCGTCCGATCGGCCCCAGAAGACGCCGGTGATTCCACCAATCGATCCACTCCAACGTTGCGAGCTCGAGGTCGTCGAGGCCTCGCCATGGCCCTTTGTTGCGCACCAGTTCCGTCTTGTAGAGACCGATCATCGACTCGGCCAGCGCGTTGTCGAAGGAATCACCCTGGCTGCCGACGCTCTGCACACCGCCGGCTTCCGCTACGCGTTCGGTGTAGCGGATAGACAGATATTGCACTCCGCGATCTGAATGATGTACGAGCTCCTTGAGGCCATCGTCCTTGCGTGCCCAGATCGCCTGCTCGAGGGCGGTCGAGGGCGAGATCTGTGCGCAGCAAGCGCGACGCCTGCCACCCTACGATCATGCGGGCGAAAACGTCGATGACAAAGCTCACATAGACAAAGCCCGACCAGGTCCGGACATAGGTCAGGTTACAGACCCACAGACGGTTGGGAGCAGACGCTGAGAAGTCCCTTAGAACGAGGTCTTGAGGGCGAGCAGCAATGTCGTCTCCGGGGATCGTGGTGCGCTGTCTCTTGCCCCCCATGGCGCCTCTGATCTCGAGCTGGCGCATGAGGCGCGCGACGGTGCAGCGAGCGACGGAAGTGCCTTCGCGGTTCAGCTGTGCCCATACCTTGTCGGCGCCGTAGACACGGAAGTTCGCCTTCCACACTCGCAGGATCTCGACCTTGAGGTCCTCGTCACGCCGAGAACGTCTCGATGGTGCTCGCTTGCGGGCGGCGTAGTAGGTGCTGGGGGCGATCGGCAGCACCCCGCAGATCGGCTCGACCCCCCCTTTGTGGCGGTGCTCGTCAATGAGCGCGGTCATCGTGGAAGTCGCGAATCGAGCTCCCGCGCGAAGAAACTCGAGGCCGCCTTGAGGAGGATCTCGTTGGCGCCTCAGCTCCTTGTTCTCTTTCTCGAGGTCACGCAGCCGCTCGCGCTCGTCGGTGCTGAGACCGGGTCGACGGCTCCCATCACGCTCGGCCTGGCGGACCCACTTGCGAAGTGTCTCCGGGGTCATGCCTGACTTGTCAGCGATCGAGGTGATCGCCGACCACTGAGATCGGTAGTCCTTTTCTTGCTCGAACACAAGACGCACGCAGCGCTCGCGAACCTCTGGCGGGTATCTCCGGGACCTTGACATGGCTCCATCCTCTCAACATCAGGAGTCTCCATTAATCCCGGGGCGGTTCAGCGTGCTTCGACCCGGCCAGGATGGTCTCGTTGTTGATCACGCCGGCGTCGGTGAGTGCCTGGGCATAGAGGTCTGCCTGCGACTGCGGGATCGCCTCATTGCTGCTGTTGTAGATGGCGGCTGGCGCCGCGCTCGGCGTGACCTGCTAGTAGGGGGAGGCGGCGCTCCAGGTGTCGGGACAGGCCGCGAGGCTGCAGCCGATGTAGTTCTCATGAAGGCGGAAGGTTGAAGTCGTCCAGCTTGGTCGGCCCCGACCAGCCCGCCTGCACGTTGACCACTCCCTTAGGTCCCGAGCCCATAGCAGAGGGTCCCGCCTGCGCTCTCACCCACGCAACTGATGCGGCTGACGTCCGTCTTGTAGCTCGCGCCGTTGTCCCGCACCCATTGCACCGCGGCAGTCGCGTCGTCAAGAGGCACGGGGAAGTGATTCCCCTGAAGACTCGAGATGTCGGTGGTGGAGCCGTCGACGCACTTGTAGACGGTGGAAGAGGTGCCGTACTTGGGGGCGAGACGGTAGTCGATGTTGTAGACCACGAAACCCGCGGACGTGAAGTGGCGGGCCTGGGCATCGTACTCGGCCTGGCACTTGTCCCCCCTGTGGAAGTGGCCGCCGTGGATCAGCACGATGGCCGGAAAGGGGCCGCTGGCGTCGGGCATGTAGACGTCCAGCTTGACGCTCACCCCGCCCGCCTGCTCGTAGGTGACGTTACGGGTGACGGTGGCGGCCTGAGGCCGGCCCCCGCGACCAGCATCAGAGATAGGGCCAAGCCTATGACGACTGCTGTTCCCCGTGGCATGCCCGTTCCATTGATCGTCCCGGGCAGCTAGCGAAGCTATCAGCCTTCGGCGCCTCGGATTGTGGCGAGGCAGGCTGGCCTGCCCCCGCCTACGGCATTGGTAGTGTGGCGGTTGGCGAGCGGGGTGGAGCAAGCAGAGAGAGAGTTGGGGGCGCGTGCTCGATCAGGATCTCCACAGCGGTCAGGGTTTCGCAACCCTGGTTGACGCAGACAGCGGGGTGAGGGAGGAATCCTGTTTCCTCGAGTCCTCACGCGGGGCGATCTTCGGGGTGACCTATGTCCCGCCCCAGCCGCGCGGGGCGGTGCTGATCTGCTCCCCGATCCTGGGTGAATTCCTCGTCAACTACCGTCGGGAGGTCGTCTTGGCCCGGTCGCTGGCTCGAGCCGGCGTCGCCGTCCAGCGCTTTCACTACCTGGGGACGGGGCACAGCTCGGGGGACGAGGGAGCGCTGACGCTCGAGTCCATGATCGAGGACGCCGGCACAGCGCTGAAGAGGCTGAGAGAGCGGGTGCAGACCGGGAGCGTGGGTTTCCTCGGAACCCGGTGGGGGGCTCTGATTGCCGCATCGTGCGCCGCTGGGACGAAGGGCGCGCCGCTGGTTTTCTGGCAGCCGGTGGTGCAGGCCGAGCGCTTTGCGCGGGAGGCGATACGGGCCCGCGTGATGCGCAGGCTGCGGAAGCACCAAGGGACGAAGACGTCGGAGCAGGCCGAGGTGGCCGAGCTCTTGGACAAGGGATGGCTCGACGTCCTCGGCTACAGACTCGACCGCCGCCTCTATGCGAGTGGGCTCGGTCGCTCGCTCCAAGAGCTTCTCACGGACGCCACCGGTCCAGCTCTCGTGCTCGACTTCGGCCGTCGGGCCGAGCCCGCGCTGGAGTACCGGAGACTGGCGGAGGAGATGCGTGCGCGCGGGCTGGAACTGGCCGCTCGGAACGTGCCGGATGAGGCTCCCGTCTGGTTCTCGGCCCACCCCAGCCAGGGGAAGACCCCCGCAATCGACGTTACGACCACTTGGCTGCTGGCTGCCTTCACCCGCGAGACCGCATCCTGATGACGGATCGCGTCCTGGCCCGAGTGGCCGAGAGGCCCGTCTACATCCCGGCGGGGATGGAGACGTTGTTCGGCGTGCTAACACCCCCCGGGGGGGCGACCAATGGCATCGCCGTCGTCATTCTGAGCGGCGGAGATGAGATTCCCTGCACCAATCGCAATCGCGTCTCCGTCCGTGTTGCGAGAGGCCTGGCGGCGCGGGGCTTCCATGTCCTGCGCGTTGACTACCGAGGCATCGGGGAGAGCACGGGTGAGGACGCGGGCTATTCTCTGACGAGCCTCGCGGTGCAGGACCTGCAAGCCGCGGTGCAATGGCTCGAGCGGGAAGGTCTGGCCGATGTGGTCCTGGTCGGCAGCTGCTTCGGTGCTCGTACGTGTCTTGCCTGCGCCGGGGAGATCACCGGCCTGCGCGGAGTGGCGCTGATCTCCAGCCCGGTGATCGACACGCGTCCCTCGGAGGCGACGGGCATCCCCCTCTCGTTGTTCGTGAAGCGCATGAAGAGCCGCAGACCGATTCGTGGTCTGTTCCGGGTCGATAAACCGGCGCGTCGCGCCCAGGCGGCGCGCATCGTCGCAACCGGTCTCCGCCTCATTTGGCGCAGCGTTGTTGTGCGGTTTACGGGACGGGGGGGTGATCGGTGGGTGAGTGGAGACTTCGTGGAGGCGCTCGGCTCCATCGTCCGGCGGGGCACCCCCATCTTGATCCTGTACGGGAGCGCCGAACCCGACTATCACGAATTCCAAAGGGCGAGGGAGGGCCCCCTGAGTGATGTTTTGGCGAAGGGCAGGAGATTCCTCACGATGAGGGTCATTCCGGGGGAAGTTCACGCGTTTGCCGAGCTGGAGGTGCAGGAAGCCGTGGAGCAGGAGCTTGTCGATTGGCTCGTGAACGCTCAGGGCCCGGGCGGAGAGGTCGGGTTGAGACATGGTTGATCGCACTCTCGACGCGGATGTCATCATCTTGGGGGGCGGCCCCGCGGGGTCAGGCCTTGCGACTCTGCTGGCCAAGGATGGTCGTCGCGTCCTCATTCTCGAAAAGGACATTCATCCCCGCCACCACGTGGGTGAGGCGCTGACACCGTCCACCACCGTCGTCTTCGACAAGCTTGGGTTTCTCGAAACGATGGAGGCTGAGGGCTTTGCTCGCAAAGCAGGCGTGGGATGGACTGCGCCCAAGTCGCCGGCGGGCAAGTTCTTCGCCGTTCGCACTTCAGACTTTCCACTGCCGGGCGCCCCGCGGCCTTACAGTTTCAACGTAGAGCGCAGCGCGCTCGATGCTCTGCTTCTCAAGCACGCGCATCTGTCGGGCGCCAGAGTTCTTCAGGGCGTCAACGCTCGCCGAGTCCTCTTCGAGAACGACCGCGCCGTCGGAGTTCGGGCGTCCATAACAGACGGATGGGAAAGGGATCTTCGCGCCTCGGTCGTCGTTGACGCGACGGGAAGAAGATGCCTGTTGGCCAACCAGCTCGGCCTGCGCAAGAGGGATCCTGACTTCAACCAGTTCTCCTTGTACTCGTGGTTTCGAAACGTCGGTCCCGTTCCGGAAGGCTACGAAGATTTCCTCTTCCTGCACTTCTTGGGTCGGGAGCGAGCTTGGGGCTGGCAGATTCCGCTCAGGAACGGCGTGTTCTCGATCGGGGTGATCACCGACAAGCGTGATTTCAGGAGAAGCGGACGATCGTACGGCGAGTTCTTCGAGGAGCTCGTCGGAAGCAGCCGATCCTTCAACCATGTGATGAAGGGGGCCGAGCAGATCAAGCCCTGGTGGGTGGAAGGCGACTACTCGTACACGACGAACCAGTTCGCAGGCAAGGGTTGGCTGCTCGTGGGCGACGCGTTCCGATTCGTGGACCCCATCTTCTCGTCTGGCGTGGACGTCGCGCTCTACTCCGCCCTTTTCGCGCACGAGGCGTTGACGAAGATGTGGAACGGCCAAACGGAAGAGGAGGCGTTTGACGCCTACCAGTCGCGCGTGGGCGAGGGCGTGGAAGTCTGGTATCAGCTCACCGACCTCTCCTACCGTATGCCCCTTCTCTTCACTCTCTTCATCGTGTCGCGCAAGTACCGGGCCCAGCTTGTCAGGGTGCTGCAGGGCAATCCCTATCTGCCCGAGACACAGGCCAAGGCCAAGGAGATCATCGAGCAGATGTGGACGTTCTACGACAAGACGGCGCGAAGGGACAACAGCGTGCTCCGACCCAGCGCGTTGGGACCGCAGCCCGCGGCTTGACTCTTCGCCTCGAGCGTCAGGAATGGATGAGGGCGCCGTTCAGAGCGCGCAGCAGCTTGGGGTTGTGAAGAAGGGAAGACCACCGAATCGCGTCATCCCCCGCGTAGAGAATCTCCGATCCTTGATGCTCGTACATGGTGTCGGGGGCGGAGCGCAGCACGAACCGCCCGCATGAGATCGAGTGGCTGTCGCCGGCGGCGAACTCCTGCGCCGGTCCGTCCCCCGTGAACCGATAGAGGATGAAGCGATCCCCCTCGACCGTCAGGGAGATGCCGTTGGCGCAGTTGGGCCTCAGCTGTCCCGGAGGGAGATAACCGAGCTCCAGCACCTCGAAGCCCGAGCGGCGCAGGCCTCGCACGATGGCGAAGAATCCCGGGTAGGGCGCGGGCCCGGAGGCGTCCGGCTCTCCGACCGGCTCCTCGAGGGGCTCTTCCAGGATCGGCGCCCACCGGACGAGGTCGTCGGCCAGGCCCACGATACCCAGGGGATCGACGAAGCGCTCCTCGGGGTCGGACTCCATGACCAGAGCCCCCAGGCGGCGGGTCTTGCCTCCCATCACCTTGGGTTTGAGCGGAAACCCGGACCAGGCTCCACCAAGGGCATGGAAGTCCTCCGCACCGGCGACGCTGTCGAAGCGATGCAACCTCACACGATGGCCGTCGATTCTCACCACCAGACTCGCGTCCGCATCCCTCGGGCGAAGTTGGCTGACGAGCGGGCCTTCGACTCGAACTTCCGCGCCCCGCTTTGCAAGGGACGACAGGAAGGGCTCGAAGAATTGGGCCTCCTCCTCTCCGCCGGCCCAGGCAGCAAAGGCGGGGAGAGTCTTCTCACTGCGCCAGAGACACGTATCGCGATGGTTGTAGATCCACGCGTGCCAACGCATGTAATACCAGGGAACCGGCTCGAGCACCTTGCCGGCGAGTGGCCCCTCCGCGCACCGTCCCTCGATCGTCCAGCGGCTTTGGGTCTCGGCATCGAAGAAGGAGCCGTCCGACCGCGTGAAGGTCAAGGAGCGTCCGTCGGCTCGAGGTACATACGAGGCCATGGTGAATCCATCCGGTGATGGCCCCGCGAAGACCGCGACCCGGCTGTTGCGCCGCTCCGCCTGGACCACTCCACCTTCTCGCTGAACCTCGCGCAGAGGATAGGCGGCGGGGTCACCATCGGGCCCCAGGCAAAGCGTCATCTCGCTTTCCGGATAGGTCGTGTCCAGCGCGCCGAGGATGGTGGGAACGAAGACCGGCTCCATGCCGGGACGGGCGAAGACCTCGTCGCGTCCGTGCCCGTGTCGGGCATCGGGGTGGGCCTCATCGCGCGGAGGAAGCATGACTTGGGTCTCCGGATGGAGGGAGATCCAATCGGCCCATTCCATGTGCCAGGTAGGAATCCAAGGCAGGATGGCACCGGCGACCCGCCCGGATAGACACCGACCCACCGAGTGGTTCCAGTAGCTGCCGGTGCGCATGTCCTTCATGATCAGCGTGGCGTTCATGAACCCGACGCCTCTGAACAAAGGGGGCCGGTTCTCGTTCCCCTTCACTTCGGGGATGAAGGCTCCTCCCGTCTGGCAGCGCTCGCAGCTCACGACAAGGAGGGGCTGATCCCCCACCCGGTCGTTGACGATGTGGTAGTGATCCACGATCCACAGGGGATAGGCGCGTGCGCTGCCTTCGAACAGCACGCCGATGACGTAATCGTCCTCCCGCATGTGCTCGGTGGCCTCCCTGGGGCACATGTCCGGGTTGTCCCATCCCGAGATGACGGCCCCCAGCTTGCGTGGCAGCTCGAAGCGCCTGTAGATCTCCTTGTCGAACGTCTGAATCACCTCGATGGTGGCTCGGCTTGCGGGGGTTGGTTCTCCCCGAGCCCAGCGTAGTCGCTTCTGCCGGCCCGGCTGCCGTCGCGCGAGCCGTGGATATGATGAGCCGCTATGACCGATCAAGCTCTTCAACAGCGGCAAAGAGAGCTGTGGGCGTCCGGAGACCTGACTACTTTCGCGGCCCGGATCGTTATCGTCAGCGAGCTGCTCTGTGAGACGGTCGACCTACGCGCCGGCGAACGAGTTCTCGATGTGGCTGCCGGCACGGGCAACACGGCCATAGCCGCGGCCCGCAGATGGTGCGATGTGATCGGAATCGATTTCGTCCCCGAGCTCCTCGACCGAGCTCGGGAGCGGGCGAGAGCAGAGAGCCTGGCCATCGAGTTTCGTCCGGGTGACGCGGAAGCCATTCCCTTCCCCGATGCATCGTTCGACGTGGTGCTGTCCACCTTCGGGGTGATGTTCGCGATGGATCAATCTCAAACGGCGGCGGAACTCCTCAGGGTCTGCCGCCCCGGGGGCCGCATCGGACTTGCCAACTTCCCTCCGGACAGCCTTGCCGCCAGGTTCGCGCGGTCTGCTTCACGCTTGGCGCCGCCGGCCCGCGGGGTTCCCCCGCCCACGCTGTGGGGAACGGAGAAAGGGCTACGGAAATTATTCGGACCCGAAGCACGCATGGTGCTGACCGCGCAAATAGTCCGGATGCGCTATCCGACTCCGCAAGCCGGGGTGGACTTCTTCCGTGCCCACTTCGGGCCCGTGCGAGAGACCTTTCAGGCCCTCAACCCGCCGCGCCAGGAGGAATTGGCGGAGGCGCTGGCCAAGCTCCTGTCCAAGGTGAACGTCTCGGGTGATCAGACGGTGGTCGCGCCGTGGAACTACGTCGAGGTCGTCGTTACGAAAGCGTGATTTACCCAGCTACCCGATCAGTTCAGCTGGGTTCCGGGGCGGCCAGCTTTCGCTGCACGAAGGACGCCACCGTCGCAATCGACTCGAAGTGTTCGTCGACGAACTCGTCCATCTCGAAGGTGAGGTCGTACTTCTCTTCGAGGAAAAAGACCAGCTGCATCATGGCCCAGGAGTCGAGCAGGCCGTTGGTGAGAACCGTGCTGGGCGGCAAGCTCTCCTCTTCGTCCTCTAACAGCTCCCGTGCGACGTAGGATCCCACTTCCTGCTCGATCTCACTCATTGGACTCTCCCTTGATTGGAAGCAGGAGCCTCGTGCGCTGCCCCCGGTAGTTGCCCCCGCGCACATCCCCGCGCAGGGTCACAAACAGCATACGCGCTGCTGGCCCCGCGCGACGGGGGATGAAGTGCAGGAGATAGACTTTACTGGAGAGGGCGGAAGGGGGTTTATGACGGGAGAGCAATGTCGGAGAGAGATCAGGCCTGGGTCCAGCTTCCCAGCGAGGAAGCGATACGTGCCCAGCTGCCCCCTGGATATCCCTACGACTTCGGCTTCGTGGCCGGAATGTCCCGCTTGTCACGTGCTCACCCGGAGATCGGGGAGGCCTACGGCGCTCTCTTCAGACAGATCATGTTCGCGCCGGGGGCGCTCAGCCGAGCGGAACGAGAGATGGTGGCGGGGGTCGCGGCGGCTGCCCAGGACTGCCATTACTGAACGCAGTCTCACGCAGAGTTTCTGCGCGTCGAGGGCGGCTCGCCAGAGTTGTCGAATGCCATAAAGACTCGCCGCTGGAGGGACCTCGACAGTCTTTCAGCACGCGAGCGCGCACTTTGCGAAGTGGCCGAGAAACTCAGCGTCACGCCCACGAAGATGACGCGCGGCGACTGGGAGCCGCTTAGGCAGCTTGGGTTCGACGACAGGGCCTGTCTCGAAGTCGGTCACATCGTCGGTATGTTCAACTACCTCACGCGTCTCGCGGACGGTTTCGGTTTGCAATTGGATCCAGAGATCGAGAGAGCGGGCGCCAGCGCAACACCCTTGCAGCGCAGGAGTTCCCCGTAGCCCGAACGGCGCGCTGCTCTGGGGGCTTCAGCGCATGGAGCGCAGCATGAATCGCTGGAGCTTCCCGCTGGGAGTGCGAGGGAGATCCTCCCGGACCTCATAATCCGTTGGGGTTTTCGCGCGGGCGAGGCGAGACTTGCACAGCGATCTCACTTCGGCGACGAGCTTGCTGTCGTCCCGCTGGGATGCGAGCACTGCCTTCAGGACGGGAATCCCGCTGCCGTCGTCGGCCGCGACGACCGCAGCATCGTTCACATCTGGGTGCGAGCGCAGAACGTCTTCTATCTCGGCCGGTGCCAGCCAGATGCCCCCGAGCTTGATCAGGTCGTCCAGCCTGCCTTCGTGGTAGAGCCGTCCCTCGGCCACCCTGACACGGTCGCCCGTCCGCACCCAACCATCGCGGCGCATCCGGTTCGTGAGCTCCGGCCGTCTCCAATACCCGGCGAAAAGCGTCGGCCCTTTGACCCACAGTTCCCCGCTAACGCCCTCGGGCACCGGGTCGCCGCCCTCGTCCGTTACCTCGATGTTGTAACCGCTCAGGGGACGGCCGGCGCTGCCGGCAACGACGTCACCCGGGTGGTTGTTGGTGACGTGGTGCAGGGCCTCAGTCGAACCCAACCCGTCGAGCAGCGGGAGCGCGAAGCGCTCCTTGAAGGCATCGAAGAGAGGCCGGCTCAAAGCTTCCCCGGCGCTGAGCACGATGCGGGCCGAAGACGGGAGTGAGGCCTCGGACAAGCGCGCGTAGCCGCCGAAGAAGGAGGGGACTCCGAAGATGACCGTCGGGCGGGCGGCAGACATCAGCTCGTTGACGCGGCCAGGAATGGCGGGACCCTCGTTGATGATCACGCACGCTCCGGCGGCGGCCGGCAGGTATACGGAGTTGCCCAACCCGTAGGCGAAGAACATCTTCGACACGGAAAGGACGCGGTCGTCGGGCTGCATCTCGATCACCTGGTCCGAAAGCGCCGAAGGGGCGGCCCTGAGGTTGCGGTGGCGGTGCATGACGGCCTTGGGCAGGCCGGTCGTACCCGAGGTGTAGAGCCATAGGGCGATGTCGTCCTCGGTAGTGGGGGAGGCGGTCAGCGAGCCCGAGCCGGCGCACAGATCGCTCCAGACCAGGACCCCTTTCGACCCTCGCTGCTCCACGAGAACGACTCGGGCGCCGGTCTCTTCTGCTGCGGCGAGGACCTGGGTGGCGGAGGATCGATCGCAGATGACGGCAGCCGCCGCGCTGTCCGAGAGAATGAAGTGCACGTCTGCCGCCGTCATCCCCTGAGCTATCGGGACCGGGACGAGCCCTGCTTTGATGGCGCCCCAGAAGGCGAAGACGAACTCGGCCCGATCCCGCAGGGAGAGGATGACGCGGGCACCGGGGTCGAGCCCTTCCCCGAGCAGACCGGCGCCGGCAGCATCTGCTGCGGCGCAAGCCTCTTCGTAAGTCCATTCTCGTGCTGCCGTCGTGAGGTAGGGCCTGGCGCCTCGCCCCGCCTCGAGGTTCCGGCTCAGGAGCTCGATGGCGTTGTATGGGCGCGCCCCCGGCGGTCCGCTCATGTCTTCGTCCCTTCCCGGGTGGTGACGGAGGCGAGAAGTCGTTGCCACGTCAGGGTGGGGAGTGCCTCGATGACGAGAAAGCCGACGCGACCCGACGTAGAGGCGATGTAGCGGCGCCAAACATAGGGATGAAGCGCGTTGTCAAGGTGACCCTCCCTGAGCGCGGCGTCCAGGGGGCCGGCATCGGCGCCGGTACCAAAGGCGAAGCCGAATTTGTCTATGGCACTCGCCGCGAAGAGCTCGCCGAGGTTGAGCTGCTCGGCCTGGAGCCGGGCCAAGACGGTGCCGTCGACTCTGGCGAAGTCCACATACGAGAGATTGTGGGTGACCGTGAGCCGGTCCAGCTTGTAGCTCGTCCAGCGAACGAGAAGGTCACCCTCCGGTTTGAGGAGCCAGGTCAGCCAGCGCTGATAGGGAGGGCTGATCCGCTTCTGGTTGATGACCTCGAGTTTCGGGGTGATCTCCGTTGCAGAACGAATGGCGTCCGCTAGGGTTCCATCCAGCCTGTGGAGAACGTCGACGGCGGAAGCGGCCGGCTCCTCCCGCTTGGCGTTCCTGCTTCTCTTCTGCTTCACGAGTAGGGGAGGGGACGGTGCCTCCTCACCTTCGGGGAGCGCAGGGTTCATCACCCGCCCCACGGCTGCGGCCACGCGGGCCATGTCGTGGAGCGACGCCCGGCATTGCTCCGGCGCCAGACGACCGCCGGAGTACGACGCGTCGCCGGCAACCGGCAGCAGCACGCCGTCGGCGCCGGCTGCGATCGCGGCGCACGCCGTGGCTGCGATCGCTGAGTTGTGCTCAGAGCATCCGCTCACATCGGCGATGACGGGGAGATGGGTGAGGCGCTTGAGCAGGAGCAAGGCATTTATCTCGAAGCGCGGCCCCCAAGCCGGCCGGGCCGCGGCTCCTTCGCAGAGGGCAACCCGTCCGTTGCCCCCCGCGAGCACGTACTCGGCCGCCAGCAGGAACTCCTCGATGGTCGCCCCCTGCCCCCTGCGAAGCACGACGGGCACGCCCACCTGGCCCAAGGCTCGTAGCAGATCGAAGTTCTGCATGTCGCGACCCTCTATCTGGAACATGTCGGCGATCGAGTGTGCTTCCTCCAGCGCTCGCCTGTCGGTTACTCCTACGCTGAGCGCCACACCGCATTCCAAGGCGGCATCCCTCGCCGCGAGCAGATCGACACGCCCGGATGCCCCCGTGCCCCAGGAGCCGTGACTCCCTGCGTGCCACACCGCGCCGCCGGCGCGCCGTGCGCTGTCCGCGGCGTGGCGGGGGCCGGACTCATCCCTGCCTCGCTCGCTGCCGACGTCGATGAGCGTTACCACCGGCGCCGTGGATCCGATGCTCAATCGCCCCCCCGCAGGCAGGGTCCCTCGAATGTCGAAAGAGCTGTGGTCGCCGGTGGTCTCGAGACTGGCGAGCGGATAGGGAGACGAGATGAAGCGGACCCGCGAGGCATGGGGAGCTCCTCGAAAATCGCCGGCCATCTTCTCATCGGCACCTTCGGGCACCGCCAGCACCGCCCACCCGTCCCCCCGGGTGACACGCGCCGTCAGGCCGCAGTCCTCGGCGTGGCCCAGAGCGGCCTCGAGCTCCTCCGGCCGTGCGGCGTCGTCGAACATCACCGTCAGGGCTCCGCCGGCCGCCGTCATGTCTCGCGTCCCACCGCGGCGGCGATGCTTCGAACAGACCGCATGAATTCAGTGAAGTCCTCTGTCGGCAGTGACTGAAAACCATCGGAGAGAGCGCGGGCCGGGTGAGGATGCACCTCCACCATGATTCCGTCGGCCCCCGCAGCGATTCCCGCACATGCGGCCGCTTGGACGAGGTCCGTCCTTCCCGTGCCGTGTGATGGGTCGACGACGACGGGAAGTCCCGAAAGCAGTTTCATCTCAGCGATGGCGGTTATGTCGAGAGTGTTGCGGAGGGACGGCTCCGAGGTTCGGCTTCCGCGTTCGCACACCGCGACGGCTTCATTTCCGAATCCCACGAGGGACTCCGCCGCCGTGACCAACTCCTCGACCGGCGCGGTCATGCCGCGCTTGAGGAGTATGGGTCGGCCTGCGTCGGCGACAGCCTGGAGCAGGGGGCGGTTGGCCATGTTTCTGGCCCCGATCTGGATCATGTCCGCATATCGGGTGATGGCGGGCACGTCGTCAACGGTGAGCGCCTCGGTCACGACCCCCATGCTCAGCTCGTCGGCCACTGCGCGCATGATCTCCAGGCCCTCTTGTCCCAGTCCTTGAAAGGCATATGGAGAGGTGCGGGGCTTGAAGGCTCCACCGCGTAACAGATCGGCTCCGGCCGAGTGGACCGCCATTGCCGCCGCTCGGTACTGTTCGAAGCTCTCGACCGAACAGGGACCGGCGACGACGAAGAGGGGCCCGCCCGATGCAATGCGCACGCCGACAACCTCGAATCCGGCATCCACACGACGTGAAGGAAGAGAGGCCGTGCTCATCGCGCCTTCGCCCTCCCCAGCGCGGCTGGGCTCGAACCCATGAGGGTGGACGGCAACTGCCCTAACTCACGACGCGTGGGAAAGTTGCGCATGCGCCTTCCTGTTCCGCCCCCCCTCTGGATGGGAGACACTACCATCAGCCCCGGCTGGTGGGGTGCTCGCCGCAGGTCCGCAGGGGGGCCGGACGACTCCCCCGCCCGCCCGCGGCGCAGGGCTTCCCTCTCTGGCTTCGTCCTGCTTGCTCTGCTACTGCCGGCGTGCTTCGCGTCCGCGCCGCAGTCGCCTTCGCCCAACCGACCGGCGGCGGAGCGAACCTCTCAGCAAGACATCACGTACCGGGGTAGGACATTCCGGGTGGTCAGGAACATCGTCTACGCACGCCACGACGGCGTGACCCTCGGGCTCGATGTCTACCGGCCGGCGGGCGGCAAGGATCTCCCCGCGGTGCTCGACATTCACGGCGGGGGATGGTTCTCGGGTAGTCGGAGGGACGAGACTCTCTCGCCGCTGGGACTGGCTTACCGCGACTTCGTGGTCTTCGCTTCCGACTATCGCCTGGCCTGCGGCGACCGGAGCCGGCCGCTGTGTGGCTATCACTACCGGGCTCCCTTGCGAGACGTGCGCGCGGCACTCGAGTGGGTCAGAGCGCACGGCGCGGAATTTCAGGCTCGGACGGGGTCGGTTGGTGCGGCGGGAACAAGCGCCGGCGCGCATCTGGCCCAGATGCTCGGCGTAACGGGCAACGCGGGAGGAGGGCGCGCCGACGCGGTCGTCTCGTGGTCCGGTTCCAGCAAGCTTGCCGTTCGGGCGAGATCGCCCAAGAGCTTCGCTGTGGTCGCCGACTATTTGGGATGCCGACTTCGCCGGTGCGCTAGCCGTTGGCGGCGCATGTCTCCCATCGCTCACGTTTCCCGAGACAGTGCCCCGATGATGCTGGTGCAAAGCAAGCGCGATCCGATAGTGCCGGCGACGACGGCGCGCCACATGGCCCGGGCTCTCGAACGGAGGGGTGTGTCGGTCCAACTGCGGATGCGAGCAGGCAGCGTCCACGCCCACTTTGGCTCGCAGGTGCTGCAGGAGTCGGCCCGCTGGCTGCACCGTCACCTCTAATAGGACCGGCCGGTTAGTCTGGTCCCGATCCTCCTCACATCGCTCGGCCCCGGTTCGAGGGCCGGTTGTCACGCGGCGGGGAGGGCGTGGGGAAGCATGTGTCGCAGGGGAGGCGGATGAGCATGGGGTCAAGAGGCTTTGCGATGTCGACTAGGCATTCTCTCGGAGGGGCCGGGTCCAACGCGCTCATAGGGCCGCTCGTCCTCTTCCTGACCGCGGCCGCCACGGTCTTGTTCGCGGCCGCCCCGCAGCCGGCGCGCGCGCTAGTCCTTCAAAAGGACATCACCTACAAGACCGTGGGCAACACCGCCCTCAAGCTGGACGTCCGTACCCCTGATGGCGTCGGCCCTTACCCTGCGATTCTCCTGATCCACGGCGGAAAGATGATCACCGGCGACAAATGCCAGAAGAACCTTCTGACCCTGGAGCGCAAGTACGTCGCGGCGGGGTTTGTCGTCTATACGCCGAACTACCGGCTGGCTCCCGCCTATCCGAGCAACCCGGCGCTGTCTCCCAAGGTGACCTGTACTGACGGCTCCGTTGTCGACGTGTCGCCCCTGCAGGGCAATGTATGGCCCGCGGGCCAGGATGACGTGATGGACGCAATCGCCTGGGTCAGGGCGAGCGGCGCCAGCTACAAGACCGACACGACGAGAGTGTCGGCGGTCGGAACCTCCTCGGGTGGGACGTTCTCTTACATGGCGGGTGCTCTGGGGACCGTCAACGTCTCGGTTGGATTGTCGAGTCCCACGTACTACGACGACACCTGGGGCTCTCCCTCGGAGCACGCCGACTATTTTGGATGCTCCTATCAGCAGTGCCCCGCCAACTGGCAGAGCGGATCGCCTCTGAATCATGTGTCATCGGCTTCTTCCTCCCCGACCGATATCTACAACTCGAGCAACGAGTCGCTACCGAGGAATCAGGCCGACACGTACTACTCGGCGCTCAGGGCCGCCGGAGTTGCCGCCCAGGAGACGATCATTCCCGGCAGCAAGCACGCCACTACCTACGGCAACTACGTCCTCCCGGACGGCAAGACCGTTATCCAGCACACCATCGACTACATCCGACTGAACCAGTAGCCCCTTCCTCTGGAGGGGGCGAGACTTCCCTCCGGCGCGCGGGGGGATCAGTCCTTGAGACCTGCGGGGGTGGACCGGTCACCGGCCTGTTCCAGCTTTAGAGCCGGAAGCCCTCCTGGGAAGCCGGAAGGTAGCTCGCTAACCGGAACGGGGAATATAAAGTTGACACATGTACATGCTTCTGGTAGTGTTTTCGCATGGGGAAGACAAACCGCAATCAGCCAAAGAACGCTCGCTCATCGGACGCCACCACTACGGTCTTCGACTTTGAGCGTCGGTTCCCCGACGACTCCGCTTGTCTGGATTACTTGGTCGCGCAGACCTATCCGAACGGGATTCGTTGTCCTAAGTGCGAGAAGGTGACCAAGCACCACCGCGTCAAGTCCCGCCCTTGCTACGAGTGCCAGTATTGCGGCCACCAGGAGTACCCGATGAAGGGAACTATCTTCGAGGGATCGTCCACGTCCCTCAAGCTGTGGTTCTACGGGATTTATCTGATGGCGAGCACTCGATGCGGTATCTCCGCGAAACAGTTGGAGCGGGAAACCGGGGTGACCTACCCGACCGCCCATCGCATGTTCAAGAAGATTCGTTCCCTGCTGGAGCAAGGCGACGATCCCTTTACCGGCACCATTGAGGTTGACGAGGCTTACGTCGGTGGCCTCGCCAAGTGGCGCTCGGAGAGGGGTCGTCCCGGA
This sequence comes from Actinomycetota bacterium, assembly GCA_038254435.1. Taxonomy (GTDB): domain Bacteria; phylum Actinomycetota; class CADDZG01; order CADDZG01; family WHSQ01; genus JBBSGD01. The sequence continues at coordinate 27,084 of JBBSGD010000008.1, forward strand.
CGACCGAAAGACAAGGCTCCGGTTCTCGGTATTGCCCAGCGAAAGACCCCGGAAAAGCCTGGACAGATTTACGCCAAGGTCGTCCCCGATAGTGGGGAACGGTCGCTCATTCCCCCGACCGCCAAGAAGGTGCTGCCAGGGTCGGTCGTTTACACAGACGAATGGAAGCCCTATCGGCATCTTGGAAAGAGGGGCTACCAGCACACACGCATCCCTCACGCGCAACATGTCTACGTAGACGGAGACGTTCACACCAACACGGTTGAGGGATTCTGGTCGCACTTGAAGGGCGGCGTGAGCGGCGTCTACCACGGAGTCTCGACCAAGTACCTCCAGTCGTACATGGACGAGTTCGTGTTCCGTTACAACAACAGAGACAACCCGGAAGGGATGTTCAATGCCTTTCTTGGTCGGATTGAGAAGGCTCCTCCGGAGTCCGCTTAGTAGCGGCCTTCTTGAGTAGGCGGTCGAAGTCCTTGGTCTTGGGAATGGGGATTCGTAAACCTTCCTTCGTCTCCTGGGAAGGCTCGCCCTCGCGGGATAGGTCGTCGCTCTGTTTTGGCATCGTGCCTCCATTCTAACGGTCATGAGTAGGCCATTCGCTGACAGTTGGGACAAGCTCGACTGGGGTAACCAACACTTGAAGAAGCTGAAGTCCCTGCTCAAGCGGGCATTTGACCCTGATGATCACCCCATCGCCATCTATCCCCACGTAGCAAGGCGGCCAGGCGTCTCTTTGTTCGTCACCGTGTTCTCGGTCGAGGCTTTCCCACAACCCCCACCAGAGACCGGGCTGATGGTCGGAGACATCATTCACAATTTCCGGAGTGCCCTCGACCATATGACCTGGGAACTTGTTCAACTCTGCGGCCAGATGCCCAAAGGCGAGTCGGCGCGAAGACAAATCCAGTTTCCCCTTTCCCCCAGCTTCTCGGCGTTCAAGGGACGATTTTCTGACCGCATGCCGGGAGTGTCGAAGGAACTCCAGACATTGGTGCAGCGGTACCAGCCTTATCGTCGCGGGGACCAACCGCGGGCAATGCGAGTCCTTCAGCGTTTCTCTGATACCGACAAACACCGCGTGGTCGTCCCCGCTGTCACAACTCCAGCTGAAGTGGATTTGACTATCACCGGAACAGACTGCTCGATTGTTGAGCGCGACCTTTTGTTCAAGGGATGGCGCGCTCTCAAACACGGCACACCACTCCTCTTGGTCTCCGCACTTGACGACAGAGGATTGGTCGGTCAAGGCAAAGTGAACGTGCAAGGCCACTTCGAGGCGTATCCAACGTTCAGCCGTGGAGTACCGATTGACAAGTCGCTGACCTACATCGCTGCAACCATTGCGAAGATCCTCAGCCAGATCGAGGACATCCTTTAGTCGCTCCCGCTGCTCTTTGGAAGGCGGCATCAGAGCGCCCCCCATGGCTGTATTTTATATTCCCCACCGGAACGAGGTACCAGGCCTCACGATGATGAGGTATGAGCGACCGCTTTTGACTGTCGCTTGACTTGTGCTGTACCCCCTATTCAACGAGGTCTTCAGGACAGAGGGTTTTGAGGTCGTGAAACCCGTACCGCGCGCCGAGGACTAACGGGTTCGCGGAGCGCTGGGTCAAGAGCGTGCGCCACGAATGCCTCGACCACCTTCTGATCGTCGGCTGACGTCATCTTGAGCACGTGGCCACGACGTATGTGGACCACTACAATGGCCACCGTCCGCACCGCGCCCTTGACCAAGCATCGCCTGACCTCGCTAGCCCTCGAGCCGAAGCCGTCTTCGATCTCAGCCGGAGCGATCGCTTGGGTGGCCTGCTGCACGAGTACCGTGTCGCCGCGTAGCCGAGCGAGCTTTCTAGTGCCTTGAAAGCCGCTCGATAGGGTGGGGCGCGTAAGAGTCTCGGTCAGTTGTCACTCAGGAGAGTGCGGGAGCCAGAGAGGTCCCAGCGTGGCGTCTAGACTAGGTATCGGCAGGTCGCCTACCGTCGAGGGAGGTGTCAGAGCCCTCGACCACGAGGGCATAGTTCGCCTAGAGGATCCCACGGGTAATGACATCCGTACGCCAAGCTTCTTCGACCCGATGTGGTTGCATGCTCATGCCAGCGACTTCGACGTGTTCCACGTCAATTTCAACTTCGAGTATTACGACACCCGGCGCCTTGAGTCAGTCTGCGACGTTTTGCAGAGAAAGGAAAGCCGATCCTGTTCACGGCACACGATCTTCGAAATCCAAATCACCAGGCTCCGGATCAACAGGACGAGCATCTTTCGCTGTGGATGCGCCGGGCAAGCCATATCGTGACCTTGACCCGCGGTGCCGCTAAGGAGATCGAAGTGCGCTGGAGACGAATGGCCGAGATGATTCCCCATCCTCACGTGGTTCCCGTGGAGAAGATGGGTCGACTGGCACCCTTTACCCAGGATCCGGTCCGGGACGGATTCAAGATAGGGATCCATTTCGAGAGTCTGCGCGTGAACATGTTTCGGGAAGAGATCTTGAGCGCTGCAATGAGAGCTTGTCGGAAAGCGCGCAATCTACGTATCCGCGTGGACCTACATCATGACGTGGTGGACCCGATGTCAAGTCTCTACGACCCCCGATTGGTGGCCGCGTGCTTGAGCGCTGTGGCCGACCGATCATCTCAAGTGGAACTATTCGTTCATCACCTCTTCTCGGATCTCGAGTTCTGGATCTACCTCGCTACGCTGGATGCTTTCATGTTGCCCTATCGCTTCGGAACGCATTCCGGTCTCATAGAGGCTTGTAGGGACCTCGCAACGGCTGCAATCGTGCCCAGCATCGGTTTTTACTCGGAGCAGAGCCCTCAATACGTCTTCCCGGTTTCAACGCAAGGAGAGTGCTACCACCAAGGTTTCGAGGAGTGCCTAGTCAAATTCGCGCAACGGGGGCCGAGCCGGCCGGTGGACGCCAATGCCAGAGCCCACGAGAGGGATCGCATCTCCGAACGATACGCACAGATCTGCATGGACCTCGCCGGGTAGATGACCAGGCCAGACGGCATCAGCGTACTGACACTCACTTCCGCCGGAAGACAGCGTCATCTCGACCACCTCATCGGCGCTTTGATCCGCTCGGAGAGGCATCCGGATGAACTAGTCCTGACCCAGATGGGCGGCCGAGCACCCTGGGTGCCCCAATGCCTGCCGTTCCCGGCAACGATCGTGCCGGCTACGGACCGATGCCGCTCGCTTGGAGGAGCTCGCAATGCCGCCGCCAGGGCCGCCGGCTACGAAAAGCTCGTCTTCCTCGATGTCGATTGCATCCCGTCGAGGTCACTCGTCGGCGCTTATGGTCGGGCGCTAGAACGATCGAACGGCATCGTCATGGGGCCGGTGCGGTATCTGCCTTCGCGCGCCCGGCTTCCCACAAGCGATCTCGATTTGCGTTCGATCTCCAGCGAGCATCCGCAGCGGACCTGTCCCGTCGGGCGCGGAACCCAAGCTGAAGACCGCTACGAACTCTTCTGGTCTCTGTCTTTCGCTACAAGGGCTTCTATCTTCCTGGAGCTGGGAGGCTTCGACGCCTCCCTCGAGGGATACGGGGGTGAGGACACCGATCTCGCATTTCAAGCTCGCGCTGCGGGCGTGCCCTTGACGTGGGTGGCGGAAGCGGAGTCATTTCATCAATTCCATCCGAAATCGGATCCTCCGATCGAGCACGTGGACTCGATCGTGCGGAATGCCCGGACCTTTCGACGTAAGTGGGGGACGTGGCCGATGGAGGACTGGCTAGAGGGGTTCGCCGAGCTGGGCCTCGTCGACTGGGACCCAGAGGCGAACAAGCTGAGGGTCAAAGATCGAGGCGGGGGCGATCAGGAGGACAGGAGGTCACTGTAGATCTGTCGATGCCCTTGGATGAACGCTTCCAAATCACCGTTTCTATCCTCGAGGGTGGGCACACGAGGTGTCCGGCCCCGGCAAAACGACATCAGTGCGCTGCGCAACGAGCTTGAATCGGGTGCTCCCGACGACATCTGCACCGAGATTACAGGGACCTGTTCCCGAACGTAGCCGACTGCGCCCACAATTATCGGCGTTCCAACATCGGCGGCTAGTTCAGCAAGTCCAGAATGGGTCCCCCACGCGTAGGGAAGCGTGAGTGCATCCGCATCCTGCAGCACCTGAACGAGTTGCGGCAAGGACAGTGGCTTGTGGATAGAAACAAGACAGCCCGGCTGCTCTCCCCACGCGTGCAAGGCGTCTCGCTCCGGATGATCCGCATGCGCACACACTTTAGCGACTAGACCCCACCCCTCCCGAGCCATTTCCGTCACCACTTGCAGCCAGGGTCGCCATTTCATGTTTGCTCTGCCACTACGGAGATGGAACAGGAGGACCTTCTTCCCTCGCCATGGGCGCCCGGGAGATCGCACACTCCGGATGGTTGGTGCGTCTAGAAAGGGTCCGTGGGGAATGGTGATCGGTCGTCGCCCGATCATCCTCTCTACCTCTTCTCCGGCACCGGGAGTTGGAGAAGTAACTACATCCGCGGCTTGGGCTAACGCGTGCATATACCGTTCGTCGGTTTCTGGAGTGTGTGGGTTCTGGATGTCGTGGACCGTCCACACCACTTTCTTGCCCTGGTGCCGGTGCGTTCTCAATACCTCGGCTAACCGATGGGGTGAGTACTGTTCCCATGTGAAGTGAAAGTGCGTAATATCCCAATCCTCTTCGTGTTCACGTAACCACCCGGGTCGATAGAAGTTGGGCAACGCCGGCCAGCATTCGTCGCGGTGAACCAGGTGACAAACGGAACCTTCCAAACGATCCACATAGTCATGTACGGGAGGATAAGAAAGCACTCGGACCATCATGTCGCGTAGCTCTCCAGAAGGCTCTCGACGTAACAGGCAGCCTTTGTCGCTCCATTTCCAGGCGCGAGGGCTGTCAACGCCGGAGGCGCACCCGGTCGGGATGCTTCGATGAGGAGTCGCTTCCATTCGGAGGGTGCGGGCCAATCGAACAAGACCTTGGCTGCTCCGATCCGGCAGAGACACCGCGCTTTGCGCACCTGTTCGTCGAAGGGCATCTCCTCGGGGATGCATATCAATGGTCTTTGTGCGGCTGCCACTTCCATGACCGTATTGTCGCCTGCACTTGCAACAACCACGTCCGCCGCCCTGATGTGATCCAGGGTGTCCCGGACCCACCCCTCGACTCTGAGATTGCGACTGCCTGAGGCCGGACCTTTCTTACCAACGACAAGCCACTGCCAGTCTGGGCAGGCTTGCGCGGCCTCGGTCACGGCATGAGGAACCCCTGCGCCTCCGGCGCCGGAAAGGACCGTAACGCAGGGCCCGTCCGGGAGATCCAGTCTCGTGCGGGCGACCTTGCGATCGGGCATAGAGACATCGTCGTAACGACTCATTCCTCCCGCGTAAACGGTCTTGTTCGCTATCCACTGCGGGGTCGCAGGATCCTCGAGCGAAGCAGGCCAAGGGGCAAGAAGCCCGGATGCTAGCTGATACGCATCGAGATGTGCGTGGTCGAACCTGTTCCCGTGCTGTCTCACGATGACTGAAGGAGTTCCGGTCAATCGCGCTAGTCGGGCGATTTCGACGGAGACATCAATGAGCATCAGAGCCGGCTGGTTACATGCGATCCAGCCGGTAATCGTCGAGACTCGTTCTCTTAAGCCTCTTACACCGAAAGGCGCGTAATGAAGCGGTGCATCTCGTAGTTCGGTCTCTTGCCACTCGTGACCGGGAACATCATCGTCCATCGGGAGCACTGCGGTTTGGAAGCCCGGGCACGACTCGACTCGGCGCGAAGTAAAGAGCGTTGCCGGAGACCGGAGGTGGGCGCCAATAAGGGCTGCGCGCTGCACGTGACCTGCTCCACGATGATGTGCGTACCAGGCGAGAATCTTCTCCACCATTAATGCTCGCAGATCCGTAGGTAGAGGTCTTCATAGCGCGTAACCATCCTTTCTATCGAATACCGGGTCTCGACGATCTCACGACATCGGGATCTGTCGCAGTCGAGGGCCTCACGGGCACGGGATGCCATGCCCTCGATATCACCCGGAGGAATTATGTAGTCGTCGAATACACCACCCAGGATCTCACGCACCGCCCCGCGATCGAAAGCTACGACCGGCGTGCCACATGAGAGCGACTCGATGACTACCAGCCCGAACGGCTCTTCCCAGCACGGGGTCACCAGCGTAACCGATGCCTTGCCCACTATTTCGGACAGCTCGGAAGTTTCGAGGTGCCCGGCGTATTCATCAGAGGGACGAAGCCGAGGCCTCACCTCATCGTAGAAGTACGTCTCATCTGCCATCGGACCGGCAAGGATGAGGTCTAGGCCTGCGCGATGAGCCGCTTCGATCGCCAGATGGGGCCCCTTTTCGGGCACGAATCTTCCGGTCCAGACCGCATAGGTTCGATCGGGCGCTGAATGGAACTGCCAGCTTTCGGTATCCACCCCGTTTGGTATGACCTCCCGGATCGTGATGCCCTCCCAGGTACGGGCATTGGCTTCCGACACGGAGACAAAGATCGTGTCGCGCGCTCGATTCGAGTTGCTGCTGATCGCGCTCTCGAGCCACGGAGTGGGAGGAGTGTGTAGCGTAGTCACGAGGGGACGATTGATCGCGGACGCCATCGCTACAGGCAAGTAGTGCAGCGAGCTGTTCTGAATTACGTCGAAGTCGCTTTCGCGTAAGTGCAGCATGAGGTCGAGGTATGCGTGGTGCCTCTCAAGGAACGGAAGCGCCAACATGCTCGGATCCTCGAGCGCACGATTCGAGAATCGGATGGGTCGTCCCGAAAGTATGGGTACGGTAGCGGTGGCCGGATCGGACTCGTCCGAGGCGAAAAGGGTAACTGAATGCCCACGAGCTCTCAAGCTCGTCGCCAGGGCATGGGTCTGCGCCTCCAACCCGCCTGCGAACGGCTCTTGAATTGGGTGGTCCGCCGAACCGATTACTCCGATCCGGAGTCTGCCCGACGGGATGCTGTTCACCGAAACCTCTCAGGAGATGTCTGGTAATCCCTTTCGGTACGAGAAGACATGCCCGACGCTCGGTATCCGTTCGGCTGGGGCAACAGCCTCTCGCACGTCGCGGAAATCGGCTCGCCGACGAACCGTGCTTGACGAGTACCCCTTTCAAGCGAGCCATAACCTCGAAGGACGCAACTCGCTCCTCTAGCCTTGCGGCTAGCTCTGTGTAGTCGACCCCACCACCGTCACACACTCCCGAATCCCCTACATCCCAGACGGATACTTGGCACACCTAAGGGGATCGAGGCATGGACGTGGGCACCGGGCATGCCGTGTCCGCCTGTGGGCACCGATGCGACCATGGCCTGGATCAAGAACGACGGTTGGGTGTGGGTGTTCTGCGCCGTCGACCACTTCTCGGCCGAGGCGTGGACTTCTGTCGCCAAGCGCGGTGATCGCTTCGCTTCTCTCGAGCCGATCTACGACGCGGTCACCGATCGCTTCGACAGGGTCGACGCCGATCTCGCCCGCGGCATCGCGCTGCGGCACGACTGGGGGCCGCAATACACCTCCGGTCACTTCCAGGGGGCGATCGCCTGGCTGGGGATCGAAGACAGTCCCGCGCTCGCCGGTGAGCCGCCCTGCAACGGCTGTGCCGAGCGCTTCATCCGGACGCTCAAGGAGCAGTGCCTGTGGGCACGGCTCTACGAGGACATGGAAGATCTCCGCCAGGCGGCGATCGAATTCACCCATTGCTACGGATGAAAGTCAAGTGGCATGACAGACCCCTCCTTCAGGCGCGAGCATGTATCCGGGTGCGGGTGACCCCGGGAACAAACCAAGTTGATCTGAGGGTAGGGGGCCACTCGGCTCCGGCGCCGTCGAAGATCACGGTGACGTCGTCACCCGCTTCCTTGAGCTCACGGGCCACCTGCAGTCCGTTCACCACCCGCCCCAGGTCGGCCTTGGTCTCTGTTCCGGCAAGCACGAGGATCGCTGCTTGGCCCACGGTTCCCTCCTTCGCTAGCAGGCTCACGGAAACGCTACCCACTCGAAACCGTGCTAATAGGCCGCCCGCTTTCCACACTGTAAGGAAACGCACAATCTGCGAATGGACACGACCTCGGAAGCGTTGCCCCCAGCAAGACGAAACCGAGGAGGTGCCCCATAGTCAAAGCGGTGTGGAATGACCGGGTAATCGCGGCGAGCGACGACACCATCGTGGTGGAGGGAAACCACTACTTCCCGAAGGAGTCCGTCGAGACCTCGTTTCTGAGAGAGAGCCGTTCCAAGAGCTTGTGCCTGTGGAAGGGGGTCTGCAGCTACTACACGGTCGAGGTCGACGGCGCAAGGAACGAAGACGCCGCCTTCTACTACGCAAGACCCTCGTTGCTCGCCCGCCGGATCAAGGGTCGGATCGCATTCTGGAAGGGAGTGCGGATCGAAAAATGATCCCAGGAGGGGAGCTTCAACGAGCGCTGTCTCTCGGACTTTTAAGATCGTAGTGCCGCTCGGCCCGCTCGGCCCCGGCCCAGTGAGCCTCGAGCTCGACCCCCAAGCCCTCGACAACCCTATTCACGTAGTTGAAGTAGGAGGCGATCTGGTTCGCGTCCACGATCGCCCGATCGTCGAACCCTGGCTTGGCGCAGAGCCTCCACATCCGACTCCCCTACCGAGTCAACCTTGAGGGTCAGCTTGACGGCGTAACGGCACAACGCGGCCATGCGTGGAGTCAATCGATCGAAGGAACCGGAGGCGACCGCCTCCTTCAGAGGTCCGTCGCCCGATTCCCGGGTCAACGAAGCTCCATGATGTGTCACTCAATAAGGGCAGTCGTTGCCTGCGGAAACGACGACGGCGATCGCTTCCCTCTCCGCGCGAGAAAGCGGCGACGCGCCAAACATGATGGCCCGGTAGAGGGCCAGGTGTCCCCGCAAAGCCTCTCGGTTCAGGGAGTGCGAGGCTAACGTTGTCGAGACCCTCGCACCTTCTGCCTTATCAACCCACACGGAATCTTCCTCCCCGTCCGGCGGCCAGCTTTCCCAGCGCTTCCGGCTGCTCGATCCGAACCTCTGCGTATCCGAGAGACACCAGGCCCTTTTCTTCCAGCTGTTTCAGGATCTTGTTCAGTGAGGGACGTTGGGCCCCTAGCATGGCAGCGAGAGTTCTTTGAGGCAGGGGAATGCGGCCGTCTCTCTCCTCGTCGAGCAGCAGGCGGGCCACCTGTTCAACGAGCGAGCGGCCGAGCAGCTCCATGATCCTCGCCTGGCTGGCAGAGACCCGGGCGGCCACGCTCGAGAGCCATCTCCTGGCGATCGTGGGGTGCTCGGTGAGAAGGGATTCGAAGTTCGCCGGTTCCAACAGCAGCACCCGCGTGCGCTCGAGGGTCCGGGCCGAATAGGGCATGCTCATGCCCAAGATCAGCTGCAGATCCCCATCCACCTCTCCGGGGCGCAGCAGCCCTACGACCGAGCGGCGAGGACCCGATCCAACGACCATCTCCGAGACCCCCGCGCGCATGATGAGAGCTCCGGGCGGAGCGTCGCCGGCGTGGAACAGAAGGGCGCCTCGCTCGTGTTCCCGGGGTGAGAGGTAGGAGGCTAAGGCAGCGAGGTCTTCCTCGATCAGGGGAGTGGTACGGCTGTCTCCCACGCAGCGAGCCACCCAGGCTGCCTCCTGAAGCCCCCTGTCGGGTCCCTTTCCCGAAAACAAAGCCGTCATGAAGATGACATTGTAGGAGCTGCCGCATTCCTGGTCCTCCCTCACGTCGATTTCTGGCCGAGCCAAGGCGACCGCGCGACGCTCCGCTTGGGGCACTTGTGTCAGACGGCTGACATTGTCGGGAACGCCCACCCCTCGTGACGGGTTCGCCCAGGCGCAATCATCCCGCCGCTTCGCAGTCCGAGCGGGTGAGAAGCGTCTCGGTCGGGCGGTCTGAGGAATGAGGATGGCAAACACAACCGCGCGAGGGCGTAAGACGCGCTCGTTGCGCCGGGATCACCAACCTACTTTCGGGACCCGCAGGAGAAGGTGGGTCGCGTCGATCATGGGCGGCATCGTCGTGGTCGGGGGTTTCACCTTCTTTTTTTCTAACCGGCTCGGCGGGCGGGAGGGTTTCGGTATCGGGTCATGCGACGTGGCTCCTTTGATCGTCCCCTTTTGTCGTAGGAAGGAGCCATGAGGACCCGGCCGATTGGGCTGAAGCGGCAGCGCGTCCCGGTCTCGGCGCCGCGGTCGCTCACCTTCGAGGTCGTGGCAAGCGCCGGCAAGTCACTCGAGGAGCGGCCGGACGGCGCCAAGGTCGTGCAGTTCTCCACCACCTTCCGGGGTAAGGAGGTCCCCACCACGGAGCTGGTCGTTATCGAGCCGCCTGACCACATCCGTTACGAATGGCTCCAGGGTCCGCTGCCCGAGGTGAACGAGATCATTTCCTTCATCGACAACGGCGAGGGGACCGAGCTGGTCTACGAGGGAGATTTCTCCGCGGGGCCGGGGCTCATCAATTGGGTCTACGGACGGCTGGTGGTCAAGCCGATATTCGACAGGCTTGTCCTGAAGCACCTCGAACAGAGCAAATGCATGGCAGAGCAGAGGGCGAGGAGAACCCGGGTCCACCCCGGCCCCACCGCCGACGACTCCAGCAACCACTCCCTGCCTAGGTCACAGCCCACCACCTGAGCCCGACCTCCCCTCCTCACGAGCGCGTTGCGTGCTCAAGCTCTCGTCGCGCTGAACAGCTTGTAGCCGAGCACGCCGTCTCCGACCGCCTCTATGCCAAGAGAGACCAGGTCGCGCCCCACCTTTAAGGCTTCCGGTCGGAGGCCGGGCCGCAGGGCGTCGAGATCGATCCCTCCAGCTCTAACGACCATCTCGGCTAAAGCCAAACGGCGGCGCACCTGCTCGAGCAGGCCGCCGAGCTCGTAGTCGAGCGACACGCTCCTCGGGTCCCCGAAGCCGGCCTCGCCCAAGAGGCTTTCGTATCCGGAACTCCCAAGCGCCCCGCCGACGCACGCGCTCCACGAAACAAGCGGGTCGAGCGGCAGCGGCAGCTCGCCCTCAAGCGTCACATCCGACAAGGCGATGCGGCCCCCCTTTCGCACAACTCGGTGCAGCTCGCCGAGCGCGGCTGCCTTGTCCGGAACGAGCGACAGGACACACTCGGCAATGGCGCCGTCCAACGACGCGGGTCGCAGAGGGAGGTTCTCCGCCGCTCCCACCGCCGCGACGCTCGTCTCGGAGGCGACCTTCACGGCATCCGGTGCGAGATCGATCCCGACCGGGACCATACCGGCGTCGGCGAGCGAGCGGACGCCGAAGCCGCCTCCGCAGCCCAGGTCGAGCACGAGGGAACCGCGTGCAAGCGCGAGGTCCTCCACGGTCGCGGCCGTCGTTCGTTCACCGCCGGGATGCATCCGCTCGCCGAGCAGGAGGTGTGCCAGAGGGTGGCTCCACACCGAGCAGCAGGTGCGGCGCAGAACGGCTTTTTCGGGGGCCTCGATCATGTCATCGGTAGTTCGCTCGCCGCGGGCCGGGCCCTACGCCCTGGCGCGAACCGGTGCAGGGTGTTGTAGACGCAGAAGGGGATGATGCGCCCATCGGGGAGCGCCTCCTGGATGCAGCAGCGCTTGGCGCGTGAGACGTCGAAGTTGTGGCGGTCCATGAACGCCTCGATGGTGATCGAGAACAGGCTGCCCACCACCTCGGAAGAATCGAGCTCCATGATCGGCCCGCAAGCGCAGGCGAAAGCGGCCGCCTGTCCCTGCGATCCCGCCGGGTTGGACTTCGAATAGAGCTGTTCCAGGGTGGCGCGCATCTCCGCGAAGTCCGACTCGAAGGCCGGAGTGAGGACCGGAAGAGCGGCATTGGAGACGTAATCGAGGTAGTCCTCGACCTCGACCATGCGCGGCAGCGGCATGACCTCGGCCCCGTTGGTCCACGCATAAGTCGCCGCCGTGCACATCGGGTCACAGCAAGGGATGGGGATGAAGTCGGACTTGAGAAAGGTTCCTCCCGTCTGGTGCTCGACGGCATCGATCACGTCGGTAACCGTCGTGCGATCCATCGGGTCGAAGGGGACCCACCGGCCCTCACCGAACTGCGGCTGGAAGCTGACCGCCCGCACCGCCGGGTGGTCGAGGCCGAGCTGGATGATCGCTCCGATCTCGTGATCGTTGACGCCCTTGGCGATGGTGGCGACGAGAACGACCGGAACCCCGGCCCGCCCGAGCTGATCGAGAGCTTCGAGCTTGACCCCGAGCAGGTCGGCGCGGTCGCGCATCGCCTCCAGCGAAGATGCCTCGAAGCCATCGAACTGAAGGTAGACCTTGACGCCGAGCTCGCCGGCGAGCTCGCAAACCCGCCGGTCGCGCCCGAAGCGGATCCCGTTTGAGTTGACCACCGTGTGCTTGACTTTCCCGCTGCCTGCCACCAGCGCCATGACCTCGCCGAAGCGGGGGTGGATCGTTGGCTCCCCGCCTGACAGCATTACGACGTCGGCCGGGCCTCCTTCCGCCGCCACGACCGCATCGAGCATCGCCTCGATCTCGTCGAGCGAGGCATGGGAGCCGTGCGGGCTCGCGGCGAAGCACGCGGGGCATTCGAGGTTGCAGGCCTGGGTGATCTCCAGCAGGGTCACGCAGGCGTGCTGCTCGTGCTCGGGGCAGAAGCCGCAGTCGTAGGGGCAGCCGTGCTCGGTTTCTGTCGCGGTGTGTACGGGTGCTCGCCCCGGTCGTTTGAACTTGCGGCTCCAGCGATACCAGGAGGCATCCGAGCAGGTCAGAACGGAGTGCTTCCCGTGCTCGGGGCAGTGCTTCACCATGAGGATCCGCCCGGCGGACTCGACGATGTCGGCGGGAACCAGACGCTTGCAGTGAGAGCAGAGGGAGTCGGTGTGGCTTATGAGGGCGGCCGGGGCACCTTCTCGAACCTGTTGCGTCACCGTAAAAGCCCCCTTTTCGACCTCTTGATCACCCGTCACGCTCGCGAACGCTCATGTCCTCGTCCACCTTAAGGTCGCCTTGGTAGAGCCCGGTAACCTCATCGCCTTCAGACCGGTTCGGAGTGTCTGCTCGCTTACAGAGGTTGGCCCGAATGCTATCGGCGAGGGGGGTTCCCACGGGAGGGATCTCGAGATAGGGAAGGGTACAGTCATCGGCGAGGCGACGTGGGACCGAGCGGCCCGCTTCTATCGGTTGCAGCAAACCCTCGAACGTCCCTCCCTTGGTGCTGCCGCAGCGCTTAGCGCGGTCGAGTCGCATCACAGGCTGCTGGACCTCGGAACGGGAACCGGGGCCGTTCTGGCCGAGTTCGCGTCGGCGCGGCGGCGTCTTCGCCTCGCCGTCGGGGTCGAGCTTTCTCCGCAGATGTTGATCCGCGCTAAGAGGAGGCATGCCGGGCATCTAATCCGAGCCGACGCCGGCACTCTGCCTTTCGATGATGGCTCCTTTGACGTTGTGGTCGCGGCCTGGACGGTGAAGCGCTCGGATGCTGATGTCACCGTCTCGATGTGCGCCGAGGAGGTGTGTCCGCTCACACCCGGCGTCCGGCGGATCAGCTGGGACTTACCGGATCCCAAGAGCCTACGGATCGAGCAGGTGAGGGAGATCCGCGACGATATCGGTGCCGCGTTGAGGCGCTCCTCGCTCAACTGGACGGTAGAGCTGCGCAGTCTAGAGGGCGAGTCGCACCCCCATAGGAAGAAGGCAACGTGACCACGCTGTTGGTCGCGCGGGCTCGTTCTGGGTAGATCGTCACCGCCCGGCGATGGCCGTGTGCGGGTGAAAGGCAGCCCAGGCGAACCAGAAGGCAGTCTCTTGGGCGACGGGCTGCAGGCTCGCACCGGCGAGAGGCCCGGACACGATCCGGCCGAACATGTTGATGCGTCCTCCGGTCCGGTCATCCACGAACCCATCATCACTTGCCCGGACCTCGACGAGGCGCCCACGTGCCCTCGCCGCCCACACCGTTGCCGACCAGCTTTGGGGACCGGCGTCCACGAGCCGGGACGTCTCCGGTTGGTGGACGCCGAAGTGGAACAGAGCCACCAGCGCACGGCCATCGAGTCGCGCGTGCTCAACCACCCGGCCTTGCCCGTGCGACGGAAACGGAAAGGCGACGGAACCCGAACGGCCGGCGACACCGATAACCCTCGTCTTGGGCGGGAGCCGAGGGTCCGTGTATGAACGCAGCGACGAATCCGGCGACGGCCTGAAGAAGATGCTGTCCTGAGACGCGTCCGACCCATAGCCCGCATAGGGATCGGTCCGATAGCTCGCGTTGGAGCGGGGCGGCGCGAGCACCTTGCCCGCGGGATGCGCTCGCTTCCATGCGCCGAAGGGAACCGTCAGAGCGAGAATGGGCTTGAGGCGGCGCCCGGTCTCGGAACCGCTCAAGGGGCGACCGCTTATCTGGCTCCACAGTGAAAGGGTCTCGAAATCGAACATGACGAGGTTGGCGTGGAAGAGCTCGCCTGAAACTCCGAAGCTGAGGGTGCGACCACCGGCCGTTCTCGAGTAAGCGACCCCGCTGTTGCACAGCGGACAGTAGGAGACAACCACAGGACGACCGCCGACGACGTCGTTGACGACCTCGTGGTAGAGGAGGATTCTGACCGGATAAGCGCGCGCGTCACCGTGGATCGAGACGGAGATGACTAGGTCGGCCCGGTTGAGGTAGCCGGCGTCGCGGGCCGCTTGGAATGTGGGGTGGCGGATCGCAGGTATCGAGTTGAAGGGCACGCAGAAGGCCCCCACCCCCTGGGAGATGGCGGCGGTGTTATGGGCCGGAGTGCAGGTCTGCTGCGTGACCCGCTCCAGCCGGTGCAGCCGAGAGCGGGGACTTTGCCGCCCACGATCCCCAAGTGGTCGCGAATCCCGGGCAGCTGGTCCCAGGGCCACCGATCTGGAAGCGTCGGACGGGCCCCGGGCGCCCGGCGGCAGAGAGCCTCCCGCAGAGGTGCAGGCGGCCACCAAGAGGACAGATCCGACACAGGCGGCCGCGAGTTTCATCTCAACTTCAATCGCGCCGCGGCCCTGTCCACGTCGCGCGCGTCGTCGCCTATCACGAGGGAGGACACCGGTCGCGGCGCGCAGTAGAGAACTGCCTCCCCGAGCGTCGCCGTCCATGTTTCCTCAGAGGCGAGGTGGACCGCTCCGTTTGCCGTCGGAAACGGTCCGTCGGCGCGGTAGACGACGAGGTGATGCCCGGCGTGGTCCCGATACTTGTAGGCGACGAGCCTAAGCCCGCCGATCTCGCCTTGGCGCGCCCCGCGCAGCACCAGGTCGCCGATGTGCTGCGGCAGCTTTGGAGTCGCGGCACGGACCAGCACCCGTTGGCCTCGGTAGTCCGTCAGGACCGCTTGGATGACCGCCGGCTGATGAGTGGATGCCTGCCACCAATAGCCAAGGCCGGCGAGAGACATCACCATGGCCATGGCTGTGGCCAGCAGGACGAGATGGCGCCGGCGGGCGGGATGCTCCACGCCGGCGACCACGGTGCGAACCCGTTCCTTGAGGAACTGTGGGGCGAGCTCCCGGGCTGATTCCGCCAAGCTTCGGCCGCGCCGCGCCACTTGCACCTCGTTCCAGCAGTCCTCGCACTCGAGCATGTGACGCTCGAAGGCCCGCCGTCGGCGCGCCCCCATCAGGCCCGCAAGGTAGGTGGCGGCGTTGCGTTCCGGCTCATGTGCCATATTCGTTCACCTCGCTCGCCAGGAGCGCGGCCAGCCTCTTGCGCCCCCGGTGCACACGCGACAAGACGGTGCCCCGCGGCGAGCCCGTGAGCTTGGCTACCTCCAGCGCGGTCAGACCCGCCAGGTCCATGAGGGTGATCGCCACCCGCTGTTCCTCCGGGAGCTGCCACAGGGCCTCGTGCACGACGGTACGGCGGAGGGCCGCGATCGCTTCATCGGCCGCGTCGACATCCTCGTGGGGCCAGCGGACCTCTTGCACCGGCGTCTCGTAGCGGTAGGCCGCCCTGCGCAGGAGGCTCCGGCCCGCATTGAGGCAGATGGTCGCGATCCACGGCTCCACCCGGCGTGGGCGCCGATTGGTCGTCCACGCTTGGAAAGCCTTGAGGTACGTCTCCTGCACCAGGTCCTCGACGTCTTGCTGATTGCGCGCGAGTCGCCGAGCGAGGTTGTATACGAGGTCCAGTGCCGGCAGCGTCGCGTTGAGAAACTCGTCCGCAGGACGCGTCTTCATCCCCGCCACACCTTGGTGTCGGGATGGAAGGCGGCCCAATCAAACCAGAACGAGTCCGTCGCGTTCGCCGACCGGAGCTGCGTGCCCTTAAACCGCCCCGAGATCGCACGGCCGAAGATGTTCCAGGCGCTGTGCGTCCTTTCGTCGACGAGCCGGCCTCGGACCGATGCGAATCGAAGCGGCCTTCCCTTCACGAGGGGGCGGAAGGCAGCCGCCGCGCCGACGCGCTTGGAGGTAGCGATAGTCGGTGCGTCCAGGGCCGAAGCCGCGCCCCTCTTCCACACGACGAGGGCCGAGCGGCCGGCGACGTGCGTGTTGATCGCCGCGACCCCGTTCCTCGCTCGTGCCGCGAGAGCTGCGTATGGGAACGCAACGTAACTGCGGCCTGCGGACACCCCGAGTACCCGGTCGACCGCCTCGAGCCGGCCGTCGGTAGGTCCCTCGAACAAGAACGGAGGATTGTTGACGTTGTCGTAGCCCGGGTAGGGGTTGTTTGCGTACGGTCGATCAAACCCGGTGGCGCGCGTCAGCACGCGGCCGTCTGGAAAGGAGGCCTCGAAGTCGGCCCACGCGACGATGCGTGCCGGCACCCGCTTCAGAAGCGCTCCCTTGAGCGACCCGGCAACCGCCTGCCCGAGGGCTTGCGGCCACAACGAATCGGTGGCTCGATCGTACATGACGAGGTTCGAGTGGTAGAGACTTCCCGAGGTCCCGAAGGTCGTCGCAGTGCCCTTGACGGTGGGGCGGACGTATGCCAAAGCCGTGTTGCACAGCGGGCAGAAGGTCACGGCCACCGGGGTCCCGCCCACGACGTCGTTTACGATCTCATGCCACGTCATGATCTCGAGTGGGTAAGCGCGGGCCTCGCCGCCGACCTCGATCTCGACAACAGGCTCTTGCGGCTTCAGGAAATCGATCTCTGCGACCGGGGCGAGGTCCGGTTGGTCCAGTGCGGGAATGGAGTCCTTGGAGACCACGGCCCGGATGTTCGAGGGCGACACCGTGACTCGTATGTGCCGGGTGACAAGGCCTCGCACGTCCCCTGAAGATGCCGTCGTGTGTGCCTCGCCGGCCGAGCGTTGCGAGGAAGGCTGCCCGCCGGGAACGACGGCTAGGGCCACAATGACCGTGGCGGCAACGGCCAGTCCTGCAACGATCCCAAGGAGGCGCCGCTTGCGCCGGCCCAACACCCAGTTCGGCTTGCCCGTGGGGCCCATCAACCGATCCCGAAAGCCTCGTGAATCCTTTGGCGCAGGAGCCCGGCCGTGAGCTGTCCGGTGACTTCGTCGACGACTCTGCCGCGGGCATCGATGAATACGGTCGTGGGCATGCCGGTGCCGCCGAAGGCGTCGAAGACCCGGCCCTGCGGATCGGATGCGAGGCGATAGCGGACACCGGTCTGGGCCGCGAGGCGGTCCGCTCCATCGCGGCTGTCGCGCTGATCGATGCCCACGAACGCCACTTCGTTGCCGAGTGTCTGGAACTCACGCTGGAATGCGGGCATCTCCGCGGCGCAGTTTGGGCACCACGACGCCCAGAAGTTGAGGACGAGCGGCCTGCCCTTGTATGCGGCCAGCGAGAACCGTTTGCCCTCGAAGTCGATCAACGACACGCGCGGCGCCGGTTGCCCGCCTACCTGCACCCCTTTGTCGGAGCCTCCGAAGAGCAGGAATCCGAGACCGGCAAGGCCGGCGATGACGACGACCGTGACGGCGGCCCTCATCCTCGTTTGCTTGGGTTGAACGAGATGCCGCGGGGGCTTGCGGGAGCTAGCCTTGCGCCGTCTCTTGTCGTCGCCCATGCGAATCCTTCTCTCGGTTTTGGCGCACTCGGCGATCCTGACATCGCTGACTCTCTTAGGGACGCCCCCGACCGGCTTCTGATTGCCTCGCGCTCCCGACTGAGAGGCAATCACGGAACCGGAAGGGGCGTCCTAGAAGGATGTAACGGTTCCCGGGCTAAGTGGGCACCGTGGCGTGAAAGAGAGGAGCTCTGGGTGCCACCGTTGGAAATCGCCCTTGTCGCCGGAGGGCTCTCGACAGTCAATCCGTGCGGTTTCGCCCTCTTGCCTGCCTTCTTGTCGCTCTATGTCGGAGCCGACGAGGCGCGTCTTCCCGGCGGGGCGACCCGAGTGATGCAGGGTCTGCTGGTGGGCCTCGTCGTGACTGGGGGCTTCCTAACCACTTTCGGGGCCATCGGTCTTCCGCTCGTCCTCGGCGCCGGCCGCGTCGTGGATGCCATCCCCTGGGCTGGCTTGACCATGGGGGTGGCTCTGGTTGTCATGGGGACGGTTCTCCTCGCCGGGGGCCATGCATCGATCACGCTAAGGAGCCCGGTAACCGTGCACCGAGACCGCCGGCTGGCGACGGTCTACCTCTTTGGAGTGGGCTACGGAGCGGCATCGCTCGGGTGTGCGCTCCCGGTCCTGCTCGCCGTGGTGGGCGCGTCCCTGGCCGGCCACGGCGTGATCGCCTCGCTTCAGGTCTTGGCCTTCTACGCGGCCGGGATGGGGCTCGTGCTCATGGCCTTGTCTGTGTCGGCAGCCCTGCTTCGGGACGGATTGGCGAGAAGGCTAAAGTCGATACTTCCCTATTCTCAGCGCATAGCAGGGGCGCTCCTCACCGTGACGGGGGCCTACCTCGGCTATTACTGGTGGCGCGTGCGGTTCGGCGATATCGCCACGCTCGGGCGCGACCCGCTCGTGAGCAGCGTCGAGCGACTTACCGCATTCGTGCAACGGTTGTCCTCCACCGCGGGGAGGTGGATCATCTTGGGTGCCGCCGTGCTGGTAGCGGGCGCTCTCTTATCGGCATCATGGCGCCGGCGCAGCAACGGCCCCGACCAAGGGCCCCGCACCGGGAGACCCCGGGCTTGATTGTCGCTGTGCGGCGCTTGTGGTCGCGGGCGCTGCCTCGACTCGGTTTAGCAAGCCGCAAACTCGGCCGTAGAGCCCGGTAGTGCGACGTGAGTCGGCCGGCGGGATTTGTCCCATCGACGAGATCGGTCTATTCTTCACGTGAAAATAGGGGAAATCGCT
The DNA here is from genome assembly GCA_038254435.1 of Actinomycetota bacterium. Taxonomy (GTDB): domain Bacteria; phylum Actinomycetota; class CADDZG01; order CADDZG01; family WHSQ01; genus JBBSGD01. The sequence goes on from JBBSGD010000008.1 coordinate 46,290, forward strand.
CGTGAGGATGTGATGACACGTGAGGCTCGCCTCTACAGCCGTGCGAACAGCCGACCCATATCGGGACATCGACGTCATAGACGCCCGGGCCCCTCGGCTCAACCAGGCGACCGTGGGGATACTCAGCCTCGTGGCCGTCCTGACCGGGTGGTGGTGGCTCCTCGGGCTGCTCGCCGTGCAGTTGATCGCGGGGCTGACCCTCGGTCGCAAGTTCTGTCTTCCGTGCGTCTTCTATTTCGAGGTAGTGCAGCCGCGCATCGGCGAGGGCGAGATCGAGGACTCACGGCCCCCGAGGTTCGCCAACATCCTCGGTTCCGTATTCCTCGGCGCGGCCACACTGGCCCACCTTGTCAATCTCAGCACGCTCGGCTGGGTGCTTGGCGGGATCGTGGCGGCGTTGGCGCTAGTCGCGGCGGCTACCGGTCTCTGCGTCGGCTGCGAGCTCTACCGCGCGGTGGCGCGCGCCCGCGGCGTTAGGTCGGGGGAAGTGAGAGCCGTCGATCTCGCAGAGCTCGGGGTCACGCCGGGAGACGAGATCGTGGTGCAGTTCACCCACCCACTGTGTACCGAGTGTCGGGACCTAGAAACAAGGCTCACCGCGTCGCGGCGGCGTCTGGTTTCGGTGGACGTCTCCAAGCGGCCCGACATAGCCCACAGATACCACGTCTCCGTCGTCCCCGCCGCATTCAGTGTCGACCGCGAGGGCACCGTCCTGGAGAGACTCGCCTAAGACGTCCTGTCCGAGCCCCAGGGGCACTTCTAAATCCGAGACGGCTAAGGACAGGACGCATCCTGCTGCTTGACATCCAAATCGAGTTCGTCCAGATGGGCTGTTTCGGTATCGGGCGGCATTCAGGTGCCAAGGGCACGTCGTGCCAATACACCTCCATCGACGTGAAGAGCTCCCATGTGTTGGGCCGAGCTTTACATGCTGGCGAAGGTGCCCGACACTGCGGGCCGGCTGAGCCACATCGAGTCGTCGATTCCCCTGTTGATGTGGACCTAGCATCGTAGCCTGCGCGGAGAGCCTTGATAGGAGAGCCAAACGAGGGATGACCCGGACATTCTCTGTTCATGGCATCGAGATGCACCACCGGTCTGCTTTCGGCTCGAGTGGCTTGGCTACCAAGACCGTAGGTCGAAGGCCCCCGGGAGCAACCCGGGGGCCGAGACGGACGACCACACTGAGAAAGCGTTTCAGCGCTCCACTAGTGCGATCATCGCTTGACGATCTTGACGAGCTGCAATGACTCGATGGGGTGTCCCTTCGCCGTCATCTCCTTTACCTCTCCGATGTCGCGCACGTAGTACTTGTGGTCGCGGATGTTGGGCTCGAGGGGTGTCCATTCCTTGGTGAGCTCCACGTTCCGGTTCAGCTTGTTCGCGCCGAAGTGCCCATACGGCACTTTGATCTCGGCCGCGAGGCTCATCACCCGGTAGTGATCTTCTGCATGGTGCCTGTAGAATTCCTGGCGGTACGTGTGGCCGACCTGAGGGTTCGCTTCCATGAAGATCCCGGCCTCGGCTCCGTTCCTTCCGGTTCTCCAGCTCCCCTCTGTGCTAGTCACGTGGCCGTTCTTGTCGAGTTCCGCGGTGTTCTCACCGAAGTACCAGACATTGCCGTCCTCGTCCTGTGTGTAGTAGTCGCGTGTTCTCTCCGCGAGCCGGCCGTTGAGGTAAACCTTGTCCTTGACGACTCTGCACCGAACTCCGACGATCGTAGTCACCTGATTGGTCACGCTCAATACATCGCGCGAGCGCGTCGCTCCCTCGGCACCTCGGTAGATGTAAGTGATGCCGGGCTTGAGTGGGTACCAAGCGTTATCGATGCGAGTGGTGAAGTTGGCAGGATCGTACTTTGGAGAAAGACGAGGCTTGACCGGCTGCATCTTGGCGCGTCCTGGAGCATGCACTGATCGCTGTGCTAAGACCCGTGAGACTCCAACTCCGAGAAGTCCCACGGCCAGAGCTCCCGCAAGCATGGCACTACCCAGTTTGACAATCGTCCACCCTGTCTGGTGGCCTTTAGATGTGAACCTCATGCTTTGTACCTCCTCTGTTTCGGCCGATGCGTTCTGTCCCGGAAGCGATGGCGGCTCCTCCCTGGAGGCTAGTTAGCTGCGTCGCCGCCGTCGGGGGACTCGGTGTCACCCTCGATGACGACTACCCTGTAGCTCTCGTCCAAACGCACATCGACGGTGGGCCCGCCGGGCTTGGTGACTTCCACTTCCCAGGTAGCACCGTTCTCGTTGTCTCGCTCGACCGCGTTCGCGCTCCCTCCGCCGGTGGCCTGCAGGGCAGCCGCTATCGCTCGATCTGCCTGCGCCCCGGTCGCTCCTCCTTCGGCATCACTGCCGGCGACCGCAACTCCGCCCCCGATCGCGGCCAGTGCTGCCACGACTACTGCGCTCATAACGACACGCTTTCGCATAAGACTCGCTCCTTTCATTGACGACTGATAGAGCTCAGGATAGGGATGCCGACCTGAATGCACGCTGAAAGCGCGCGATAACGACTCTTCAGGTCGGGATCTGAGGCAGTGGTACATCGACTCGTCCCAGCTGGCGCGCATTCGGACTCAGGTGAAAGAATCGGTGTCTAGGCGCGCCCGGTGCCGACTGGAGCATTGGGTCCTCGACCTCGAGGTCGCATTTGGATCCGGTCGGCGAAGATTGCAACTCGCCCCGCATGGGCCGGGGTAGGAGGGAGATGGTGTCAGTGCCGGCGTTCGCGACTGCTCTAGCCGACCGGCTGCGCTCGTCCCTCCTCCGGCGTGGTCGTAGGCCAGGGCTGCGGACGGCGAAGACGACGCTCGCCGCCGTCCTGTCGTTCGTCCTGGCAGAGAGGTTGGGTACGAGCGGGCAGCCCGTCCTGGCCCCGTTGACCGCACTGCTTGTGGTCCAGTTGACGATGTACGAGACTGTCGCCCACGGCCTCCAGCGCATCGTGGGCGTCGTGGCCGGCGTGCTCGTGGCGGTGGCCGTCGCGACCTTCGTAGGGCTGACTTGGTGGAGCCTCGGCGCGGTGGTCGCGCTGTCGCTCATCCTCGGCCGCCTGCTCAGGTTGGGATCGCAGCTACTCGAGGTCCCGATCTCAGCCATGCTGGTTCTTGCGGTGGGGGGCTCGCAGGACGTGGCTGCGGGGCGAGTGTACGAGACGCTTATCGGCGCCGCCGTCGGCATCTTGGTAAACGCAGTCATTTCGCCCCCCTTGTACCTGCAACCGGCCGGCGACGCGCTCGGCGAGCTAGCCGACCGGATGGCACTGTTTCTGCGACAGCTCGCCGACCAGCTGCGCGCCGGCTGGTCGCGCGAGGCAGCCGACCGATGGTTGACAGAGGCGCGTCTTCTCGGCGCCGAGGTCTCGCGCGCCGACCGGACACTGGCGCGCGTCGAAGAGAGTGCGCGCTTCAATCCGCGCGGCGCGCGTGCACGCGAGGCGCGGCCACGGCTGCGTACCGGACTGACCGGCCTTGAGCACTGTCAGATCACGCTGCGCAGCCTGTGCCGGGCGCTCCTCGACAGGACCTACTTCGTGCCGGGCGAACAGGAGACAACGGCGTACGACGAGGGGGTGCGCAACGCGCTGGCCGACGTGTTGGAGGCTGCGGCCAACGCGATCGAGCGGGTTGTTGCCGTCACGTCCGGTATCGGACCGGCGGAGGCGGCGCGCGACGAGGTCGACGCACGCTTGCCGGAACTGCACCGGCGGCGCGACCAGCTAGCCGAGCTCCTGCTCGTTGACCCGCATACAGATCAAGGCGCTTGGCAGCAGCACGGCGCCTTGCTCGCCGCGGTCGATCGATTGCGCGTCGAAGTGGAGGCCGCCGTCCGGCCATCCGACGCCGCATGGCGGCCACTGCCGGTTACCGATCGGCAGCGGCGGGCGGTGCGGCGAATGTTCATGGCCGGCAGAAAAGGCCTCGAAACACGTCGTCGACGACGCTTGTGAGCGTCGGGCGACTCGGGCTTGCCTTTAGCGCTTTCTTTCTTGCCTCCAACACATTGGTGCCTCTCGATGGCGGTACGGTGACCTGTGACTTCCTATAACCGTTTTGCGCAGGAGCTCTTCACGGGGCTACCGGCGCGCTATGAGGTGCTCGCCGAGATCCTTTCTTTCGGGCAGAACGCCCGCTGGCGCAAGACGTTGGTGGATCCGATCGCCTCCGCTCAGCCGGGGTGCATCCTCGATGTTGCTACCGGTCCCTGTGGTGTGGCGCTTCAGCTGGCAAGACGCACCGAGGCGCACGTGGTGGGACTCGACATCACGCTCGCAATGTTGCGCCGCGGCCAGGAGCGCGTGCAACACTGCGGGCTCGAGAACCGAATCGATCTCGTTCTCGGCCGCGGAGAGCAGCTTCCCTTCGCCGATGGCACCTTCGACGCCCTTACCTTCACCTACCTACTGCGCTACGTCGACGAGCCGGCCGCTACCGTCGCAGAGCTCGCCCGAGTCGTGAGAGCAGGCGGCACGGTTGCGAGCGTCGAGTTCTTCGTGCCGCCAAACCGCATAGCGCGTGCGCTCTGGGTTCTTTACACGCGCGCCGTGCTTCCGGTACTGGGTTTCATCTTCGGCGGGACCGAATGGTGGAAAGTGGGACGCTTCTTGGGTCCCAGCATCTCGCGACATTGCGCACGCAATCCCCTTGAGCGTAATGTCGAGCTGTGGGAGGCAGCCGGCATTCGTGACGTGTCGGTACGCCCAATGAGCTTCGGGAGTGGGCTTGTCATGTGGGGGACAAGGGATGGCTGACAAACCGCTGCGTCCCGCCTTCTATGCCAAAGGGCGCGGCATCGCGGGCGACTGCTGGGTGCTCCTTCATCCACCCTACACGTTGTGGCACCTGTCCTACGTTGTCATTGGCGGGAGCCTGTCGTCCACGTTCGAAGTGGGTCGCCTCATTGCGACGCTGAGCGCCTTCTTCCTTGCCGTGGGTGTTGGATCACATGCGCTCGACGAGCTCCAGGGTCGCCCTCTCAACACCGGCTTCTCGGACCGCGTACTGGTGATCACCGGTGTCACAGGGCTGTTGGGTGCCATTGGATTCGGGATCCTTGGAGTCGTCATCGTGGGATTAGGAGTCATTCCGTTTATCGCCGTGGGCACGTGGCTTGCTGCGACGTACAGCCTCGAGTGGGTGGGTGGACGCTTCCATACCGATGTTGCATTCGCCCTCGCGTGGGGATCGTTTCCGCTCCTCACCTCTTACTACGCGCAGGCTGAAACGATACGCGCACCGGCGCTCCTGGTGGCCGCCGCAGCCTTCGGCTTCTCCTACGTACAGCGCGTGCTGAGCACGCGCGCGCGTTTCCTTCGCCGGCGGGTCGTGGCGGCTCGGGGCCGGTTGGATCTTGCGGACGGTACGTCGCAGGAGTTCGCGGTGAACTGGATGCTCAGGCCCTTGGAGCTGTCCCTACGCGTGTTGGCGTGGTCGCTGATTGCTACCGCGCTGGGACTCCTGACCCTGCGCATTTCGTAGGGAAGACGCTATCGAGATAGCACGAAGAGACTTCCGGATTGCCCGCCTCCCATGCCGGCCGCGGGCCGCAAGAGCTGCACGCCCTCCCGGCGAGAAGCTCAGCCGTGAACGCTCACACGCTCCCCGGCGCCGGGGAATACGCGTTCACCGAGAGAAATGCCGCGCAACAGCCGCCGCGCGATGGAGGTCCAGTCAGGTCTCCTAGTCCCCGATTATGAGGACCAGGCCAATCGATGGGGTTGCTGATCGCCCAGTAGATGATGGTTATCACGACGACTGCGAACATGGTGACGGCAACGACGGCGATGACCGGCATCTCGATCATCGGCTCAAGCTATGCAGCGGGTGCGTCGGATAGAGAGAAGAGGAATGGCCGTGCGAGTGATCTGTGGCGACATCACCAAGCTCGAGGTGGACGCGGTCGTGAACGCCGCCAATCGCACGCTGAGGGGCGGAGGCGGGGTTGATGGAGCGATCCACGCAGCGGGAGGACCGGCGATTCTGGCCGAGTGCGAGAAGATCCGAGCGGATGCTTTCCGTGATGGCCTGCCGACCGGTCGTGCCGTGGTGACGACTGCAGGGAGATTGCCGGCAAGATGGGTGATCCACACGGTGGGACCCATCTACGACTCGGACCCAGATCCGGCTAGGTCGTTGGCTTCTTGTTACTCAGAGTCCCTGCGGGTCGCAAGAGAAGTGGGGGCCGCGAGCATCGCGTTTCCTGCCATCAGCACCGGGGTCTTTGGTTATCCCGTCGAAGAAGCAGCAAGGATCGCCATCGGCACGACGGCCGGGAGCACTGCACAGGTGAAAGAGATCATTCATATCTGCTTCAGCATCCGAGACCGCGATATCTATCAGGCCGCACTCGAGCAGTGGCAGAACGAACTGGCCTGAGGCACACCAGCCCCGGCGCACCAGATCCCACAGCATCACCAAGGGATCGACGCCCATCGGCGCATCATCGTTGTGGTGATGATCGCGCAGAGAGCAGCGTCTGCCACGGGCAACCGGAGCCGACGCGCTCTCGTCGCCGGACTGCCCGACACCAACACGCATGAGCTCAAGTCCGAGGAAACCCGCTTAGCATTCTTTCGCGCCAAGGTCCACGACCGACTTCTGCGTTCCTTCCTTGCCAGTCATCGCTCCCGCGCCTTTCGGGCATCGCTGGGCAATTCGCATCATCGACGCGACGGTCGACGACTACGTCGCAGAACGCGCGATCGAAGGCCCTTGAAACTCGTCTCAATGTTGCGAGTTCAACCCCAAGGAAGGTTAGCGCCTCGGTGGGTCGTGGTCCTCGGCGAGGGTGATGAAGGGCTTGAGGAACGTGAGCCGCTCGAACACATCCCGGTAGCGGGGGCTTTGGAAGTTGATCTCGCGGTAGGCGAAGTCGTTTCCCGGCCTCGGACTCAGAAAGCCATCCCGAGTCGCTAAGACGACAACGTCGGGGACAGCTTCGACAAAGACGGGCGTGAACGCCCAGTTGTCGGGCGGGCTGGTCGGCACAGTGCCCGTGCCGCCGGGGTTGATGTTGGGCAGCGTCTCGATGCCGGCCCCGGAGGCAACCTCCCGGGCCAGCACACGGTGCTCGGCCTCGTTGGTCGCGATCTGCGCCATGATCTGCGCGGCGCGCGGCCTGCCCTGGTGGGCGAGCTCACGCACGGCGGCCAGGAAGGCGGTGTCGAACACGCCCTCTAGGTGCTGCTGGGCAATGATCCACAGTCGCAGATCACGAAAGGTCTTGGCGCCGGCCGGGAAGCTGAAGTGATTCGGCCTTTGCACCTTTACGCCTGTTAGGCGGGCGAAGAACTTCTGGTGGATCTGCTCCTGGATGGCGGCCGCTTTGAAGTAGTCGAGATCGTCGTCCTCGAGGCCAAGGCCGTTTGCGACGCCGTGGCTGTAGAGCGTCACAGCCAGTTGCTCGGCGGTCTGGGCGATCTTGAAGATCCTGGCCGCGGGCGTCACGTCATCAGGCTGGCGGAATATCCTGCGCCGAGCGCGAGGCGCTGCCTCTGCTGCTAGCGCGTCAAACAGGCTTCCACCTGCGACCGCTCCGACTGCGCCGAGCGCGCCCGCCCGGAGCAAGGAGCGGCGCGACATCGCCCGAAGCAGGTTCGTCGTGTGGGCCCCACCAGCAGTATCTAGGTCCAGCGTCATGGCAGTCTCCTTGTCGTTCTATCTGGGTGGCGGTGGTTGCCGGAGGACTTACGCTCGGCCGACACCGGCGTCGAGTGCCGACATCAGCAACGGGCACAAGAATGGTCGGGATAAGCCGCATCGAGTCGGCGACATGGGAACCTCCTTTCCTTGCTGCTCCCGGCTCGGGTTTGTAGTTCTGGTGGCTATACGTATCAACCGGCGGCCGGGATTGCGAGATGGACCGCGCGGCTGGTTAACGTTCGGACTCACGGACGGGGCGGTCAATGAGCCAAGCTCGACAGCCAGGTTGATGGACCGGGCTCAACCCGTGAGCCCGACGGGCGCCGGCCTTGCGGCGCGCCGAACGACGAGGTCCCGCAGCCGCCCCGGGTGGTCGGTAACAATCGCGTCGACGCCACCGGGATGGGTTTGCACTTGGATCCGCGAGAGTGATTGGAGAAGGACATGGCGACTTCTACAATGGCCCCCGAGACAGCCCGCCCCGGGCTCCGGAGAGAGATCGGGTTCATCGGCCTGCTGTGGGCCTCCGGGGGGTCGATCATCGGTTCTGGCTGGCTGTTCGGCGCCCAGCTGGCACTCGTGGCCGCGGGACCCGCGGCGATCATCTCGTGGGTAATCGGTGCCGCTGCGATCATCATCCTCGCCCTCGTTCACGCCGAGCTGGGCGGCATGTACCCGGTCTCCGGAGGCACCGCACGCTTCCCGCACTATGCCTTCGGCGGGGCGGCCGGTGCTTCGTTCGGCTGGTTCTCGTGGCTCCAGGCGGCGACGGTCGCCCCCATAGAGGTGCTGGCGATGATCACTTACGGGCAGCACTACTCATTCTCCAGCGGCTGGATGCACATCGAGAGCGGTGAGACGATCCTGACGGCGCCTGGGATCGTTGCGGCGATTGTCCTGATGGCGATCCTCACCGCGATCAACTTCCTAGGCGTGCGCCTGCTGGCTCGAACCAACAGCACAGCGACGTGGTGGAAGATCGGCGTTCCGCTGTTAACGATCTTTGTCCTCGCGCTCGTCAGCTTCCACGGCAGCAACTTCACTGCCGCCGACGGGTTCAGCCCTTACGGCGCCAAGGGGATCCTCGGAGCTGTCTCCACGAGCGGGATCATCTTTGCATTGCTCGGGTTCGAGCAGGCCGACCAGCTTGCCGGCGAGAGCGCCAACCCGAAGCGTGACATCCCTCGAGCAGTGATCGGTGCGATCCTTCTCGGTTCCGTCATATACATCCTGCTGCAGTTGGCGTTCCTCGGAGCGCTGCCTGCGAACCTCATTCACGGAACCTGGGCCACGGCCGCGTACACGAAGCTCACCGGGCCGTTCGCCCAACTTGCTAGCCTCGCGAGCGTGGGCTGGCTGGCAACCATCATCTACTTCGATGCGATCATCTCGCCTGGTGGCACGGGCTTGATCTACACAACGTCGTCTTCGCGGGTCTCCTATGGCCTCAGTCGCAACGGCTACTTCCCGGCGGCTTACGAGAAGACCAACTCCCGAGGCGTACCCTATGTCGGTCTCATTACTGCGTTCGTGGTCGGGTGCATCTGCTTCCTTCCCTTCCCGAGCTGGGCTTCGCTCGTTGGATTGATCACCAGCGCGAGCGTTCTGATGTACGCGGGCGCCCCCCTGGCCTTTGGGGTCTTCCGCAACCGCTTGCCCGACGAGGACCGCCCTTACAGGGCTCCCGCGGGCAGTGTGCTGTCGCCGCTAGCGTTCGTAGTGGCCAACTTCCTGATCTTATGGGCGGGGTGGGTGACCGACTGGAAGCTTGGGCTGGCGATCCTTCTCGGCTACGTCATCCTCGCTGCGAACCAAGTGTTCAACCTGAACCCGCGCAGCCCGCAGCTAGATTTCAAGGCTGCCCAGTGGCTGCCCGTATACCTGATCGGGATGGGGCTCATCGTGTACCTGAGCGACTTCGGCCCACTGACCAACCCCTGGTTCCCTCTGTGGTGGGACATGGCAGTCGTCGCCGCCTTTAGCCTGATCATCTACTACTGGGCCATGGCCGTAGCTCTGCCGGCGGAGCGTATCCGGAGCATGATCGACGAGGTAGTCGTACCCGAAGAGGCCGTCGGAACCGAAACCTAACCCAGCGTTTTTGAATGGCCGAGGCGCGCTTGTGTCATCGCATCCCGACCAAGACCTAGAAACCTTGTTATAGGAGAGCGAAGCTTTCCAGCCCAAAATGAAAGGCTCAAGCGCCCGCGTATCCACAAGCCACTACAAGGCGTCGAGAAAGGCCGCGAGCGTGGCACCGGCCTCGAAGACCGGTGGTCCGTGACCGAACCCTGCTACCGGCGGGTCCAGGTCGGCGAGGCGCCGCATTGACTCGCGGTTGCGCTCTGAAGGACTGTGACCCCCGGCCGAGTGCCATGTGTCTTGAGGTGCGACTCGAGCTGCTGCCTTCGGAGCTTGAGTATCCGGTGGTGGAAGCAGCGCGTCATGAGGTGGACAGCCGGACTGTCAGACCTCCAGAGCTCGAGCGGCCTGCTGAGGTGGTGTCTCGAGCGTTGGTAGTGGCGGCGATTCCTATGACAACGCGCTAACGGCTTGAGTCACGTCAAGGGCGCTCAATTGTGCGTGGATGGGTGCCCGGTAGTGGCGATGAAGCGGAAGGCGACGTCGCTTGCTGTCGAAGCGCGCGACGCGAGCACGAGCCTTTAAGGAAGTTTCGCGCCAAGCTCCGTTCACCTCGAATTCATCGATGCGTTGCGGCGATGTCAGGTCGCGTTGCTAGCGTACGAGCCAAGACCCCGGGAGCGTTACCGACCACGATCAGAGTTGAGGAGTCGACAAAAGTGATTTCACGCAAACCGGTACTTGTGACTGTGATATGCGGTCTGCTAGCGCTCGGACTTGCCGCGTGCAGTTCGGGCAACGCCTCTTCCGCCAGCGGGGGTGACTCCAGCTCCGCGTCCGGTCCGCTGGTCGGGGCCGGCAGTACGTTTGTCGCACCGCTGATGTCGAAGTGGCAGACTGATTACGCGACGAGAACTGGCGATACCGTCACCTACGGGGCGATCGGCTCGGGGGGTGGGATCGAGCAGATCACCAGCCGCACGGTCGACTTCGGCGCTTCCGATGCTCCCCTCACCCCCGACCAGCTCGAGGCGGCCAAGGGCGTCGTCCAGATTCCCTGGTCGCTGGGCGCCGTTGTGCCTGCCTACAACCTGAAGGGTGCCGCGAGTAACATCAAGCTCACGGGACCGGTTCTCGCCGATATGTTCCTGGGCAAGATCAAGTCCTGGAACGACGCGGCGATCACCAAGCTCAACCCTGGTGTCACACTGCCATCCACCAAGGTGACGCCGGTGTATCGAACCGACGGTTCTGGTGACACCTATGCTTTCACGGACTATCTATCCAAGGTCAGTCCGGCATGGAAGTCGCAAGTCGGGGTGAGCACCCAGGTGAAGTTCCCGACCGGCGTGGGAGGCGACGGCAGCTCGGGGGTCGCCGGTTCTGTGTCCTCGACCGATGGGGCAGTCGGCTACCTGACGATCGCTTACGTGGAAGCGAGTCATTTTGACTACGCGCTCTTGCGCAACGCGGCCGGCAACTACCCGCAAGCCAGCGTAGCCAACATCGACGCGGCCGCGGCGACCGCAAAGTCGGTGCCGCCGGGCGGAGTGTCGATCACCGATCCGCCGGCCTCGGCAGCCAACGCATGGCCAGACTCTACGTTTACATACGTAATCGTTCCCACCACGAGCGCCAAGGCCACTGCGCTCAAGAATTTCATCACCTACGCGGTGGGGCCGGGACAGTCATTCGCCACCGATCTCGGCTACGGCACGCTTCCGAAGCAGGTCGTCACAGACGGTAAGGCGGCACTCGACAAGGTTGGGAGCTAGTACGGAATCCCCCAATCTTGATGTCCGCGCGAGTCGGAGGCCGGAGCCGCCCGCGGGTGCGCGCATCGCCCGATCTGTCTTGAACGCCCCGTGAGCACCGAGAGCTCATCCGCACGTCTTAGTCCCATCCTGAGCGGGACGCATCGGGGGTTCATGGATCGCTTCGGGGATCGAGGGCTATATGCGCTCACCCTGGTGGCCGCGCTCGTTTCGGTCGCCATCGCCGGCGGTCTCGCAGCCACAGTCTTCAGCGAGGCGTGGAACGCGATCTCGACCTTCGGGCTGGGTTTCTTGACGAGCGGCAACTGGGACCCCGTTCACGCGCAATTCGGCGCGTCCGCGCTCATCTACGGCACTGCTGTCAGCTCGTTCGGGGCGCTACTGATAGCGACTCCGCTATCGATCGTGATCGCCCTGTTCTTGACCGAACTATCCCCGCGCGGCGCACGCACACCGATCGGTACCCTCGTCGAGCTACTCGCGGGAATACCGAGTGTGATCCTTGGGCTGTGGGGAATCCTGATCTTGGGCCCACTGATGCAGCGGACCATCGAGCCGGCCCTTCATTCGGCTATCGGCTGGGTGCCGTTCGTGGGCAATTTATTCGGGACGGATTATTCCATCGTGGGCCTCTTGCCAGCGATCCTCATCCTCACCATCATGACCGTACCGATCGTCTCCAGCCTCACAAGAGAGATCTTCTCCACCGTGCCGGCGGCGGCGAAAGAGGGAGCGCTGGCACTCGGAGCGACGAGATGGGAGATGATCAAGACCACCGTCCTTCCCTACTCGCGGTCGGGGATCATCGGGGCCGTGATCCTGGGACTGGGCCGCGCGGTCGGCGAAGCGATCGCGGTGACGCAGGTGATTGGCGGAACGGAGGGGATCAAGGCCAACATCTTCCTCCCGGCCGATGCGCTCGCCAGCCGGATCGCAGGTCAGTACCAGGGAGCGACGAGCCAGCTCCAGATTTCTTCGATCGCCTATCTCGGGGTTATTCTGCTCGCCCTCTCAGTGGTCTTCAGCGGCGTCGCGCGCCTCCTTGTCCGAAACACGCAGAGGCGCTCCGGAGGTTGATGATCATGTCCGACAGTAGCTTTCCTCGTCGCCATCCGCTCCTCGCTCAAACCGAGCATCTGCGCCGGCGTCGCTTCGTGAATCGGGTCATGGAGCTTAGCGCTTGGACCGGGGCCGTGATCGCGGTGGGCGTGCTCGCCGTTGTGATCACGAGTGTTGCTACCGAGGGGATCAGCTCGTTGAGCATCAGCTTCTTGACGACTCCTACCAACCCGTTCGGACAAGCGGGTGGCATCTCGAACGCGATCGTGGGGACCGGAATCTTGGTTGCCCTTGCAACATTGATGGCTGTGCCGATCGGGATCCTTGTGGCCATCTACTCGAGCGAGTTCGCGGGACCGCGTTCCGGGTTCGTGATCAGCTACGTTCTTGATGTCCTCAACGGTGTCCCGACAATCATCACCGGCATCTTCGTATTTGGGCTTCTGGTGGTCGGTCACCAACAGAGTGGCTGGGCCGGTGCGGTGGCACTAGCGATCGTGATGGTGCCGCTGGTTTCTCGCTCTTGTCACGAGGTTCTCACCCTGGTACCGGACGCCGTCAAAGAAGCGGGACTGGCCCTCGGGGCGAGCCGCTGGAGGACGATGCTCACCGTGATCATCCCAACGGCCTTGGGGGGCTTGATTACGAGCGCTCTACTAGCGGTTGCTCGCGCCGCCGGTGAGACAGCTCCTCTCCTGTTCACATCCTCCATCTTCCCCAACCTGGTACAGACCGATCCATCGCAAGTGCTGCCGAACATTCCGGTGACCATCTTTCAATTCTCCGAGTCACCGGAGCCGGCCAAGCACGCGCAGGCGTGGGCGGCAGCCCTTGTCTTGATTGTGTTCGTCTTCGTGGTGAATATCGTTGCTCGCTTGTTCTCAGCCCAGGCTCGGCGACGCATCGCCGCCGGCAGGCAATGACGGCAAGCAGGGAGGGCCCGATCGTGAACCTGGATCAAGGAGATCTGAACGTGGCCCACAGTGGAGAAACGACCGAGCGCCGGTGTCCCGAGCGGATGGAACCTAGTCGCCATGTGACGATCGCCTCTGGGGATGCGCAGCCTTCGGACGCGACTGACTCTACGCGCCGGGTGCGGCTCGAGGGTCTGAACGCCTTCTACCGCAACCACCACGCCGTCCGGGATATCAACTTGAGCTTCGAGCCAGGTCGCGTGATGGGAATCATCGGGCCCTCGGGTTGCGGTAAGTCGACCATGGTTCGGTGTATCAACCGCATGCACGAAGAGATCCCCGGCGCTCGTTCAGAGGGCAGGGTCTTGCTCGACGACATCGATCTTCAGTCCTCGGAGGTTGATGCCGTCTCCGTTCGGCGGCTCGTGGGTATGGTCTTCCAAAAGCCGAATCCCTTCCCCACCATGTCGATCTTCGACAATGTCGCGGCCGGTCTGAGGTTCACGGGCACGCCTCGTAGGGAGCGGGCCGAGCGGGTCGAGAGAGCCTTCGAGAGCGCCGGACTCTGGGAAGAGGTCAAAGAGAGGCTCACGAACCCCGGCGTGAGCCTCTCGGGCGGTCAGCAGCAACGTTTGTGTATCGCTCGCGCCCTGGCCGTCGAGCCTGATGTCCTTCTCATGGATGAGCCCTGCTCTGCACTCGATCCCGTGGCAACGCTGAAGATCGAAGAGCTCATTGGTCAGTTGAAGAAGAAGGTGACGATCGCGCTTGTCACCCACAACATGCAACAGGCGGCACGTGTCGCCGACACGACCGCATTCATGCTCGGCGGCGAACTGATCGAGGTGGACTCGACCGAGAAGATGTTCACCAACCCCAGAGATGAGCGGACCGAGCAGTACGTTACGGGCAGATACGGCTGAGGCCGGTGGACTACGGCAACGCCGAAGAGTTGGTTACCAAGCCCAGCGAGGAGCGTACCGATCGCTCCGGATAGCTGGCTCGCGGAGAAGGGAGCCTGATGCCCCGCATCGATTTCGCAGCGGAGCTGCAGAGTGCCGAGCAGGGGCTCATTTCGGAGGGCTCGCTCGTGCGCCGGCAGCTGGCCCGAGTCACCGAGGCACTGGCTCGCCGCAAGGTCGAGCTGGCCGAGACCGTGATCGCCCAAGATGATCCCGTGGATGGGATCTATCTGGCCACCGACACGCGCGTCCTCAATCTGATCGCGTTGCAGACGCCGGTAGCTGGAGACCTGAGGCTGATCAGCGCGATCCTGCACTCCAACCTCCATCTGGAGCGGATGGGCGATCTGTGCGTGAACATCGCGAAGTTCGTGCTAAACCGCCATCCCTATCCCACCGAGACCGCGATGCTCAGAACCTTGACGGAGATGGGCGAGCGGGCCGATGAGATGATCGACATGGGGTTGCGGGCATTCACCGATCGCGACGGCGATCTCGCCGAGGAACTGCCGTTCAAAGACGACGCACTCGACACCCTGAACCGGACCATGCTTGACCATCTGCGGGAGTACATGGGCGATCCGGAGAGCTTCGAGTGGGCAACCCACTTGTTGCTCGTCGCCCGCTACCTCGAGCGTATCGGTGACCACGCCGTGGACATTGGCGAACAGGTCTCCTACCTGGTCACCGGCGTCTTCAGGGAGTTCACAGACGCCTCTCATCCCGACGACCTTCGCAGTTGAGCCGCTCACGCGGTGCCGGAGACCTCGATCCCGAACTCGGTCGCACAGGGCGGTCGAGGACCGCCGATGTAGTTATCCTCGAAGATTGCGAGCGACACTCGCGTCTGTAAGCGGGTTGAACAATCAGGTGGCCTGAGTCGCCGAAGGAAAAAATGGACTCCACATTAGTCGAACGAGGCCATCAGCTCATTGGCTCTCGCTATTTCATACGGAGCCATGGAACTGGGCTACGTCCGCCTGCCGCTTCCGGCAACTAAGCGTCAAGTCCCTACAACCTGGCGGTACCGCTTACCCGGCGGCGTCACCGTTAGCCCTGTACGGACTCCTCCTGGGCCCGGGCATTGGCACACGCATAGCGAGTTGCGGCCAGGTGGTCCTTACGATCGCCGCCGCTTCCACTGGGGATCCGTATCTCGGCGCCTTTCTTCTGGGTACCTACGGCGCGGCACGGTGTTCAACAACCGCCTGGATCGGAGCAAGGGCGAACTCAGACGGCTCGATGTACTGGGGTTATCAGCATGTCCAACTATGGAAACTCCTCGGACCGGTCGCTATCTTCCTCTGGGTTGGGGCGATTCTTGGAACAATCATCTCTCGCGTAAGTAGTTGAGATAGCACCGGGCGGGAAGGGAGGTAGCCAAGCGGCCAAGGCTTGAGTCCTCGCGGTGGACGGAAGGCGGTGCTTCATTGAAAGGTGGGTCCTTGATGGAAGAAAACGAGAAGACAGTTAGAGAGAGTTCACCGAGTTGCGTAGCAGGCTTGGCGGATGGCTTGTACGAACGGACGTCCAGAAGGAGCTTACTGGCGCGAGCTTCGGCGGCGATCATTACGTTGGGATTGGGAGAATTAGCATTAGGGGGTAAAGCGCGCGCAGCTGTGGACGCATTGGCCTGTTGCACTGGAACTGCATGCTCTCATTACAATGCTGTGCGTGTAGGTGCAGCGACAACAAGTGTCCGGTCGGTTGGTCATGGACAGGGTACACATGGGGCTGCTGCGAGGGAGGTCGTATCGTCAACTGTAGAGATTGCCAGAACAATGGCAAGGTGTGCACCTGTGCTTGCGGCACGCAGTACGCTTGCGGCAACGCCAGCATGACTGAGATGGCACGAAACGGTGCCTTGGTAGATGCGCCAGGCAATTGGCGTCGCAGTTGCTGTGGGAAACTATATGAATGTGCCAAAGGGGCTATTCCAAGTAGCGCTCGTGTCGCTCTTATTCATCGCGGCATGCCAGGGGCCCACTAGCCAGGGAGCCACTAGCCCCAACTCACCCGCAACATCTAGAGCTGGGGGAACAGGTTGGATAAGACCACCATATGGGTGTACCCAAGCAAGCCCCCACGAACGCTTCCGACATGGGCTGACCATATTGCATCGAGGGGGGGTTACTGCACTGGTTTTTTCGCCTGGGTTACCTGTAAGACATCGTAGGCTCAAGATCCTGTGGAAGCTTGCGAGCAAGGGCAATCTTCACATATTGGCGACGGACAGAAACGGCGACCGTATAGCACCCAACTAGCTTCAGAAGCACTCAATGCAGTCACTGCCGGGTAGTGGGGACGAGTGGGGATCCGAATTTACGTTTCCTCGATCGGGATGCTATGTGTTTCATGTTCGGAGGGGCGGTATTCAAGCGAACGTGGGAATCTCGGTAGCTACCCAAATCCCTCAGTAGATTTGGCAAGAAGCGGAGATTAGCCTCTCGACCGTGAACGGCCACACTCTTGATGCCGTCGTGGAGCACTGCAGCGCGAAGTCGGCAGCGACTCGGTGCGCGACCAAGACTGGCGGAC